>DXDT01000006.1 GCA_019115335.1 Candidatus Brachybacterium merdigallinarum
CGCCGAGCACGGCGGCTGGTACGCCGCGGTCGCCGACGGAGAAGCAGTCGACGACTCCAAGCAGGCCTACGCCCACGCCTTCGTGGTACTCGCCGCGGCCTCCGCCACCGCTGCCGGCCGCCCCGGCGCCGCCGAGCTGCTCGATGATGCCCTCGCCGTGCTCGACGAGCGCTTCTTCGAGGCCCGTGCCGGGATGAGCGTGGACACGTTCGACCGCACCTTCACCCAGCTGGAGGAGTACCGCGGGATCAACGCGAACATGCACACCGTCGAGGCGCTGCTGGCCGCGGCCGACGTCACCGGGCAGCGCCGCTGGCTGGACCGTGCCGTCGACATCGCCACCCGCGCGATCGACGAGTTCGCGCGCGCGAACGACTGGGCGCTGCCCGAGCACTACGACACCGACTGGACCCCGCTGCTGGACTACAACCGCGAGGATCCGAAGCATGCGTTCCGGCCCTACGGTGCGACGATCGGTCACTGGATCGAATGGGCGCGCCTGGTGCTGCACGCCCGGGCCGCGCTGATCGCCGCCGACGGAGAGGCCCCCGAGTGGATGCTCGAGGCCGCGACCGCACTGATGGAGAAGGCCGCCGCCGCCTTCGGCAGCGATGGCGAGCCCGGCTTCGGCTACACCGTGGACTGGGACGGCACCCCGGTGGCGCGCGAGCGGATGCACTGGGTGGCCGCCGAGGCCGTCGGCGCCGCCGCGGTGATGCACCGGGTGACCGGGGACCGCGCCTGGGCCGAGCGCTACGAGCAGTGGTGGGAGTACATCTCCAGCTACCTGATCGACGCGGAGTCCGGCTCCTGGATCCACGAGCTCGACGCGCACAACGAGCCGCAGGGCGTGACCTGGCCCGGCAAGCCGGACATCTACCACGCCTTCCAGGCCACGCTCATCCCCCGCCTGCCGGTCACCCCGACGCTCGCGGCAGCGCTGCGGGACGGGCTGTTGGACAGCGACCTCTGAGCAGGCACTCCCGCCTCGGACACGACGATGCCGCCGGTGATCCACCGGCGGCGTCGTCATCCCTCGGCCTGCGCACGGCGGAGCGGGACTCGGCCTTCCGGGGTGGTGATCAGTCCTGATCGAGCCGGTCGACGGCGGCCTGCATCCGCTCGATCTTCCCGTCCAGCTCCCCCTCGTGGCCCGGGCGGATGTCGGCCTTGAGCACCAGGGAGACGCGGGAGCCGTAACGGCCCGCCTCGGCGGTGGCGCGCTTGACCACGTCCATCACCTCGTCCCACTCCCCCTCGATCTCGGTGAACATCGCGGAGGTGCGGGTCGGCAGGCCGGAGTCGCGCACGATCCTCACGGCGGCCGCGACCGCGTCGTGCACGCTCGCGGCATCGGCCCCCTCCCCGAGGTCGCGGGCGAGGGCCGGGTCGGAGGGCTCACCGGTGGGCTGGACGGAGAAGGCGACGATCATGCCGCCAGTCTGCTCCCCCGGCCGGACCGCCGCAACGCACACCGGACCCGTCGCCTTCAGTAGGATCGCTCCGGCGCCCGAGCCGCGGGCGCACAGCCCCCAATGAGCAGAACGAGGACCATGACTGCACACCGGATCGGAATCGTCGGCTACGGCAACCTGGGACGCGGGGTCGAGCTCGCCGTCTCCCTCCAGGAGGACATGGAGCTGGTGGGGGTCTTCACCCGGCGCGACCCGGCGACCGTGACCACCGTGCACGAGTACACGCCAGTGCGCGCGATCGATGAGCTCGAGTCGATGACGGGCGAGATCGATGTGCTCGTGCTGTGCGGCGGCTCCAAGTCGGACCTGCCCGAGCAGACCCCGCAGCTCGCCGCGCGCTTCACCGTGGTGGACAGCTTCGACACCCACGCCCGGATCCCGGAGCACTTCGCGGCCGTCGACGCCGCGGCCCGCGAGGCCGGCACCACCGCCCTGATCTCCACCGGCTGGGATCCCGGCCTGTTCTCGATCAATCGCCTGTTCGGCGAGTCGATCCTCGCCTCGGGCGAGACCTACACCTTCTGGGGCCGCGGCCTGTCCCAGGGGCACTCCGACGCCGTGCGCCGCGTGGACGGGGTCGCCGCCGCCGTGCAGTACACGATCCCCTCCGAGGACGCCATCGCACGGGTCCGCGCCGGTGAACAGCCCGAGCTCAGCACCCGCGAGAAGCACGTGCGCGAGTGCTACGTGGTGCTCGAGGAGGGTGCCGACGCCGACGCCGTGCGCGAGGCGATCGTGACGATGCCGCACTACTTCGAGCCCTACGACACCACGGTCCATTTCCTCACCGCCGAGGAGCTGGCCCGCGACCACCAGGGCATGCCCCACGGCGGTTTCGTGATCCGCTCGGGCGAGTCCTCCCCCGGCACGACGCAGACCATCGAGTACCGGCTGCAGGAGGAGTCCAACCCCGAGTTCACCGCGAGCGTGCTGGTGGCCTATGCCCGGGCCGCCGCCCGCCTGGCCGCCGCCGGCGAGCACGGGGCACGCACCCCCTTCGACGTCGCACCCGGTCTGCTCTCCCCGAAATCCCCCGAGCAACTGCGCGCCGAGCTGCTCTGAGCGACACGTCTCACACCCCGTGGAGCTCCTGCAAGGAGATTTCATGCAGCAGAAGGGGTATGCTTGTTGCTCGTCGCGGAGTTCGCTCCGCACATGGTGGTCGTAGCTCAGTTGGTAGAGCTCCTGGTTGTGATCCAGGCGGTCGCGGGTTCAAGCCCCGTCGATCACCCCGCTGATACCGCTCGGTATCGTCAGCGAAGGCCCCGGTGCACGAGCGCCGGGGCCTTCGCCTTTGTGCGTGCACGGGTTCGCTGGGGAGGAGGCCGCCTCGATCGCCACGTACCTGATGACTCTCAGCACGGCGCTCGGCGTCTCCTACTCCCGGGGCCAGCGGGTCGCTGCGCCCTGAGCTGGGCCGGACGGTTCCGCGATACCGCTCAGGAGCGCGCCAGCTGCTGGCGGAAGGCGCGCCGGTACTGCGGCGGCACGATCTCTGCACCTCCCCGCAGGGCGATCGCGGCGTGCAGGCCCCAGTGCGGGTCACGCAGGAAAGCGCGCCCCACTCGGACCACGTCGGCCTGCCCGGTGGCCAGCACGTGCTCGGCCTGGAAGGGCTCATCGATCATCCCGACCGCGGAGATCGGGACCGCGGTGCGCTCGCGCAGATGCGCCGCCAGCGGGGTCTGGTAGCCGGGGCCGACGGGGATCGACGCCCCCTCGGGCAGCACGGCGTTGCCCCCGGAGGAGACGTCCACCATGTCCACCCCGTGCTCGCCCAGCCAGGTGACCACCTCGGTGGCCTCGTCGAGGTCGAAGCCGCCCTCGACCCATTCGGTGGCCGAGAGGCGCACCAGCAGCGGCATGCCCTGAGGGATCCGTGCCCGCACCGCGTCGACGATGCGCAGCAGCAGGCGCGCACGTCCGGCGAGCTCCCCGCCGTAGGAATCGGTGCGGTGGTTGCTCAGCGGCGAGAGGAACTCGTGCAGGAGGTAGCCGTGAGCGCTGTGGATCTCGATGAGGTCGATGCCGGCCTGGACCGCGCGCCCGGCGGCTGCGGCGAACGCCTCGACCACGCCGTCGATCCCTGCCTCGTCCAGGGCAGCGGGGGCGGTGAGGTCGCCGTGGGCGAGCACGGAGGGGCCGACGGTGGTCCAGCCGCCCTCCCCCGCGGGCAGGGAGGCTCCGGGGTGCGGGGTCCCCCATTCGGGCTCGGTGGAGGCCTTGCGCCCAGCATGGGCGAGCTGGATACCAGCGGCCGCGCCCTGGCTGTGGATGAGCTCGGTGATCGGGCGCAGCGCATCGCGCTGGGCGTCGTTCCAGAGCCCGAGGTCCTGCGGTGCGATGCGCCCTTCGGGCAGCACGCCGGTGGCCTCGAGGATCACGGCGCCCGCACCGCCGCGGGCGAGGGAGCCGTAGTGCATCAGGTGCCAGTCGGTGGCGATGCCGTCCTGCGCGGCGACGGAGTACTGGCACATGGGCGGCACCCAGATGCGGTTGCGGACGGTGAGGTCTCGCAGGGTGATCGGTGCGAGCAGGTGCTGGGACATGGTGGCCTCCGGTGAGGGGTCGACGGACGTGGGAGCGCCCCGGGCCATCGCCGCAGCGATGCTCTCGGGGCACTCCGATGCCGGCGAGCCTAACCCTCCACCCCACGGTTCGACCAATAGCAACACCTATGCCTGCCATGTGTTTCCCTATGGCGCGGCGGTGGGGGCGGGCGTACGCTCGTGGCATGGCCTCGCCCGCTCCGGTTCCTGCCCTGCCCATCGCCCCGGCACAGCCCCCTGCCCCTGCCCAGGATCTCAACCTGCTGCGCACCTTCCTCGCGGTGCATCGCGCCGGGTCCTTCACCGGGGCGGCGCCGGTGCTGGGACTCACCCAGCCCACGGTGACCTCCCAGATCCGGTCCCTCGAGCAGCAGCTGGGCCGCCAGCTGTTCCAGCGCCTGCCTCGCGGCGTCGAACCCACCCCCTTCGCCCGGGAGCTGGCGAGCAGGATCGCTGCGGCGCTGGATGACCTGGAACTGGTGGCCTCGGGCAACTGCGAGCTCGACGGTCGCACGAGCCCAGTGCATCTGGCCGGACCTTCCGAGCTGCTGTGCGCCCGGGTGCTGCCGGCACTCGCGCCGCTGGTCGCGAACGGGATCCAGCTGCGCATCGAGACCGAGGAGGAGGGCGCCCTGCTCGATCAGCTGCGCGAGGGACGCCATGACCTGCTGATCACCACCCGGCGTCCTCGTGGCCGGGCGCTGTCCGTGGCCCCGCTCGCCGAGGAGGAGCACCTGCTGGTCACCGGGCGGGACTGGGCGGAGCGAGTCTTCGCCCGCCCCACCGGTCAGCCGGTCTGCGCGGCGCTGGAGGCGGTGCCGCTGGTGAGCATGGCGGAGGACATGCCGGTGGTGCGCCGCTATTGGCGCGCCCGGTACGGCAAGGAGCATCCGGAGGTGGGCCCGGCGATGACGGTGCCGAGTCTGCACGCGGTGGTCACCGCCGTGCGGGCCGGCGCCGGGTACAGCGTGCTGCCGCGTTCGCTGTGCGAGGAGGGCCTCGCCTCCGGCGCGCTCGTGCAGCTCGAGGAGTGCGAGCGGCCGCCGAGGCTCTCGCTGCTGCTGGTGCAGCGTCCCGGGGCGGAGTCCAATCCGGCGACGACGCAGGTCGCCCAGACGCTCCGGGAGGCGGCGCTCACCTGGTGAGCAGGCGTTCATCGTCCGGTGCCGCCGGGTGCCGCCCGGCATCCCCGGGCAGCTCTGATCCCGAGGCCCCGGCCCTGTCCCACCTCGCCCCCAGCTGGATCTGGCACTCTCTATGGGTTCCGTCTCCACTGCTGAAGGGATCCGACTCGTGACCGACCTCGAGCGCTCCGACCAGGACAGCCCTGCTGACGCCCCTTCCCGCTCGATGCAGCAGATGATCCGTGCCCGCCAGCAGCAGCTGGTGCAGGACGACCTGGATCCCGAGGTCCTGGCCGCTCAGATGCGACAGGTCCATCGCGAGCTCACCACGCTGCGGATGCACTACCAGTTCGGGATCGACGAGGTGGAGACCAAGATCGACATCCTGCGCCGGGAGTTCGAGCAGATCCACGAGTACAGCCCGATCGAGCATGTGCGCGCCCGCCTGAAGTCCACCGAGTCGATGCTGGAGAAGGCGATGCGCACCGGCACGGACATGACCGTCGCCGCGATCCGCGAGCGCGTGCTGGACATCGCCGGGATCCGCATCACCTGCAGCTTCGTCTCGGACGTGTACTGGATCGCGGACATGCTCAGCCAGCAGCCGGATCTCGAGGTGCTGACCGTGAAGGACTACATCTCCTCCCCCAAGCCCAACGGCTACCGCTCCCTGCACCTGATCGTGAGGGTGCCGGTGTTCCTCTCCGAGCACACCGAGCACGTGCCCGTCGAGCTGCAGCTGCGCACCATCGCGATGGACTTCTGGGCATCCACCGAGCACAAGCTCTCCTACAAGTACCGCAAGAACCTCCCTGCCCGTCTGCGCGCGGAGCTCGACGATGCGGCGCAGGTCGCCGCGGAGCTCGATGCGCGCATGG
>DXDT01000007.1 GCA_019115335.1 Candidatus Brachybacterium merdigallinarum
CCCGGCCGTGCTCTCCCGGATGATCAGCTCCTGGGGCACCTCGACGACCTCCGGATCGGCGCCGGGATCCTCGATCCGGCGGATCATCATCGCCACCGCCTCCCGGGCGACGCGTGAGATGTCCACGCCGATCGTGGTCAGGCTGGGATTGGCGAACTCGCCCTCCAGGGTGCCGTCCCAGCCGAGCACGGCGACGTCGTCGGGAATGGCCGCCCCGGCCCTGCGCAGTGCCTGCATGGCACCGATCGCGATGAGGTCGGTGGCGCACACCAGGGCGTCGAACGTGACACCGCGGCGCAGGAGGTCTTCGACGGCGGCCGCGCCGGGCGCCCGCCCGTAGGAGCGGACGTCCACCGGAGGCGCCGCAGCAGCGTCGAGGCCGGCCTCCTCGAGCGCGGAGCGGAAGCCGGTGAATCGCTGCCAGCCGGGGCCGAACTGCATCTCCTCGCGGGCGCCGAGGAAGAGCGGCGCACGCCGACTCAGGGACAGGATGTGCGCGGTGGCCTCGCGGCCTGAGCCCGCATTGTCGAGCGTGACGTGATCCAGCTCGACCTCCCGGGTGCCCTCGCCGAGGAGCACCAGCGGCATCTGCCCCGTGGAGTCCAGCACCCGTTCGCTGTCCAGGCTGTCCGGTCGCAGGATCACCCCGTCGGCGAGCTGGGTGTCGAACCCTCGGGCGGCATGCCGCTCCCGCTCCGGGCTGCTCTTCGTCTCCGCGATGAGGACGGTGTATCCGCGCTCCTCGGCCACGCCGATGATCTCGTGCGCCAGGGCGGCGAAATAGGGGGTGCGCAGGTCGGGGAGAGCGAGGGCGAGGATGTTGGTGCGCCCGGAGCGGAGCTGCTGGCCGGCGCGGCTCTTGCGATATCCGAGCTCGCTGATGGCCGCCTCGACCTTCTGGCGGGTCGCCGGGCGCACGCTCGGCTTCTGGTTCACCACGTTCGACACGGTCATCCACGAGACGCCCGCGCGTTCGGCGACGTCCTTCACCGTCGGCGGGCGCCGCCTGGACGGGCCGCGGTTCGCCTGCTCCATCGCTCTCCCCCTGTCGTCGGCCGCACGGCGACCCGATGCATGTGTTGACGGCACGATGCCGAGCCTCTACTCTCAGTGTAACGTGAGAATGTAACGTTATACATCGTGTGCTCTCGCGCGAGTGTCCGCCACTGCTGTCGGCTCATCCGGAGGTATGTCATGTTCACGCCCACGACCCGAATTCCCCGTCGTCCGCTCCTCGCCGGAGCGATGCTGGCCGGAACCGCCCTCTCCCTCGGTGCCTGCGCCGTCGGCACGGAGAGCGGAAGCGGCGGCGGAGGCTCCGGCGGAACCCGTGCCGCCTGGTGGGGAGGCGATTCCGAGAACGGAGCCGTCAACGCCGCCCTGGACGCCTTCACCGAGGAGACCGGCACCGAGGTGGCCCGGGAGCCGCAGGCGTGGGACGGGTACTGGGACCGCCTGGCGACGCAGACTGCCGGTGGCAATGCGCCGGACCTGATCATGCAGGCCGGGAGCATGATCCCGGACTATGCGGGACGTGGGACGCTGCTGGACCTGAACACACAGGACACCCTGGACGTGGCCGCTGTCGACGAGGGCCTGACGGAGTTCGGCCAGGTCGAGGACGAGCTCTTCGGTGTCGTCGCGGCGTCCAACGCCATGGGGCTGGTGCTGAACCAGGACCTCATCGGGGAGTCCGGGGTGACGCTGCCCACCGGGGAGTATGCCTGGGAGGAACTGGCCGAGCTGGCCGCCTCCGCCTCGCAGTCACTGGGTGAAGACGCCTGGGGACTGCAGGACGGCGGCGGGGACCTGATCCTGTTCATCCTCAAGGTGCGAGACGACGGCCGCCAGTTCTATGCCGACGACGGCACCCTGAACGCCACCGCGGAGGACCTCACGGCGTGGCTCGAGTACTGGGAGGAACTGCGGTCCAACGGCAGCGTGCCCCCTGCCGACGTCACCGCCGAGGCCCAGGGCGAGATCGCCGCCAACCCGATGGCCACAGGGCGGGCAGCGATGTGCTTCGGGTGGACGCAGGACTTCATCTCCTACACCCGCCTGGTGGACAGCCCGCTGACCCTCCACCTCCCGCCGTATGTCGAGGCGTCGCCGAGCCTGTGGATGAATGCCGCCAGCCTGTGGTCGGTCTCCTCCACCACCGCCGATGCCGCCACCGCCACCGAGATCGTCAACTTCATGATCAACAGCGAGGCGGCGATCTCCGCGCTCGGCGTCTCCCTGGGGATGCCGCCCTCGCAGGCGGCGCGCGACCAGCTCTCCGGGTCCCTCGACGAGGCGGCGCAGGCGGCGATGGACTTCATGGACGTGGTCGCGGAGACCTCCACCCCGCTGAACCGGCTCTGGCCGGCCGGGTTCGCGGAGCTGCGCACACTGCTCGGGGACCTCAACGAGGCCGTCGCCTTCGGGGACACCGCGATCGAGGACGCCGTGGAGCAGTTCTTCACCACCGCGGACGGCTTCGCGTGAGCGGTGGCACGGCAGG
>DXDT01000065.1 GCA_019115335.1 Candidatus Brachybacterium merdigallinarum
CCACTCTGCGCCAGGAGCCAGCCATTCGAGGTCCACGCCGCTGGACAGGGCGTCGGGCGGTGCGGTCATCGGCTCCACGGCGAGCGCGGTGACCGTCTCTCCTCCTTCCACGGCCGGGAAGGCCTCGGTGCGGTAGACCTGCGTCCAGTGCAGCCATCGGTCGGACCACAGCATCACCGTTCCCTCGCGTCCGTGCAGTCGCCGCTCGATCCGGGCGCTTTCCGTTCGCGGGGCCGGATCGGTGTAGACGGCGTGCCCGGGCATGTCGCGCACAGGGCTCCCGTCGCGCAGGTCGAACGGACCGCAGTGCACATCGATCAGCTCCCGTGGCAGGTGATCGGGGCCCAGCAGCAGGCTCTGCGCGGCGGGGATCTCGAGGACCAGCTCGGCCACGTCCTGCGCGCCGACGCAGAGGTACGGGTGGGCCCCGAGGGCGACCGGCGCCTCCTGCGCGCCCAGGTTGACCGCCCGCATCTCAACCTCGAGCCCGTCGCCCGCGAGCCGGTACTCCACCTCCAGCGACAGGGTGAAGGGATATCCCGGGTGATGGTCCACCACGGTGCGCAGTCGCACCATGCTCGGTGCCCGCTCAACCACCTCGAAGCACTCCCGCAGCACCAGTCCGTGCAGCGCGTTCCCCGCCGCGGGCTCGGTCACCTCGAGTCGCTGCTCCTCGCCACGGAGCAGCCAGCGGGCTCCCCGGACGCGGTTCGGCCAGGGGAACAGCACCGCCCCCGCCGCGAGGGCGGGATCGGCCTCAGCGGGGAGCGGCTGGATCGTGTCGATCCCGTCGAGGCGCACGGCGCGCAGGCTCGCTCCGCGGCGGTCGATCGTCGCTGTCGACCGCCCCGCGACCAGCGCCACGGTCCCGTCCTCGCCCATCGCTCAGGCCCCGCCGAGCAGGCTCCGCACCTGGTCCGGGTCCAGGGTCGGGGCGGGAGCGGTTCCGGGGGCGGCGAGGTGCGCCAGGAGGCTGCGGCGCAGTTGGCGGGCGGAGAGACGGTCCTCCCCGCCCCCGCCGAGCGCGAGGGAGCTGATCAGGAGCCGCCCCTCCCCGACCTCGGCCTCGACGAGGACCGCGAGGCGTCGGGCCTCGAACCAGGTGTCGATCACCTCCACGAGGGGTCTCACCTCCAGCGGCAAGCTGTCCAGGCGCAGGGGCCGGGCGCCGCGGAGCGCCGCCCACCACTGCCAGTCGGTGACCCCGTCCGAGGGGAAGCCGGCGAACGCGGGGTGCTCGGGGTCGTGGAGCAGGCCGAGCGTGTGCGGGGCCTGGCCGCTCGTCCAGGCCGTGTTCCAGAAGACGGGGGTGAAGCCGAGGGCGACGTCCTCGGGCAGGTCCTCGGCGGGGACCTCGCAGAGCACGCGGGCGCCCGCAGCGGCGAGGGCCAGCGCCTCCTCGAGGTCGGTGGTGGTCGTGACCCGAGCGGCGGTCTCCGCGCCGGAGCCGGCGGTCGGTTCCTCGGGGAAGAGCCATACCGTCCAGTCGTTCTCGACAGGCCCCTCTGCTTCATCGTGGATCGAGACGACGAGCGACGCCTGCGTCGGTCCGTCCACCGGCACCGGCGGGATCGTGACCCCCTGCAGGAGGGCAGCGTTGCCGATCGGGATCTCCTCGTCGGCGGTGACCTCCCCGCTGGCCAGCTCCTCGCCGCCCGGGCCGAGGAGCCGCCAGCGGACGTCGGCCGTGAGCGGCCGTGCCCCGAAGTGCGCGATCCGCACGTCGAAGGACTGCTCCGCGGCGGGGTCCCACACGCGCCGGTCGAGCAGCGCGAGGGGGACGGTCCGGCCGCAGAAGCGGCGGAACTCCTCGGGGCTGCAGTAGTCCTTGCTGTCCCAGAACGGGTCGAGCACGCCCACCAGGGCGGTGCCCTGACCGGGGAAGTCGGACAGGCCCAGCAGGTGGAAGCCGCCGAAGCCCTCGGTGCGCAGCGCGGATTCGACATCCTCCTTGTAGGCGAGGACCTGGAGCCGGCCGGAGGCGTGGACGTAGGCATCGGCCCGGTCGAGCCGCCCGGACTGCTCGAGGAAGTCGCGGAAGATCCCGAAGTTCCGCGGTTGCAGGAGGCCGGTGTACTTCTCGACCTCACGAAGATCGGGGTGCACGCACCACTGGCCGATCTCGTGGCTGATGATCGGCCGCGGGGTCGCCTCGACGAAGGAGCTGTAGTCGGCGCGGGTGTGGGGCGGCTCCGCGTTGAGGCGGGACTCGAGGCCCTCGCCCCAGCGGTGGGCGCGGGGCTCGGGGACGTTGTCATAATCGTTCTGCGGGATGGCCGGCCAGCCGGCGGCGCTGGTGTAGAGCCGACGGGGATCCATGGTGCGCCAGTGGTTCACCCATCCGGCGAGGAACTCGCGGTCGCGGCCGCCCGGCTCATTGCCGTGGGCCATCATCAGGAACGACGGGTGGTCGCCGTACTCACGCAGGATCCGCTCCGTCTCCTGGTGGATGAAGGCGTCGACGGGGCGCCCCTCCCCCAGAGCCGCTCCCATGTTCGCCCAGACCGGGCTCTCGACCTGCAGGTAGACACCCTCCTCGTCGGCAGCGACGAAGGCGGCCTCGGGCGGGCACCAGGAGTGCATCCGCACCAGGTTCAGCCCGTGCGCCTTGACGATGCGCAGGATGTGACGCCAGGGCTCGACCTCGGTGGGCGGGTAGCCGGTCAGGGGGAAGACGCAGCAGTCGAGGGTGCCGCGGAGGAAGGTGGGCCGGCCATTGACCTCGATCTGCTTCCCGCGGACGGCCACCTCGCGCAGCCCCACCCGGCGGCGGACCACATCTCGCTGCTCCCGGCCGGAGGCCCGGACCCGCAGCTCGACCTCGAGGTCGTACAGCTGAGGGTCGAACTCGTCCCAGGTCACGGCGTGGTCCCCGAGGTCGAGCTCCACGTCGAGGTGGGTGCCGCTGCCGCGCAGCCCGCGGGAGCCGAAGTCCTTGCCAGCACCGATCTCCACGCGTACCTGCTCCCGTGCGACCAGGACCCCGTCCCGGCGGGCGGTCACCGTGAGCTCGCCGTCCTCGACGCTCGCCAGACCGCTCACCACGTCGGTGCGGACCGTGAACCGCCTCCGGGCGACGTCGGGGAACACCCGCACCCGGCCCAGGCGCACCTCGTCGTGCGCGGTCAGCCGCAGGTCCCCGATGACGCCGTTCCAGTTGCCCTGGGTGTGGTCGGAGACGGAATGGGCGTTCGGGCCCACGTCGATCACGGTGCGGTTATCGATCCTGAGGGTCAGCAGATGGGTGCCCGGGGTGAGCCGGCCGAGCTCGTACCGATGGGCGGTGCTGAGACTGTTCCGGGAGCCGAGGGGGTGGTCGTCGATCCAGGCGGCGGATTCCCAGTGCACCCGTTCGAGCTCGAGCTCGACGAGTCGACCGGACCAGTCCTCGGGGATCCGGATCTCCCGCTGGTACCAGGCAGCGCCCATGTACGTGACCCGTGGTTGGAGCCAGAAGGGCACGGAGATCTCCTCGCCCTCGCGGTAGGGCGCGTAGCGGTCCTCGGTGAAGAACGATCGGTCGACGATCCCGCCGACCCACTGGGTGTCGAGGGTGACCGGGTCACCGATCCCCTGGTGCTGCAGCGATCCGGGAAGCTGCAGGTGGATGGTCTCTTGCACGAGCGGCGCGGCGAACCAGCGTTCCCGCTCACCCACGCCCTCCCGGTCCAGCCGGCAGACCCACTCCCCCGCGAGGTCGAGGGCGCGGGGCTGACGAGGCGCAGTGTCGGGGCGCTCGGTGCCGTGGGGAACGGTGTCAGGGGCGACGCTGGAGGTCACGAAGCTGCCTTTCGGGGGCGAGAGGTCACTTGGAGGAGCCGACGAGCAGTCCGGAGACGAACTGCTTCTGGAACATGAAGAAGACCGCGGCCGGGATGATCGCGGCGATGAGCGAGGCGGCGGCGATGACGTTCCACGAGCTGCCGAAGCCGCCCATCAGGTTCAGCAGAGCAGCGCTGATCGGGAACGAGGTCTCGGTACGGAGGATCGTCAGCGCCCAGATGAGGTCGTTGAAGATCCAGGTGGTGGCGAGTGCGGCGAGCGCGGCGAGGGAGGGGCGGCTGAGCGGCAGGACGATGGTGAGGTAGATCCGCAGCGCTCCGGCCCCGTCGAGCCGTGCCGCCTCGAACAGCTCCTCGGGGAGCCCGCGCAGGAAGCCGTGGAGCACGAAGGTGTAGAAGCCGATGCCGAAGCCCACCTGGACCAGGATCAGGGCGAGCAGGGTGTCCTGCAGGCCGAGGCTCTCGGAGATCCGCACCACGGGCACCAGCAGGATCTGGGGAGGCAGCAGGTTCCCGGCGAGCATCGCGAGCAGCACGCCCCGCCGCCCGGGGATCGGATAGCGGCTGAGGGCGAAGGCGGCCCAGGAGGACAGGAGCAGGGAGGCGATCACCGCGGTGCCGGTGACCAGGGTGCTCACCCCGAGGGCGCGCAGCAGCCCGCCGCCGCTGAGGGCGGAGACGTAGCCTTCGAGGTCGATCGAGGTGGGCAGGGCGGCGAGCCCCCGCGCGGCGATGTCGTCGAAGGAGCGCACGGAGATGAACAGGACGAACACGATGGGGCTGAGCCACAGGGCGGTCAGCGGGATCATCACGACGTGGAGCCAGGGGGAGCGCCCGCCGCGTCGTCGGCGCCGTGCTACGGGGGCGGCGGCGGGGGCTTCGACTGCTGTGGTCATGCCGGGTCCTCCGTCCGGGCCTGGCGGATCAGGTAGGTGATGATGAAGCCGATCGCGAGGAGGAAGATGATCACGGCGATCGCGGAGGCGTAGCCGAGGTTCCCCACGGTGAACGCCTGCTGGAACATGTAGGTGCTGAGCAGCTGCGTCGAGTTGTAGGGGCCGCCGCGGGTCATGGTCCACACGATGTCGAAGGCGCGCAGCGAGTCGATGACCGTGACCGCGATGACCACGGTGTGGACGCCGCTCAGCTGCGGCATGACGATCTTCCAGAAGCGCTGCCAGGCGTTCGCGCCGTCGACGGCGGCCGCCTCCTCGAGCGAGGCGTCGCAGCCCTTGAGCCCGGCCAAGTAGAGGACCATGACATAGCCGACCTGCCGCCAGACCGCCGCGACCAGGATCGCGCCGAGCGCCACGTCGGGCTCGGCGAGCCATTGCCTTTGCAGGAATCCGAGGCCGATCAGCTCGAGCGCACTGTTGATCGGGCCGTCCGGCTGGTACATGACCCGCCAGAACAGTCCGGTGACGGCCAAGGAGATGACCATCGGCAGGTAGATCGCCGCCCGGTAGATGCCCACGCCTCGGCCCGGCTTGTTCAGGGCCACGGCGAGAGCGAGGCCGCCCGCGATGGAGAGCACCCCGAAGAACAGCAGCCAGAGGACGTTGTTCCACGCCGCGGTGCGGAAGATCGGGTCGTTCCAGAGGTCGACGAAGTTCTGCAGGCCCACGCTCTCCGCGGGGGTGATGCCGTCCCAGCGGAGGGTCGCGAGGGAGAACGAGTTGATCGCGGGCCAGAACACCCAGAACGCCTCGACGGCGAGCGGCACCGCGAGCATCACCCACACCACGAGGGGCACCCGGGCCAGCCGTGCGCCCCAGCCTCGGCGGGACGGTGCAGGCGGTCGCACCCCCTTCGTCGCGCCGGACGAGGCAGAAAGGGAGCGGGCGGGGGCGGCTGCGGAGGTCACGAGTCCCAGACCTGCTCCGCCGCGGCTTGCCATTCGTCGAGGATGGCGTCGACCTCCTCGGGTTCGGAGAGGAAGCGGACGAGGGCGGCGTCCGCGGTCGTCTGGAGGGCGTCGGAGGAGTCGCGGTTGAAGAACTGGGTGATCTCCTCGGTCGTGGCGAGCAGGTCCATGCCCTTCTTCGTGAGCTCGCTGAACCCGGAGGAGTCGACGTCCGGGGAGGTGGGGAGGTTCGAGGACCCGGCCTCCTCGATGTACCTCTGCTGCTGCTCGGGAGCTGCGAGGTAGCTGAGGAAGGCGAGGCTCGCTTCCGGGTCGTCGCTCCCCGCGGCGGCGAAGTAGCCGTCGGTCGGAGCCTCCTCGGCGGTGGGGACGTCGGGGTTGATCACCGGGACGGAGAAGAAGTCGAGGTCGTCGACGACGTCGCTCGGCACGTGCGTGGTGATGAAGGCGCCCACGAGGTACATCGCCGTCTTCTTCTGCGCGAACGGGGTCGCGGCCTCCTGGTTGGAGTACGACATCATGTCGGGGTCCATGAAGGGGATGAGCTTGGCGTACTCCTCCATGACCGCCTTGACCTCGGCGCTGTTGAAGGCGTGCTCGCCGGCGAGCAGCTGCCGGTGGTACTCGGCGCCGTTGATCCGCAGGTTCAGGTAGTCGAACCATCCGGAGGACATCCACGGCGTCGCGCCGACGCCGTTGGCGAGCGGGATGATCCCCTGCCCCTGGAGCGTCTCGCAGAGCGCGAGGAAGTCGTCCCAGGTCTCGGGCGGGGTGACGCCCCACTCCTCGAAGGCGGACTTCCGGAAGAACACCGACCACCAGTAGTAGCTGGTGGGGACGAAGATCTGGGTGCCGTCGTCGGCGGTGGAGAGGGTGCGCAGCGCATCGGGGAAGCCCGCACAGGCGCCGTCCCCCTCCCACATCGAGGAGACGTCCAGCAGCAGCCCCTGGGAGGCGTAGGCACGGGCCACGGAGCCTGCGTACCAGCTGTAGACGTCCGGCGGGTCGGAGGCGCGCAGGTAGTTCGTCAGCTGAGCCCGGTACTGCTCCGTGGCGACGGAGTTCATCGTGACCGGCTGGTCGTAGTCCGCCACGAGAGCTTCGATGGCGGCCTTCGGCGCGGGATCCTGGATGGAGTTCTGGAAGACGATCTCCCCGCTGCCGTCTCCATCGCCTCCCTCGTCGCCGGAGCCGCCGCCTCCGCTCGTGTTCATGCAGGCTGCGAGCCCGCCTGCGGCACCGAGTCCGGCACCGGCGAGCAGAATCCTTCGTGACAGGCCGTGGGTCGTCATCGAGTCCTCCGGAGTCCTGGCCGTCATGATGCGACGACGTGTGAGAGGCGCGACCGACGGTGGACGGTCGGCTCGCGCCGGCCGACAGCGATCGATCACTGCTGACTGCTCGGGGGACGATCCGCGTTCCGGGTGACGATCCCGGGCTGGCTCGCCATCGAGCATGTGCCGAGGCTATGAGGGGGAGGGTCGGCAGGGAAGGGACGTTCCCGCGTTACGCCCTGGACGATCCGACGATCGAGCAGACGGCGCCTCCCCCTCCCCGCCGCCCGTGCAGGTGTGTCGCGCTGAGGACCGATGCCGCCTCGCTCATCAGTCCTCAGCGCAGCAAACCCGTGCCGCCCTACGCGGCACAGCGCCGCTGTCAGAGCCCGAGCACGGCGGTGGCGATGGTGAAGTAGATGATCAGGCCGGTGGCGTCGCAGAAGGTGGAGATGAAGGGGTTGGAGAAC
>DXDT01000066.1 GCA_019115335.1 Candidatus Brachybacterium merdigallinarum
CGGCGCCGGGAAGTCCACACTGATCAAGGCCCTCACGGGCGTGTACAGCATCGACGAGGGCACCGTGCTGGTCTCCGGCAGCGAGCGTCGGCTGAGCGGCACCGCTGATGCCCAGGCCGCCGGCATCTCCACCGTGTACCAGGAGGTGAACCTGTGCACGAACCTGTCGATCGGCGAGAACGTGATGCTCGGGCACGAGACCCGCGGCCCCCTGGGCATCAACTGGAGCGCCACCCACCGGCAGGCCTCCCAGCTGCTCCAGAAGGTGGGACTGGGCGCGCTGGACCCGCGGCTGCCGCTGGCGTCCCTGTCGATCGCGCTCCAGCAGCTGGTCGCGATCAGCCGGGCGACGGTCATCGACTCGAAGGTCCTGATCCTCGACGAGCCCACCTCCAGCCTCGACGCGCGCGAGGTGGAGGACCTGTTCCGGGTGATCCGCACGCTGCGGGACGACGGCGTGGCGATCCTGTTCGTCTCCCACTTCCTCGACCAGGTCTATGCGATCAGTGACCGCCTGACCGTGCTGCGCAATGGCACGTTCCAGGGCGAGTTCATGACTTGTGACATCGACCAGTCCACCCTCATCAACACGATGATCGGCAAGGAAGCGGGGGTCCTGGACTCGCTCGAGCGCGCCAGTTCACGCCGCGAGGTCGATCGCAGCAGCACCCCCGTCTATCGCGCGGAGGGCATCGGGCGCAAGGGCAGCCTGGAGCCGACCGACGTCACCTTCCACGCCGGCGAGGTGCTCGGCATCGCCGGATTGCTGGGGAGTGGCCGCACCGAGCTCGCCCGTCTGGTGTACGGGGCGGACAAGCCGGAGACCGGGACGGTGCAGCTGCGCGGCACCGATGCCCACATCTCCTCGCCCGCCCAGGCGCTGGCCGGCAACATCGCCTACGCGAGCGAGAACCGCCGCGACGAGGGAATCATCCGGGACCTCAGCGTTCGCGAGAACCTCATACTCGCTGTCCAGGCGCAGCGGGGCTGGGCGCGCCCGCTGCCGGCCCACGAGAAGACGGCGCTGGTCGAGAAGTACATGACCGCCCTGAACGTACGCCCCGCCGATCCTGACCGACCCATCCGCAATCTCTCCGGCGGCAACCAGCAGAAGGTGCTGCTGGGGCGATGGCTGGCGACCAAACCCGAGGTGCTGATCCTCGACGAGCCCACCCGCGGTATCGACGTGGGCGCGAAGACAGAGATCATGGAGCAGGTCATCGCTCTCGCGGACGAGGGAGTGGCGATCGTGTTCATCTCCTCCGAGCTCGACGAAGTGGTGCGCCTCAGCGACCGGATCATCGTGCTCAAGGACCGCCGGATGCTGGACGACCTGCTCGTGGACGAGACAGTCACCAGCGATTCGCTGATCACCACCATCGCCGAGGACGCTGCGGACGCCGCGCCGGATGCATCCGAGGCCCGCCATCCCGCAGGAACAGGAGCCGGTTCATGAGCCAGGCGAACGCTCACCTCTCATCGGGGCTGAAAGAACTGATCCGTCGCCCCTATTTCTGGGGCGTCATCGCGATCGCCCTGCTGCTGCTGGTCAACAGCATCAAGGACCCCACATACCTCGCGATCAGCTACAACGCGACCACCGGCAGCCTGGTCGGCAACATCATCGACATCCTGCGTGCCGCCGCCCCCATCGCCATGATCTCGGTGGGGATGTGCCTGGTGATCGCCACCGCCGGCATCGACCTCTCGGTGGGATCCGTGATGGCGGTCGCCGGCGCCATCTCCATGGAGTTCCTCGCATCGGCGGGCACCTCCCCGGCGGCGGCACTGGGCGCGCTGGGCCTGGCTCTGCTCCTGGGCGCGGCCCTCGGCGCCGTCAACGCGGTGCTGGTCTCCGTGGTCGGGCTGCAGCCGTTCATCTCAACCCTGGTGCTGATGCTCGCCGGCCGCGGCCTGGCGAAAGTGATCACGGGTGGCCAGAACACCGCGGCGAGCAATGAGCTGTTCCGCTGGCTGGCCAACGGGTACGTGCTCGGGATCCCGGTGGTGTTCGTCCTCGCCGTGCTGATCGTGATCCTGGTGGGCCTGCTGGTGCGTCGCAGCGCGCTGGGGCTGATGATCGAGGCGATCGGCATGGATCCCCGCGCGGCTCGGCTGGCCGGTGTGAACCGTCGCGGCCTGCTGTTCGCTGTCTACATCGCCTCGGGCACGCTGGCGGCCGTGGCAGGCATCTTCGCGACCGCCAGCGTGATGACCGTGGACGTGTCCAACACCGGGTATCAGCTGGAGATGGACGCGATCCTGGCAGTCGTCATCGGCGGCACCTCACTGGCCGGCGGGAAGTTCAACATCACCGGGGCAGCGATCGGCGCACTGCTGATCGCCACCCTCGACAAGACCGTCGTGTTCCTGGGCGTCTCCTCCTCCGCCACCCCGGCGTTCAAGGCGATCGTCATCGTCGTGCTGTGCCTGCTGCAGTCCGAACGGATCCAGGCACTGTTCCGCTCCCGGCGCTCTCGACAGCCCGAGCAGCGCGTCGATGCCCCGAAGGAGGCTGTCGCAGCATGAACACCGCCATCACCACTCCGTCGCAGGTGGCCGCTGTCTCGCGCGGCGCCCAGCTGCGGCAGCGACTGCGCTTCCGCGCCGCCGCCCTCCCCACCCTGGCCGCGCTGGTGATCTTCGCCGTCATGCTGGTCTACGGCGAGATCGCCTACGGGCGCATCTTCCAGCTCAGCACGATCTCGAACCTGTTCATCAACAACGCGCACCTCGTGATCCTCGCCGTGGGGCTCACCTTCGTGATCATCAGCGGCGGCATCGACCTCTCGGTCGGGGCGATCATCGCGCTGTCCTCCGTGGCCGGCGTGATGCTGGCCGGAACCGGGATGAACGCAGTGCTGGTCATCCTGGTGATGATCCTGATCGGCTCCATGATCGGCGCGGTCTCCGGAGTCCTCATCCAGTTCTTCGACGTGCAGCCCTTCATCGCCACCCTCGCGATGATGTTCCTGGCCCGCGGGCTCGCCTCCATGCTCAGCACCAAACCGCTGCGGCTCGAGGACGAGTCCGGAATCCTGGTGCTGGGCGCGAAGCTCAAGATCATCGACGGACCCAAGGTCAACGACCTGGTGATCACGCCCGGAGTGATCATCGCGCTGCTGGTGGTCATCGCCGCGTTCGTGATCCTCCACCGCACCCGCACCGGCCGCACCGTCTACGCGATCGGCGGCTCCGAGCAGTCCGCCTCCCTGATGGGCCTGCCGGTGCTGCGCACGAAGCTCTTCATCTACTTGGCCAGCGGAACGCTCGCCGGGATCGCCGCTGTCGTGTACACCTCCCGGCTGGGCTCTGCGCAGAACATCACCGGGATCGGCTGGGAGCTGGACGCGATCGCTGCGGCCGTCATCGGAGGCACCCTGCTCACCGGCGGATTCGGATTCGTGCTCGGCTCCGTGGTCGGCGCACTGGTGCTCGGCCTGATGAATGTGCTCATCACGCGAGACGGAGGGATCCCACCGGAAGCGACCACGATCATCACGGGAGGGATCCTCTTGATCTTCGTGCTCCTGCAGCGTGCCGTCATCTCCCGGCAGCGGGAGTAGCGGGCCGTCACGGTGTTCGTGCTGCTGGTGCTGCGCCGGCGCCGTTGAGGCAGCGGCCACACCGCACGGCCGTCGGCCCCCGCGGATCGCGTACGGTGCTGGTCATGCGACTTCTCCTGATCCGTCACGGCCAGACCCCGGCGAACGTCGGAGGCTTCATCGACACCCGCGCCTGACCGAGGGCCTCGAGGAGATCCTGGCCGGCCGGTACGAGCTGCGCGACGACAAGGAAGCGGTCGACGCCTACCAGCAGAACCTCTCGACGTGGAGCGCGGGTGAGCTCGATGCGGGCCTGCCCGGTGGCGAGACCGGCCACGAGTTCCTGGCCCGGTACACCGGCGCGCTGCGGCACATCGCCTCCCAGCACGCGCCCGACGCCACGGTCGCGGTGGTCAGCCACGGCGCCGCGATCCGCGTGTTCACGGCGCTGGCCGGCGGGGTCGACTCCGCCACCGGGGAGACCCGCCCGCTGTACAACACCGGCATGGCCACCCTCGAGGGCCACCCCGACACCGGCTTCACGCTGCGGGACTGGAGCACCGCACCGATCGGCGGCAGCCACCTGCTGGGCGAGACGGAGCACGACATCACCGCCGACCAGTCCGAAGACGCCCCCGCCTGAGCACGCCACGGCCGAACCACCACCAGCTCCACGCCGAGAACTCCTCGGCGCGCGGCGCAGTGCATGCTGGTGCCGTGAGCACAGCGCACTCGGTGTCCGGAACTCTCGGCGCGGCCGTCGCCGTGCTCCTCCTCGCCGGGTGCACCGGCCCGCAGGAGCTGCCCGCACCGGACGCGGCTGCCCACTACGCCCAGGTGTTCGAGGAGGTCACCGCCGCCGTCGGCGCCGATGTCCTCGAGCTCCACCCCTCGCAGCGCCCCACTGGTGCAGACCGAGGGCGGCGATTGCGTCTACGACCCGCGCGTGTGGGAGGCGGACGCCGAAGCGTTCACGGCCGAGGAGCGCTCGTGGCAGCCCCGACTGGCTCCCCTGAACGAGATCCTCGCCGGCCACGGCTTCAGCGAGGTCCGGGAGTTCGACTACGTCAGCGGGGAGGGGTTCGGTTCTCCGTCGAGGACGCTCACGGCCTGCAGCTGCGCGTGCTGACGCCGGAGGAGCGCACCGAGGTGCGGATGCACGGCGCACTCATCGATGACGCCGACGGGTGCAGCGCGGGGGCGCTGGGGATCTGAGGGGTTCCTGCGGAACGGGCCGGGCGAATGACGTTCCCGCGGGAACGCCCGGCCCCACTGGTCACCCCGCCGTAGGCCATTCCAGGCGAGGCGTATCCGGCCCCGTGTAGGGGACATCCTGATATTCGACCTGCAGTTGCGCAGTGAGCTCCTGCATCTCGGCGAGCGCCTCCGCATAAGTGGGGTCGGCGGCGACGTTGGTCATCTCGCGCGGATCAGCGACGAGGTCATAGAGCTCGTCCTCGGCGGGCATGATCCGCCCCGAAGAGCCGGGACTGCCGAGCCCGTCGTTGTAGTAGTGGATGTACTTCAGCTCCTTGGTGCGCACCCCGTAGTGGGCAGGTGCGTGATGCTCGGGATCGTCGTGCTCCCAGTAGCGGTAGTAGACGGCCTGACGCCAGTCCTCGACCCCCTCTCCCCGCAGCTGGCGCAGGAAGCTACGCCCCTGCTGCTGCGGCAGAGCCTTGGGGCTCTCCCCCGCGGCCTCCAGCAGCGTCGCGGCGAAGTCCACGTTCGAGATGATGTCGTCGACACGGTGCCCCGCAGGGATCCGAGCGGGCCAGCGCAGCAGCATCGGCATGGTGAGGGACTCGTCGAGCATGAGCCGTTTGTCGAACCAGCCGTGGTCCCCGAGGAAGAATCCTTGGTCGGAGGTGTAGACCACGAGCGTGTCGTCTGCGATCCCCTCCGCATCCAGATGCTCCAGGATCTCCCCCACCGAGTCGTCCACCGCCTGCACACAGCGGAGATAGTCGCGCATGTAGCGCTGGTACTTCCAGGCAGAACGTTCACGGATACGGCCCTCACCCTCGAGCTCGGCAGGCAGCTCGTCCTTGTAGTCGGTGGGAAGCAGGTCATCCAGCTGCATCGCCACATCCCGCACCACCTGCGCGCGGGTGTCGTGCTCATCCCACATCGTCTCCGGTTCCGGGATGGTGCCCGCCTCGTACATCCCTTCGTAGCGGGGGTGTGGGATCCAGGGGCGGTGCGGCGCCTTGTGGTGAACCATCAGGCAGAACGGTCGCTCTCGATCGCGACGGTCCAGGAAATCCAGACTCTGGCGTGTGACGACATCGGTGGCGTAGCCGGAGATCTGCTCACGCCCGCCCGGCCCGATCATCACCGGGTCCACGTACTCGCCCTGGTCTGGGAAGATCCGCCAGTCGTCGAACCCGCGAGGCAGCGCTCGCTCGGAGGTTCCCAGATGCCACTTGCCGTAGAGAGCGGTCTGGTAGCCGCTGGCCTGCAGGACCTCGGGGACTGTGCCGACCCGGTGGTCGAACTCGGAATAGATCGAGCAGGCTCGATTCACGTGGCTGTAAGTGCCCGTGAGGATCGAGGCGCGCGACGGCGTACAGATCGAGTTCGTGCAGTACACCGCGTCCATCGTCGCGCCTTCTGCGGCGAGGCGATCCATGTGCGGGGTGGTGTTCACACGGCTGCCGTAGGCGGAGATCGAGTGCGCGGCGTGGTCGTCGGACAGGATGAACACGATGTTCGGGCGGTTCATGCGAGAGACTCCTGGGCTGTTCTAGCGTGGCGGTGCGGATCACGGATGGTTCCGCCGTCGATCTCACCGAGCGGCGGGGCTGTGGGTTCCTTCGTCGAGTCCACTCATGGACGGGTCGTAGTCGACCTGACCGATCTCCGCCATCGAGGTCATCCAGTGGTAGAAGTTGTCACCCCTCGCGCGCAGCCGGCGATAGAGCTCTGCGCTGAGACGAGCTCGCACATCCCGCATCTCGGGGTGATCGATCCGGTTGTGCAGCTCGTCCGGGTCTCGTTCGAGGTCGTAGAGCTCGTTGACGGACTCGGGGTTGACCACCAGCTTGTATCGGTCCGTGCGCAGCATCCGCTGCGGGTACGGGAAATGGTGGCCGTGGAACTCGCACACGATCGAGTCGTCCCATTCGACGTCCTCTCCCCTCACGAGGGGGAGCAGCGAGCGGGAGTCGACGGCGGGCGACGGGTCCAGCCCACACCAGTCCAGTACGGTCGCGGTGGTGTCCAGCAGGCTCACGAACTCGTCCCTGACCTGACCGGCGGGGGCCCCGGGGACACGGACCAGACCGCAGGTGCGGTAGATGTCCTCGTACATGGCGGGCCCCTTGTCATGCAGTCGGTGCGCGCCGGTGAACTCTCCGTGGTCGGAGCTGAACATCACTGCTGTCGAGTCGCGGAGTCCGAGCGCATCCAGCTCTGCGAGCACTCTGCCGATCTGTTCATCGATCAGCGTCACGTACCCCCAGTACACAGCGATGAGCTTGCGGCTGTCGGCTTCGCTCATCGTGTCGAACGTCCAATGCGCTGAATAGTTGGCCTGCACGGGTGGCTTGTCTGTGAAGGTCTCCTGCACCGAGGCGGGCAGCTCGATCTCGTCGGGGTCGTACATGTCGAAGTACTCGTCCGGCACCACGTACGGCAGGTGGGGCCCGAAGAAGTGGAGCCCCAGGTAGAACGGGGTCCCGTCCGCCTCCTGGTCTGCTGCGTGGGCGCGCAGCTGCTCGATCGCGCGGTCGGCGAGATAGTGCTCAAACGTCGCCTCGACCCCCTGGTGCAGGCGCGCGGCGAGGAGGTTGCCGGGGCCGCCGTTGGGGAGCACACCTCGCATCCGATCGGAGATCTCGTAGGGCGGCAGGCCCCGCTCCTCGAGATAGGCGAGGTAGTCAGGATGATCCACCGGGTTGTGCCAGCCGTTCAGCTCGGCGCCGGCGAATCCGTAGTGGCCGCGGAGCTTCTGATCACCCGCGTGCCACTTCCCCAGCAGAGAGCATTCGTATCCGGCGTCCTTCAGCGCCTGTGAGAAGGTGAACTGCCCGTCCGGGAGGTCCTCGAGGTAGCCGACGTTCCGTTCATGGTTCGCCAGCAGCTTGTGGCGGAACGGCGCGTATCCCGTGAGCACGCTCGCTCGCGCCGGGGTGCAGATCGCTGTGGGCGTGTACCAGCGGTCGAAGCGGGTGCCGGAGGCCGCGAGCGCATCGAGGTTCGGGGTGCTGACGATCGGGTTGCCGTAGCAGCCCAGGGTGTCCGCTCGGTGCTGGTCGGTGAGGATGGACAGGACATTGCGGGGGCCAGTGGTGTGCTCCGTGCTGTTGCGCGTCTCGGTCACGGTCACTTCCCCGCCTCGGTGAACAGGTCGAAGGTGAAGTACTCGCCCGGGGCGACCGTCTCCCCCTCGATCTTCCCGTTCTCCTCGAAGTACCCGTTCATGGCGGTCAGCCAGGTCTCGATTGTGCCGTCCTCGACGAGTCCATCCAGTTCGGATGCCGGGTAGTACTCACCGTTCTGCGCATCGGCGGCGACAGCCTCCGCGTCCTGCTGGGTCAGCGCGGCGGTCAGCTCGATGGTCTTGTCCATGTCCTCTGCACGGAAATCCATCGCCGCGCGCAGCACCCTCAGCACCGCGATGGTGGTCTCCTCGTTCTCCTCGGGGAAGGTGGGGGAGGTCACCATCACGTTCGGGAACTGCATGACGTCGGCGAAATCGGAGTTCTGCGCCAGCTCGACCAGGTCCGGCACCTGCGCCTTGATGTTGTCGATCATCGGGTACCAGATACCTGCGGCATCGACCTGACCCGAGGCGAAGGCGGAGACGACGGTGGCGGCGTCCATCGCGACCTTCTCGATGTCGTCGATGGTCATGCCGGCCGCCTTGAGTGCGAGCTGCACGATCATGTCGCCACTGGTCCCCTCGGGGATCGCGACCTTCTTCCCGGCCAGCGCCTCGATCGAGTCGATGCCGGGCTGGGCAATGACACGATCGGCCTGTCCAACTCCGTTGATCGTGATGACCTTCGCCTTCCCGGAGGCGGGGAGCCACATCGCTCCCGGTCCGATGTACCCGAAGTCGAGGTCGCCGGTGCCGAGCGCCTGGATCTGCAGCGGCCCGTTGGTGAAGGTCTGCAGGGTGGCCTTCAGGCCGTTCTCCTCCCACAGCCCGTTCTCGTCAGCGATCGCGAGGAGGCTCGCGCCGTTGAAGTCGGGGATGTAGCCGTAGGAGATCTCGGTGGTCCCGGAACCTCCGGATCCGCCGCAGGCGGCGAGGGTGGAGAGCGCTGGGAGGGCGGCGAGGCCGCCGAGGAGGGTGCGACGGGAGATGCTCATGACAGGGACGTCCTCTCGGGGATGCGGACCGGCGGCGGCTCTGCCGACGGCGTCGTACGGAATGGGGATAAGCAGGGTGTGATCGATCGCAGCGGGATCGGGCAGGGTCGGGTCACTGGTGGTAGACCGATGTCCAGATCTCGTTGCGGATCGCGGTGAACTCCTCGGAGAGCCGCACCTGCTCGGTGCGGGGGTAGGGGAGGTCGACGTCGATGATCCGGTGGATGCGTCCGGGCTTGGCCGCCATGACGACGACCCGGCTGGCGAGGAAGGCGGCTTCGTCGACGTCGTGCGTGATGAACATGATCGTGCGCTTGTCCTGTTCCCAGGTCTCCAGGAGCTGCTCCTGCATACGCACCCGGGTCAGCGCGTCGAGAGCTCCGAAGGGCTCGTCCATCAGCAGGATGGAGGGGTTCATCGCATAGGCGCGGGCGATCGCGCAGCGCTGCTTCATGCCTCCGGAGAGCGTCTTGGGCAGGGAGTCCGCGAAGTCGGTCAGCCCCACCATGTCGATGAAGTGCTGTGCGCGGGCTCGACGCTCCTCGGCCGGCACACGAGCGGTCTTCAGCCCGAACTCGACGTTGTCGCGGACGGTGAGCCACGGGAACAGGGCGTACTGCTGGAAGATCACGCCGCGCTCCGGGCTCGGGCCGTCCACTTCCACCCCGTCGACGCTGGCGGTGCCTGAGGTGGGGTCGTCGAGACCGGCGAGGATGTTCATCAGCGTGGACTTCCCGCAGCCTGAGGGGCCCACGACGGTGATGAACTCGTTCTCCGCGACGTCGAGACTGACTCCTCCGAGCGCCTCGAAACGTTCGCCCGCGACGGTGAAGTGCTTGGTGACGTCGCGGACCTGGATCTTGCGCAGGTCACGGGAGGTGGAAGTGTCCACGGGGGTTCTCGTCGGGGTCATCGGCGCTCCTGCCACTGGGTTGCACGGGCCTCGATCGCCAGCAGGGTCCGGTCCATGACGAATCCGAAGATGCCGATGACGAGGATGCCCACGAAGATGGTGGGCAGGTCGTAGTAGATCTGAGCCTGCTGCATGCGGTAGCCGAGGCCCTGCTGGGCGGCGATCAGCTCGGCGGCCACGACGGTCGCCCAGGCGGAGCCGAGGCCGACGCGCATCCCTACGAGGATGAATGGGGTCGAAGCAGGCACGACGACGCGGGCGAAGATCGTCCCGTCCTTCGCACCGAGCACGCGGGCGGCGTTCAGAAGCGTCTTGTCGACCTGGACGACGCCCTGGAAGGTCGAGATCACGCACGCGAGGAACGACGCCAGGAAGATCACGAAGATCTTGGGCTGCTCACCGATGCCCATCAGCACGATCGCAAGCGGGATGATCGCCAGCGGCGGGATGGTGCGGAAGAACTGCACCCAGGGCTCGAGCAGGCCGCGCGCCCAGCTGTACCAGCCCATGAGGAAACCGACCGGGATCGCCAGGGCGGTCCCGAGCAGGAAGCCGGAGAACACGCGCACGAGCGAGGCGATGACATCCTGGAGCAGGACCCCGGAGGTGGTGAGGTCGACCGCGGCGAGCACCACCTCGGGCGGGCTGGGGATCTGCAGCCCCGTGAGCGACACCAGCCACCACAGTCCGATCCCGAGGACGACGGTCACGACGTTCAGCAGCGGGAGCGAGGGGCCTCTGCGCGAGGACTTGCGAACAGGGGCAGGTTCGGCGAGGTCGTCGACCTCGTCGGGTGCGGCGATCACACCGGTGGGATCAGCGGACACGTGGTCCTCCTTCGGCAGGGTGGGGACGGGGAGAGGTCGGAAGGTGCCGGGGACGGGGACGGTCTGCCGCGCGCAGATACGCGATCGCGCCGCGAGCGCCCTGCTCCGGGGCGGTGCCACCGCTGCGGACCGGCAGCACGCCGTCCGCCAGGCGCTGGCGGGCGATGGCCCGCTCGAGAACGGGCATCACGGGCTCGAGCAGTGACCCGATCTCGCCAGCGATGACCACCTCAGCGGGGTCGATGACGAGAGTAGCGACCCCCAGCACGCGGCCGACGGAGGTGGCGACCGAGGTCACGAGCTCGAGTGCGCGCGGATCCCCGCTCTCGAGCGCTTCGCGGAGATGGGCGAGGTCACCGTCCGTGCCGACGACCTTCTGCCACTGCCGGGTGACCGCGCCCAGGGACGCGACCGTCTCGAGGCAGCCGTTTCGTCCGCAGCGACATGCCTGGGCATCGGGGCTGTCGTCGACGATCATGTGCCCGATCTCGCCGGCGAGGAGGTGGCTGCCTCGCAGGGCAGTCCCCTCGCCGAGCACCGCGCCTCCGACCCCGGTGGAGAGACGGAGGTAGACGATGCTGCCGTGCTCGTCCCCCGCGGTGGTGGCTTCGTAGAGGGCGGCGAAGCGGATGTGATGGTCCACTACCACTGGGCATGCGAACGATTCGGCGAACAGCTCGCGGATGCGTGCCCGGACCATCTGGAACGGTTCGAGTGGTGAGGAGGACACGAAACCGTGCCAGCTCGCGGAGTTCGGGCCGGGCAGTCCGATCCCGATCCCGGCGAGGAAGTCGAGATGCACCTCGCCCACGGCGAGCTCGCGGATCGTGCGCAGTGCGAGCCGGACCCGGACCTCCCAGCCGGCGCCGTGCGGATACTGCTCTCTCGCAGACGCCACGACGTCGCCGTTGGAGTTGGCGAGACAGATCGTGACGCCGACATGGCTGAAGTCCAGGCCGATGTACCGCACAGCGCCCGGATGGATACCCAGGACTTCTGCCGGGCGGCCACGACCACCGGGGGCTCGCTGCTCCGTGACCGTGATGACTCCCTGGTCGAGAAGACCTCCGAGGACATCGGAGACCGTGGAGCGAGTGAGGTTCAATCCTTCGGCGATCTCCCCGCGGGTGAGCCGATTTCCGCGACGCAGCAGCGCCAGCACGTTCTCACGGTGCTGTTCCCTGACGCTCCATTGCCGTTCCATGGTGGGCGACGTTAGTGACCGGGAATTATTCCGTCTACAGCTCGACAGAAATAAAGTTGGTCACGGACTGGTCACGAAATCGGTGTGTCGTGCTCCGCGGAGGAAGGGAGGAGCGCTCTTCAGGCCATGAGACGTCCCTTCGAAGGTCCCAGAGACCTACATCGCGGCACCGGCATGCATGCGGACAACCGACCCCTCACACACGACCGGTGCCGGGCCGCTGCGAAGTGTGCAGTCTCGGCCGTAACTGCTGAGTCAGTCCTGCGTGCTCTCCTCATTGCCGTCGGACGGCCTTTCTGCCGGCGGCTGCTCACCGGGGCCGCCCTCACCCTCGGCGGGCGGCTCGCCACCCTCACGGCCCGACGGGGGCTCGCCGCCTTCACTGCCTGGGGCCTCACCGCCCGGGGCACCGCCGTCCTC
>DXDT01000067.1 GCA_019115335.1 Candidatus Brachybacterium merdigallinarum
GGCGCACCTCGGACTCCTTCCCGCTGCCGCCGGGGTCGATCACTGTGCCGTGCCCGTCGCGTCCGGGGCCGCGCAACCATCGCAGCAGCTCGTGGGGATTCCCCACCGTCGCCGAGAGCCCGATGCGCTGCAGTGGTCGTCCGGCGATCGCCTCGAGCCGGGAGAGGACTCCCTGCAGGTGCCAGCCTCGGTCGTCTCCGGCGAAGGCGTGGGCCTCGTCCACCACGATCGCCCGCAGGTTCGCGAACATCACCTGCGGTGAGGTGACCGTGGAGACGAGCATCGCCTCGAGCGATTCGGGGGTCGTGAGGAGGATGTCCGGCGGCTCGGCCTGGAGTCGCTTGCGCTGACCGGCCGTGGTGTCGCCGTGGCGCACCTCCGCGGTCCGACCCAGCCACTGCGCATAGGAGGACAGTCGCGGCTGCAGGTTGTTCAACAGCGCCCGCAGCGGGCAGACGTACAGCACGGAGGTGCCGCGCCAGTCCTCGTCGCTCATCCGGGTCAGAAGGGGGAAGGTCGCCGCTTCGGTCTTGCCACCGGCGGTGGGTGCGAGCAGGATCGCGTCCTCGCCCGCTACCAGAGGAGCTACGGACGCATCCTGCAGCGGGCGCAGCCCGGGCCAGCCCAGGGTGTTGACGATGTGGTGCTGCACCGAGGGTGCGAGCGCGTCGAACCCTGTGAGCGGCTCAGTCATCGCCGAGGTCGAGGTCGACGTCGTCAGGGTCGATGCTGGGCCCGGCGGCGGCCCGCTCGGAGGCGCTCACGGTGATGTCGTAGTCACGTCGCGGGTCGAAGTCCTCGAACTGGTCCACCCGGTCCAGCACGTCCACGAGCTTGCGCAGGAAGATCCGGGGCGCGAGCCCCACCTTGGCGCCGAGCTCCCCGGCCACGGTGCGGGCGAAGTCGGCGATGTACGCGTCGGTGACCTTCTCCGCCAGGCGCGGTGCGTTCTCACGGCCGCGCAGGTACAGGTCGCGCACGCGGATCCCCACCTTGGTGAGGGAGTCCTGGGTGAAGCCGGGCAGGCGGATCTGCACGGCCCGCGGGTTGTCGAACCGCGGGTCGGGCATGAACGGGGTGTCCAGGCGCTGGGCGAGCGGCGGCAGGCGGTGCACCCCGTTCGGGCCGTCGTAGAAGGCGGGGGTGCCGGTGAGCACGAGGTACAGGCCCGGGTAGCGGCCGGCATCGATCTCGTCCATGAGCTGGCGCAGGGCGTTCAGCGCCTTATCCCGCACGTCGGAGCGCATTCGCTGCAGGGTCTCGACCTCGTCGAGGACGAGCAGCAGCCCGGGGTGCCCGGCGTCCCGCAATACCGTGAGCAGGCCCTGCAGGAAGCTCATCGCTCCGAAGTGGTCGAGGTCCCCCTTGATGCCGGCGGCGCGCTTGGCGGAGGCGGCGACGTGGGGCTGGCCGGCGAGCCAGGCGGCGAGGCCGTCGGCGAGCGCGGGTTCGGCGCCGGAGGCGCGGTGGTAGGCACGCAGAGCGAGAGCGAAAGCGGGGGTGGACGAGCTGACCTCGGCGAGGCGGGTGTCGAGCAGCTCGCCGGTTGCTGCAGCGAGTCGATCCTCGGACTGTTCGATCGCGGGGTCAGCGTCGATCGCGTCCTCTTCGATCGTGTACAGCCAGGTATCCAGCACGGAACGGAACGCGGAGGGTGCGACGCTCGCGGTGCGCAGTGACTCGGTGGTGCGCCGGTATACGGTCTCGAGCTTGTGCAGCGGGGTCTCGGTCTCGGAGATCTGCACCTCGGCGGTGGCGTAGCCGCGGCGCAGGGCGTTCTCAGCGAGATGGCGGGTGAAGAAGGTCTTGCCGCTGCCGTACTCACCGCGCACGGCTTTGACCACGGCTCCCCCGCCGCTGACCTGGTCGAGCTCCTCACCGAGCGCGTCAGCGAAGCGGTCCAGGCCCACGGCGAGCTGGTCGAGGCCCTCGGCGGGGACGGTGCCGCGGCGCAGCGCGCCGATGATGTCATCGCGGCGGCGCGGGGAGATCCCGGGGGCGCCGGAGTGCGCGGGCACTCCCTGGTCGTTCAGTCGATCTCGGTTCATCAGCTCACCTCGAACTGCTGGCGTGCGAGGGCGATGTCAAGGATCGCCGTCTCCTCCTCGAGGCGGAGTACCTCGAAGCCTTCGACGTTCAGCAGCTGGGCGACCACTCCGGCAGCGCGGGCAGTCCGCGCGGCGGGGGTGACCAGCAGCTGGGAGACGCGGCTGAAGGGCAGTCGCGCCCCGGGGGCGGCGGCGAGCTCGTCGATCAGCAGCGCGACGGTCTCGTCCGACGGGGTGCGGCGCAGCACCCGCTTCTGGTCCGCGAACCGTTCGGTGGCCACGATCGCGTCACCGAGGCCGACGGGCTGAGCAGGCTGTTCCTCGGGCTCCGCGGCGCTGAACAGGTCGAACATCGAGGCTGGTTCTGGGACGGGTGCTGTCGGTTCCTCGGCCTGGGCGGGAGCAGCGGCACGGGTGGACCACCACAGGGGGTGCTGGTCGCTGGTGAACAGCCAGCCCTGGGGCAGGCCGTCGGCCCATCCCTGCTCGGAGCCGTCGGCCGGGGCGGGACGGAGCGCGATGACGGGGACGACGAGCTCGGAGAGGCTCGCTCCGCCGTGGTATCCGGCCTTGCGGTCGGTGTATCGGAGGTCCTCATCGACGGCGAGGATCGCCCTGCCGCCGTCGAGGACCCGCTCGCCCTCGACGAGGATCTCGTCGGGCCCGGCGGGGTCCCCGGTCGCGGTGCGCGAGCGGGCGCTGGTGGTGCCGTCGTGGCGCTCGAGCCGCCCGCCCCGCTCCACGACGTGGCCGTGGTCGGCGGTGAGCAGCACGGTGCGCCCGGCGCGGGCGGCTTCCTGCAGCAGAGGTCGCAGGTGGGTCACGTCCGCCGTGCTCCAGCGCGTGCCGCCGGGGTCGGACTTGTCGAGGGCGTCATCGATGGTGTTGAGCACGCAGGCGACGAGCGGGTTGCCCTCCGGGTCCGCGATCGCCGCGGCGATGGGGGCGCTGAGTGAAGCACCTGCTCCCTTGGCGTCCAGGTCGCGCTTGTGGAAGAGCGGCGCGGCGCGGAGCCCGGCGGTACGAGCCAGCGCGGTCAGCCCTTCGCGCTCCTGCTGCTGGCCACCGCTGCCCGTTCCGCCGGTGAAGAAGGAGGTGCGGGAGTGGGTGGTGAGGCTGGGCAGGAGAGCGAGTGCGGTGGCGCGTCGCGGCGCCTCGACAGGCACGATCTCGCGCCAGGTGTCGGTGACGTCGAGGATGCTGCGGGTGAGGTCGGTGGCCGAGGCGGCGCTCATCCCGTCGATCAGCAGCACCAGGACGCCACGGTGCCGTGCACCGGGGTGTGCCGACGTGGGACGGGCCAGCGGCAGGCCGACGTTCTCGAGCAACTGCTCGAGGTAGTAGACGTCCCCGGCGGGCAGGGCGTCACCGCGTGCCAACGGGGCGAGGTCCTGGGCGAAGGCCCGATCCAGTGCGCGGCGCCGGGCGAGGACCTGCTGCGTGAGGCGGTCGAGGGCGGCGGCGATCTCGGGGTCGTCGGAGCCCTGGAGCAGGTCTCCGAGCGCGGTCTCCGCCCAGGCGCCGTCGTGCGCATGGGTGCGGGCGGCGTCGAGCACGCGTTCCAGGCGGCCGACGCCAGGGTCGGCGGCGCCGGCCTGCGGGGTGGCGAGCCAACGATCGAGGCGGACGGCCGCGCGCAGGGCGGTGTGCAGGGGGTCCTGTCCCTCGCGGACCGCGGTGAGCGGATGCTCGAGGATCTCCTTCCAGGTCCGTTCGACGGCGTCGGGGTTGGTACCGAGCGCCGCGGCGAGTGTGCGCCGCCGGGCCGTGAGACCGCCCGCCAGCAGATCGGAGGCGGCAATGAGGGAGGGTGCCTGTTCCGCGCGAAGGATCGCCTCAGCGCGGCGGAGCACAGTGAGCGCGCTGTCTCGGGCGGCGGGACGCATGAGCATTTCCTGGACGGTGCGGACGGACTCGGCGGCCAGGGAGCGCAGCTGCTCGGCAGGAGCACCGGCGGCGCCGGTGTTGGTGGCGCCGCGGAAAGCGTTCGGCAGGCTGGCCTCGAGGCGGGCCCCGGTGAGCACGGCCTCCTGCAGGAACGCTGCCGGTGCGGTGACCACGTGGGACAGAGCCAGGCCAAGGGGCAGGAGATCGCCGGTGGTGCCGGTCGCGAGCACGTGCCGCGCAGGGGCGGCACCGGGACCGAGACGGCCGGCGAGCCAGTCGAGGACGGCGTCGGTGAGCTCGTCGCCGCCGTCACGGCGCAGGTCCGCGAGCCGTGTCGGCAGATCGGGGGCGAGGGTGGCCTCGAGCACGGACGCACCGTCCAGCGTCTCAGCGTTGATGCCGAGATGGTGTCGTGCGACGGCGCCGTAGGCGACCTCGCGGTTCAGCATGCCGGCGCGCGCGGCAGGCCAGCCCGTCTGCGGCTCGATCCGCAGCAGGGCCTCGGGGATCGCCGAGCGGTGCTCGGTCGAGTCGCGGAGCAGGGCTCGGTCCAGGCTGGTGGCGCGGAAGCGGAGCTTGACGCTCTCCCACGCGTCGGGTCGCTGGAGGCGGTGCTGTGCGAGGCGGGCGAGGAGCCCGGAACCCAGCTCCTCCTCGGTGCGGTCGGTCAGCAGCACCAACCAGCCGTTCTGGTCCCAGGAGGCGAGTGCATCCCAGCACGCGAGCGCGGAGGGACACCAGGTGACGGTCACGGGGTCGCCGTGCTGATCGGTGAGCCCCTCGGCTCCTTCGAGGGGGCGGGAGGCGCTGATGCCCAGAACCCTGCTCGCCCCGCCCCGCCTACGGACCCTCTCGACGGTGGCGAGGACGGTGGCGCGCTGCACGGGCGCGGCGACGACGGCGACGGTCATGGCAGCTCCCGCCAGGTGATCTCCACGCGCGTGCCCTCGCGGACCTGCGCGGCGATCTCGCGGCCGAGCTCCTCGAGCCCGGTGCCACCATTCCAGGTGACGGTGCGCCGCCCGGTCCGGCCCGCGGAGGGTGCCGGGTCCGGGACCGGCTGCGGTGCCGGGGCGGGGCCGGGGCTCGCGCGGCGGCTCAGCCAGGTCCAGGCTGCCGTGTCGAAGGCCGTGAGCGCCTTCTCGAGGGGGCGCTGCAGCTGGTGACCGGCGAGCGCCTCGTCGAGGTCCTGGAGGATGCCGCGGGCGGCCCGCCCGGTCTCGTCCCCCGCCTCGGCACCGGCGGCGAGGGGCGCGAGGCGGGCGGTGTCGAACTCCTTCAGGGCGCGGGTGACCGTCGCGGCGCTGCGCAGGGAGCGACCGAGCTCCTGGTCGCTGGCCTCGAG
>DXDT01000068.1 GCA_019115335.1 Candidatus Brachybacterium merdigallinarum
ATGTCGATGTTCTTGAGGTTGTGCTCGCGCGCACCACGGACGACCAGGGAATCAGTCACCCCGACATTCTAGGGGCGCACCCCGACCTTCGAACAGTTGTTCGGAGGGAGATGTGGGCGACATACTGTCCCCATGGCTGATCACGAGTACACCGGACACGTCGAGGCGGGCGGCGATCCTGCCGTGCGCGACCTCGAGCACCTGCAGATCCGCAAGCTGTCCGTCGGGCCGATGGACAACAACGCCTACCTGCTGACCTGTCGGTCGACCGGGGCGCAGCTGCTGATCGATGCGGCCGCGGAGCCCGACGCCCTGCGTCGCATGATCGCCGCGGGCGCCGAGCACGAAGGGCTGGACGTCATCGTCACCACCCACTCCCACCACGACCACGTGGGCGCGCTCGGCGAGATGATCGCGGCGACCGGTGCCCGCACCGCCGCCGGCGCCGAGGACGCGAAGGAGATCGCCGAGAAGATCGACCTCCCGCTCTCCCACGGTGACGTGATCGAATTCGGTGCGCAGCAGGTGGAGGTCATCCACCTGCGCGGCCACACTCCCGGCTCGGTCGCGGTGCTGTGGCGCGGCGGCGCGGACGGCGACCACCTCTTCACCGGCGACTCGCTGTTCCCCGGCGGGGTGGGGAACACCGACCGGGACCCGCAGCGCTTCGCGCAGCTGATGGACGACGTCGAGCAGCGGATCTTCGACCGGCTGGACGATGCGACCTGGGTGTACCCGGGCCACGGCGACGACACGACCCTCGGCGCGGAGCGCGCCTCGATGCCCGCCTGGCGCGAGCGGGGCTGGTGACCGCTCCCCCGCCCGGTGCCGCCGGTCCGGAGCGCTGCGTGCTCGGGCGCGGGGACGGCGGCGAGGTCGTGCTCCGCGAGCTCGCGGCCGACGGCTCCCTCCTCTCCGAGCGGACCTGCACCATCGAGGAGCTCCCCGCCCTCGTCGCCGAGCGCGAGGCCGCGCACCGGCCGCGCTGGGTGTGGAGCGACGCCGCGGCCTGGTACCCGCGCCTGCTCGCCGCCGGGGTGACCCTCGAGCGCTGCCACGACCTGCGCCTGGTGCACCGGATTCTGCGCCACTCGGCGTTCATCGCGGAGCCGGGGCCGCTGCGGGAGCACACCGAGTGGGACACACCGTTCGAGCCCGAGGAGCCGCAGCGTGACCTCGGCGCGACGCTCTTCGACCTCGATGCCCGGCCGTCGGCCGGCCACGGCGTGCCCGTCGGGATCGAGGAGACCGCTGCGGAACTGTGCCGCCAGCTCGCGGCGATCGCGAGCGCCGAGGATCCGGCCCGGCTGCGCCTGCTGCTGGCGGCGGAATCTGCCGGCGCCCTGATCGCGGCCGAGCTGCAGGCGGCGGGGATCCCCTGGGACGTGGTCGAGCACGACCGGATCCTCACCGAGGCCCTCGGGCCGCGCCCCTCCCCCCGCGCGCTCCCGGCACAGATGGTGCAGGTCGCCGCCGAGGTGCGCGCCGAGCTCGGGGATCCGACTCTCTCGCTCGACTCGCCGACGAAGCTGCTGCGTGCCCTGCACCGCGCCGGGATCGACGTCTCCTCGACCTCCCAGTGGGAGCTGCAGGAGCACGAGCACGCCGCGATCGAGCCTTTGCTGCGGTACAAGAAGTTGTCCCGCCTGCTGACCGCCAACGGCTGGACCTGGCTGGACGAGTGGGTCCGCGATGGCCGCTACCGGCCGGTGTACGTGCCGGGCGGCGTGGTGACCGGGCGCTGGGCCTCCAGCGGCGGCGGGGCGCTGCAGATCCCTCGCCGGCTGCGGCCCGCGCTGCGCGCCGATCCGGGCTGGAAGCTGGTCAGCGCCGATGTCTCACAGCTCGAACCGCGGGTGCTCGCGGCGATGGCCCGCGACACGGCGATGATCGAGGCGGGCACCGGCAAGGACCTCTACTCCGGGATCGTCGAGGCGGGCGTGGTGGCGAGCCGGCAGGAGGCGAAGATCGGCGTGCTCGGTGCTCTGTACGGCGGGACCACCGGGGACAGCGGGCGCGTGGTCCCGCGACTGCGGCGCTCCTTCCCCGCCGCGATGGCGCTCGTGGACGGGGCCGCGGCGACCGGGGAGCGCGGCGGGACGGTGACGACGTGGCTCGGCCGCTCCTCCCCTGCCCCGGAGGCGGCGTGGACTGCCGCACAGCGCTCCGCGAACGGTCCCGACGCGGGCAGCGGCGAGCAGGAGCGAGCCCGGCGCTCGGCCCGGGACCGCGGCCGGTTCACGCGCAACTTCGTGGTGCAGGGCACTGCGGCCGAGTGGGCGCTGTCCTGGTTGGCAGCGCTGCGGCTGCGCCTCGCGCAGTTCCCGGAGGTCGCCGCGGGCGGGCGGGCCGATGCTTCGGGGCCGGTGTTCTCCCGTCGCGCGCACCTGGCGTTCTTCCTGCACGACGAGGTGATCGTGCACGCCCCGGCGGCCCAGGCCGAGGCCGCGGCCGCCGCGATCCGCGAGAGCGCCGTTGCCGCCGGGCGGCTGCTGTTCCCTGGCAGCCCGATCGACTTCCCGCTGGATCTGACGATCACGGAGCGCTCGGCGGAGAAGTGAGCGCCGCGGGCCTCCCTTCGACCGCTGCCTCAGTGCGGAGGTGGCCGGCGCGGCGTGCAGCGGAGGACCACCGTCACCCGTGCCGTGCGAGGTCCGCGAGGATGCGCTCGACCATCTGCTCCTCGGCGAGCTCCTCACCGAAAACCTGCTCCCCGGGGACGCCGAGCACGTCGTGGGGGCGGTACCAGGACGCGACCTCCTCAGCGGTCACGTGCCCCGCGATCGGCTTGCCGGCATGGCGCCGCAGCGTCTCCGGCAGGCTCACGTCGAGGTAGTACACGAGGCACGAACCGGGCGCCTCCCGCAGTATGCGCGTGAACATGCCGAGATACCGCTCGGCGCCGAAGATGCCCTCGAGGAGCGTGATCCGCCCGACCCCGAGGCAGTGCCGGACCATCGTCTCGAGCAGGCCGACGGTGTCCCCCTGCCCGCTGTCGTGCTCCCACAACAGCTCGCGCCGCACATGGTCCTGCCCGATCACGGCGACCTCGCCGCGCGGCAGGGCACGCTGGACGCGTCGCGCCACCGTCGACTTCCCGGAGGCGGAGTTCCCGCGCAGCACGACGAACGGCGGCGCGCATCGAAGGGTCCCCATCTCTCGATCCTGGCAGACCCCCGAGCTCCGGCGCGGGCGCTACACGCCGGGGTGCTCAGGGACCAGCGCGGCGAGCTCCTCGAGCGGGGAGTCCATGCGTCGAGCGCCCAGCAGCGGGCTGAGCGGCTCGGAGAACCAGTGCTCCCAGAGCTCGTCGAGCTGCGCCGCCGTGGGCGCGACACCGGTGTCCAGCAGCTCCGCGATCGCCTGCGCCTCCGGCTCGTACTCATCCTCGGGCATGCCGTCCGTTCCCGGGGCGAGGCCCGCCGGGTCCTCCCGGGTCAGGAGAGCGAGCACCTGCTCCTGCGTCGAGGTGCCCTCGTGCTCGGGGTCCTGGTCGCCGAGCAGGACCAATGCCAGGGTCACCGCACCGGTGGCGAGCCCGATCCAGACGCGCGGGGCTGGCACGCCTCGTCGACGCAGGAAGTCCTCGACCGCGCCATCCAGCCGGAGGCCTGCCGCATCGGCTCCGGCCATCAGACCACCGAGGCCGAGCGAGAGGGCCGCCTCGGAGAGGGTCGGCGTCCGGAGACCGCGGAGGCGCGACGCGTCGCCGCCGTCCGGCGCTCCCGGCCACCGGCCACGCGCCGACGGATGCCGCGGCCGGCGTGCCACGGATCCCCGTGACCCGGGGACAGGTCGACCTGGAATGGCGCCATCTGCTCGCCAAGCTCGCGCAGCGCAGTCCCGGGAGCGAGGCGCTCACCGCAGCGCATTCCGCGCCGACGGTGCATCCGCTGTTCACTGTGGTGCCGAGTCCGGTCGAGAGCTGGGAGCGGGCGACGGATCCGGAGGGCTGAGCGCGATCCGCAGCCAGCGCGAGAGGGGCGCCCCATCCGGGACGTCCGCGAGATCGGTGCGCAGCCACCGGGCCTCGCTCAGCTCGAGCGAGGTGCTGACCTCCCTCGAGGCGGCGGTGCCGACGTGGATCGTGAGCCGGTCGCGCTTGCCCTCGGTGACCGTCTCGAGAGCGGTCACCTCCGGGAGGTCTCCCGTGATCGTGAGGGAGAGCTCCGAGGCGACTTCGCGACGTCCGGCCTCGGCAGGGCACTCGCGGCGAGGTCGATAGCGGCCTCCCGGCAGTGCCCAACGGTCCCGGTCGACGTAGGAGTGCCGCACGGCGAGGAACCGCATAGGGTCCTCCGGGGGATGCAGCAGCACCTTCACTCCGAAGGTGCGCGGCCTGCGCACCCGCCACCAGAGCCGCCGCAGCCTGTGCCCGGCCGTGAGCACGGCGCCGAGCACCCGGCTCACGCCGGCCCCGCCGCCGGCAGGACGAGGATCGCGAGCACGGTTCACCCGGGATCGGTCAGCTCCCAGGCCCTCTCCTCCTCCGTCTGCCGAATCATGCCCGGACCCGCGGCGCGCGCGGCGGTGTGGGCACGCCGGGCGGCCTCCGCGGAGCGGTCCTGAGAATGCCGATGCGGTGTCGAGGTGCTCTCCGCGGCGGTCATGGGTCCGGCCGGAGCGGGCTCAGGACCGCTGCACGGCCCGCAGCTCCTTCTTCAGCTCCTGCACCTCGTCGCGCAGCCGGGCCGCGACCTCGAAGTTCAGCTGCTCGGCCGCCTGGTGCATCTGCGCGGTCATCTCGTCGATCATGCCGGTCAGCTCGCCGACCGGATCGTCGCCGAGATCCACGTTGCGGCCCTGGACCGAGTCGACCGCGTTCGCCCGCGCGCGGTCGCGCTGGACCCGTTCCTTGCCGGAGCGGTAGTCGGTGGCCATCAGGGTCTCGGTGTCGATGTCCTCGCGGGCCAGCATGTCGGTGACATCCGCGATCCGCTTGCGCAGCGGGGTCGGATCGATCCCGTGCTCCACGTTGTAGGCGATCTGCTTCTCACGGCGACGATTGGTCTCGTCGATCGCGGACTGCATCGACTCGGTGACCGTGTCCGCGTACATGTGCACCTGCCCGGAGACGTTGCGGGCGGCACGGCCAATCGTCTGGATCAGCGAGGTGCGCGAGCGCAGGAACCCCTCCTTGTCCGCATCGAGGATCGCGACCAGGGAGACCTCGGGCAGGTCCAGGCCCTCGCGCAGCAGGTTGATGCCCACCAGCACGTCGAACTCGCCCTGACGCAGGGAGCGCAGCAGCTCGACGCGGCGCAGGGTGTCCACGTCGGAGTGGAGGTACTGCACCCGCACCCCGTTCTCCAGCAGGAAGTCGGTGAGGTCCTCCGCCATGCGCTTGGTCAGCGTGGTCACCAGCACCCGCTCATCCCGCTGGACGCGCTTCTCGATCTCCTCCCGCAGATCATCGATCTGGCCCTTGACCGGCTTGACGATGACCTCGGGGTCCACCAGCCCGGTGGGGCGGATGATCTGCTCGACGTAGCCGTCCGCCCGGTCCAGCTCGTAGGCGGCGGGGGTCGCGGAGAGGTAGACGGTCTGGCCGGTGCGCTCGGTGAACTCCGAGAAGGTCAGCGGCCGGTTGTCCAGAGCGGAGGGGAGGCGGAAGCCGAAGTCGACCAGGGTGCGCTTGCGGGAGCGGTCCCCCTCGTACATCGCGCCGATCTGCGGGACGGTCACGTGGGACTCGTCGATCACCAGCAGGAAGTCCTCGGGGAAGTAGTCCATGAGGGTGTTCGGGGCGGTGCC
>DXDT01000069.1 GCA_019115335.1 Candidatus Brachybacterium merdigallinarum
TACGGCATCAAGGCCAACACCGACTGGAAGGCGAGCCTGGGCACGGAGTGGCGCCAGTACGAGGAGACCTTCCCGCTGCTGCGGGAGTCGAGCATCGACACGGTCTCCCTCGAGAGCCGCGGCTCGCACGTCCCGGTGGAGCTCGTCGAGCTGCTGCGCGGCAAGAAGGTGATGCTCGGCGCGATCGACGTCGCCGATCCGCGGGTCGAGACCCCCGAGGCGGTCGCCGACACCCTCCGCCGGGCCCTCGCCTTCGTGGAACCGGAGAATCTCTGCCCGAGCACGAACTGCGGTATGGCACCGCTGGCCCGCAGCGTCGCGCAGGGCAAGATGCGGGCGCTCGCCGCCGGGGCGGCGCTCCTGCGATCCGAGCTGTCCGAGGGCTGAGCCCGGGCACGGCGTCCTGCCGACGCACGCTCAGGTGGTGGCGGCGTCCATCAGCTCCGCGACGATCCGGCCGGTGGTCGGCGGGTCGAGGGAGCGGCCGTGCTGGTCGGTCAGGTAGAGCACGTCGACGGCCCGTCGGCCGAGCGTCATCACGTGGGCGCTGCGCACCTGCAGCCGGTGCACGGTGATCACCTCGGCGACGTCCGCGAGGAGGCTCGGCCGGTTGCGGGCGTTGACCTGAACCACGGTCGCCTCCCGGGACGCGCCGGGCAGCAGGGTCACCACGGGGGTGTCCTCGGTGGTGCGCGGGGGAGGGGGCGTCGGCAACTCGAGCACACGGGCGTCGGCCCGATCCCGGTTCGCCAGCTCGCGGTCCAGGGCGCTGCGCAGCACGGAGGGGTGCGGCAGGCCGCCGGGCGGGGCGGAGACCCACCACGTGTTCACGGCGATGCCGTCGAGGGTGGTGACCACGGCGCTGTGCACGTCGAGTCGCAGCCGCGCCAGGGTGCGCGCCATGGCCGCGAACACCCCGTCACCGTCGGGGGCACCGAGGCAGATCTGGGAGATCGTCTCGTCCTCGGCCGCGGGCGGGTAGATGACCTGCGCCGTGCCGGTGCGGTCCACGGCCGCCCTCACGGCCTCGACCACGGAGCGCTGTGAGGCGAGCAGCGGGCGCGGAGCCGAGGCGGCGGCGCTCAGTGCGTCCCGGCCGAGGGCGGTGAGGTGGTCGACGAGATCGGCGCGCCAGGCCGACCAGGCCGAGGGGCCCGCCGCGATCGCGTCGGCCTCGGTGAGGGCCCGCAGCACCTCGAGGGTGTCGAGGTCGTGGTCGACGGCGGCCAGCAGGTCGCGCAGGGTGCTGGGGTCGGCGAGGTCCCGTCCGGTGGCGAGGGAGACGAGGGTGAGGTGCTCCCGCACGAGACGGCCGATGATCGCGGCGTCCGCCTCGTCGAAGCCGAGGTGCCGAGCGGCCGCCTCGGCCAGAGGCGCTCCCTCCGCGGCATGGTCCCGGGCGTCGGGCCGCTTGCCGAGATCGTGCAGTAGCGCGGTGACGAGCAGCAGGTCGGGCCGGCTCACCCGGGAGAGGAAGCGCTGCGCCTCCAGGACCGTCTCGACCTGGTGGCGGTCCACGGTGAAGCGGTGGACCGCGGAGCGCTGCGGCCGGTTGCGGATCTCGGCCCAGCCGGGGATCCAGCGGGCGAAGACGCCCTTCATGTCGAGGGCCTCGTAGGCGTCGACGAAGTGCTCGCCGGCCAGCGCGTCGACCAGCACGGAACGCTGCAGTGGGAGCATCGGCGCAGGCTCCTCGCGGGCGAGGCGGGCGAGGGTCGCGTCGGCGAGCGGCAGGCCGGTGGTCGCAGCGTGCCGCACCGCGGCCACATCACGCAGCGGGTCCCGGTTCGCGGGATCGACCGACACCTCTCCGGCCTGCACGAGCACGCCGTGCGGGAACCAGGTCAGGGCCGGCCGACGATCCGAGCCGAGACCCCGCGTCACCGTGCCGCCGGGGGCGCTGGCGGCCTGAGCGGCGCGCACGGTGCGGTGCAGCTCCCAGGTCACGGCGCGGGCCGCCTCGGCGAGCACGGCGTGATGGTCGTCGGCGGTCGCATGACCGGTCAGCGCGGCCACTGTGTCCTGGTCGGCGCGCCCCAGACGGGTGCCGGAGCCGCCGGTCACGGCCTGCAGCGCGTCCCGGGCATCGCCGAGGACCCGAGCGGCGGCGTCGACGATCTCGTGGTCGTGGTCGGCGAGCCAGCTCTCCGCGATCGCCCGGATCACGGTCACGTCCCGCAGCCCGCCGCGATCGGACTTGAGGTTCGGCTCGGAGGAATGGGCGAGGGAGCCGTACCGGTGGGTGCGGTCCAGTGCGAGCTCCACCAGCTCGGGCGCCCGTCGGCGGGCCTCCCGGCGCCACTGGGCGCGGACCCGCCGGGAGGTCTCCTCGACCAGCTCGCCGTCCCCGGCGACCAGCCGCAGGTCCAGCAGGGAGATCGCGGCGCGCAGGTCCTCCCGCGCCACGGACTCGCACTCGGAGGGGCTGCGCACCGCGTGGTCCAGCGAGGTGCCGGAGTCCCAGATCGGGTACCACAGGGAGCTCGCCAGCTCCTGCGCGCTCCGCTCCGGCACCTGCTCGGGGTCCAGCAGCAGGACGAGGTCGAGGTCGCTGCCCGGGCCGAGGTCGCGCCGTCCCAGGGATCCGATCGCGGCGAGCGCGGCACCGGACGCCGGAGCGCCGGCCCCGTCCCACAGCTCGCCCAGCCAGCCGTCCACGAGGGAGGCCTGGGCGAGCCGACGGGAGGGGCCGGCGACGGGATCCGCGAACCCGTCGTGCAGCTCCTGGCTGATGCGCAGGCCCGGCAGCTGCTCAGAGGGCATCCGCGCCCCGCTCACCGGTGCGGACCCGGACCACGGTGGACACGTCGGTGCTCCACACCTTGCCGTCGCCGATCCGGCCGCTGCGGGCGGCCGCGACGATGAGGTCCACGATCGCGGGCTCGTCGGGTGATTCGGCGAGCACCTCCACCTTGAGCTTGGGGATGGTGTCGATGCGGTACTCGGCGCCGCGGTAGACCTCGGTGTGGCCGCCCTGGCGTCCGTAGCCCGCGACCTCCGTGACCGTGAGGCCCGTGACTCCGAACTCGCGCAGGGAGTCCGTCACGTCCTGGAGGGCATGGGGCTGGATGATGGCGGTGACGAGCTTCATCGGGTCTCTCCTGTGGTGACGGGTGCCGCGGCGTGGTCGGCGACGGGCGCCGGCTCGTCGTGGGGAGCGGTGTTGCGGGGCTCGGTCGCGACCGGGGGTGTCTCGGGGAAGGCGGCCGTGCCGGAGAGCGGGGTCCGCCGGCTGGCCGGGGCCCCGGCGAGATCGTAGCCGGACTCCGCGTGGTGGGTGATGTCGATGCCGGTGTGCTCGTCGGTCTCGGGGATGCGCCAGCCGAGGGTGGCCTTGAGGGCGAGGGCGATGATCGCGGTGAGCACCCCGGAGATCACCATGGCGGTGAGGGCCACGAGGGTCTGGACGATCAGGAGGTTCACGCCGCCGCCCAGGAGCAGCCCGCCCTCGGCGGCGAGGAAGCCGATGCCGATGGTGCCGACGAGGCCTCCGACCAGGTGCACGCCGACCACGTCGAGGGAGTCGTCGATGCCGACACGGTACTTCAGGCCGACGGCGAGGGCGCAGGCGAGACCCGCGGCGAGGCCGAGCACGATCGAGGTGAGCGGGGTGAGGTCCGCAGCCGCAGGGGTGATCGCGACCAGTCCGGCGACCACGCCGGAGGCCATGCCGAGGCTCGTGACGTGCCGGTCGCGGATCCGCTCGACCAGGGCCCAGCCGAGCATGGCCCCGGCGGTCGCGACGGTGGTGTTGACCCAGGCGAGGCCTGCGGTGCCGTCGGCGGTGCCGGCGGAGCCGCCGTTGAACCCGAACCATCCGAACCACAGCAGCGCCGCACCGAGCATGACCAGGGGCAGGTTGTGGGGCTTCATCGGGGTGGTGCCGAAGCCCTTGCGGGCGCCGACGACGAGCGCCAGGACGAGACCCGCGATCCCGGCGTTGATGTGCACGACGGTGCCGCCGGCGAAGTCGACCGGTTCGGCGATGGATGCGAAGATCCCGTCGCCGCTGAGGAGGCCGCCGCCCCACACCATGTGCGCCAGCGGCGCGTAGACGGCGAGCACCCAGATCGCGGTGAACACCAGCCAGGTGCCGAACTTGACGCGGTCCGCGATCGCGCCGGAGATCAGGGCGGTGGAGATGATCGCGAATGTCATCTGGAACCCGGCCGCGACCAGGAAGGGTACTCCGCTGTCGGCCAGGATCGACTGCTCGTCGGTGCCGTCGAGGCCCAGGAATTCTAGCGGGTTGCCGAACAGGCCGGCGACGTCGGTGCCGAAGGCGATCGAGTACCCGAACAGGGTCCAGGCGATGGCGACGACGGCCATCGCTCCGAAGGACATCAGCATCATGTTCAGCACCGTGCGGGCGCGGACCATGCCGCCGTAGAACAGGGCGAGGCCGGGGGTCATGAGCAGCACGAGAGCGGCGCTGGTGAGGATCCAGGCCGTCGCTCCCGTGTCGGGGGTGAAGGGCTCCATGTCGAGTCTCCAGGGTGGAGGGGCCGGCGTGAGGGGCGGTGCCCCCTCCTGCCGTCCGGCCGGGGTGGGCCGTGGTGACAGCGTGCGGTCGGCGCCGTGGATCGCCTAGCGCCGAGGGGGCCCGTGACCGTTCCGTGACCGAGGGTTCCGCGAGGCGGGACGGCGGCGAGACCGGGCTCGAGGCGGTGCCTAGCATCAGCGGCGCGGCAACCGCCGAGCCCTCCGCAGCGGCGGGGTGGGTGCACCGACCCGCCCGCCACGGCGGGCGACCTCGAGGAGACGATCGCGCCCATGACCTCATCGATGACGCAGCCTCCGCACCTGGATCCCACATCGGAGCACTTCGCACGGCATGCCGCCGCGACGCTCCAGAAGGGGGTGGGCCGGCGGCAGATGCTGCAGGCCGCCGCGGCCCTCGGAGCCGGCGGGGCGCTGCTCTCGGCCTGCGCGCCGTCCGTCGGGGAGCCGACACCGACCCCGACCGCCGGCTCTGCGGAGGTGCTGCAGCCAGGGGTCGGGGAGATCACCGGCTGTCGGTGGGCTCCGGGCAGACCGTCACCATCGATGCGGTCTCCCACGAGGGGATCCTCGAGGACCAGGGCCGTGATCCGCTGGAGTACTTCGGGGGCACGGCGTCGAGGGCGCCGAGGTGGGCGATGTGCTGAAGATCGAGACCCTGGAGGCCACGCCCCGGGTCCCCTACGGCGTGGTCTCGAGCCGCCACGGCAGGGGAGCGCTGGCGCTGACCGCCGAGGGCGGCGCCCCGGACGGCATCGCGCTCGACCAGGTCATGCCCCCGCTGGATACGGATGGCCGCGACGACGCCGGCCCCACCGCCTGGGGAACGTCTCGGTCTTCACCCCGATCGAGGACGGCCACGGCGTCATGGCCTTCGGCGGCGGCGCGGCCCGGTTCCCGCTGCGGCCGTTCATGGGGATGATGGGGGTGGCCCGGGCCGACGCCGCCTCCCCCACGGATCCCGCGGCGAACTCGATCCCGCCCACCCTCGGGGGCGGCAACATCGACATCCGGCTGGCGGGCGTCGGGTCGACGTTCTCCCTGCCCGTGCATGCGCCGGGGGCCCTGTTCTACGTCGGCGACCCGCATCATGCGATGGGCGACGGGGAGGTGGCGCTGACCGCCATGGAGGGCTCGTTGCGCGGCACCTTCCGGCTGACGGTGTGCAAGGAGGGCGAGGGGGATGCGCCCCGCATCGCCCATCGTCATCCCTTCGCGGAGACCGCCGAGGCGTGGATCCCGATCGGCCTGTCGGATCCCGATGGGTCGGTCGATGACCAGGGCAGCGACCTGGACGTGGCCATGCGGTCAGCGGTGGTCAACGCGCTGGAGTTCCTGGAGCAGGAGCTCGGCATGGACCGAGCGATCGCCTATGCGTATCTCTCGGCCGCGGCGGATTTCACGATCTCCCAGGTCGTCGACCGCACCGTGGGGGTGCACGGAATCATCTCCAAGAGCCATTTCGCCTGATCCGACGACGCACGGAACGGGCGATCCGTGGGGATCGTCCGGGCCGTGCGGGATGCCGTGACGGGGTTCTGTGGCGAGGTCATTCAGCCCTCGAGCAGGGCGTCGACGAAGCCGTGGGGGTCGAAGGGGGTGAGGTCGTCCATCCCCTCGCCGAGCCCGACCATCTTGACCGGGACGCCGAGCTCGCGCTGGACGTTGATGACGATGCCGCCCTTGGCGGTGCCGTCGAGCTTGGTCAGCACGATGCCGGTGATGTGCACGGCCTCGGAGAACACTCTCGCCTGCTGCATGCCGTTCTGGCCGGTGGTGGCGTCGATGACCAACAGCACCTCGGCGACCTGGTCGCCGTGCAGGCCCTTCTCGGCAACCCGGCGCACCTTGCCGAGCTCGTCCATCAGGCCCTTCTTGTTCTGCAGGCGGCCGGCGGTGTCGATGATGACCACGTCGACCTCC
>DXDT01000008.1 GCA_019115335.1 Candidatus Brachybacterium merdigallinarum
GGGGAGCTGCCCCCGCTCGAGGAGCGCCTGCCCACCAACCCGCTGGTGGTCGAGAACGTCGAGGGGCCGGGACAGTACGGCGGGACCTGGCGCGTGCTCGGCAAGCCCGGCGGCAGCTACACCCAGCTCCAGCGCTACGTCGGCCACGCCTACCTCCTGCGATGGAATCCGGACTACACGGAGCTCCTGCCGGACGTCGCCGAGAGCTGGGAGATGAACGAGGAGGCCACCGAGATCCGCCTCACGATCCGCGAGGGCCTGAAGTGGTCCGACGGCGAGCCGTTCACTGCGGAGGATGTCGCCTTCGCCGTCAACGACGTCATCAACCACCCCGAGATCAACCCGGCCAATCCCCGCACGACCTCCGCCGTCGCGGAGAGCGAGACCGAGCTGGTGCTCACGGCCGAGACGCCCAACGGCCTGTGGCTGCGGGACCTCGCCGGCCCCAGCCGGGACCTCGTCTCGACGCCGCGCCACTACCTCGAGCAGTTCCACAAGGACTACAACGACGCGGTCGAGGACCTGGTCGCCGAGGAGGGCGCGGAGGACTGGGTGAACCTCTTCCAGATCAAGGGCGGGCTCAACGACGACTTCCGCAACAACGCCGTGGACCTCCCGGTCATCTCCGCCTGGAAGGTCTCGCAGGCGCCGGGCGCCGGCGGCACGGAGGTCACCTACTCGCGCAACCCCTACTTCTACAAGGTCGACCCGGACGGCCGCCAGCTGCCCTACATCGACGAGGTGCACTTCGCCCTCATCGACGACGAGGAGGTCATGCTGACCGCCGGTGCCAACGGCGAGGTCGACATGCAGGGGCAGTACTTCACCACCCCGGCCAACAAGCCCGTCCTCGCCGACAGCCGCGAGAGCGGGGACTACCGCTTCTTCGACATGGTGCCCACCACCCTGAGCGAGGCGGTCCTGGCGCTGAACATCACCTCGGAGGACGAGCTCAAGCGCGAGGCGTTCCAGAACCGGGACTTCCGGATCGCGATCTCCCACGCCCTGGACCGGCAGGAGATCATCGACGTGGTCTATCAGCGCCAGGGTGAGCCGTGGCAGGCGGCCCCGCGGCCGGAGTCCGACCTCTATGACGAGGAGTTCGCGAAGCAGTACACCGAGCGTGACCTCGACCTGGCCCAACAGCACTTCGAGGCGGCCGGCTTCGGGGAGACCGACGCCTCCGGCCAGAGGCTCTGGTCGGACGGCAGCCCGATGTCGTTCTTCCTGATGGTGGAGAGCAGCAACGCCACCCGGCCCGACGTCGCCCAGCTGATCGTCGGCCAGCTCGCCGAGGTCGGGATCACCGTGCAGGTCGACGCCGTCGACGGCACCCTGTTCCAGGAACGGATCGAGGGCAACCAGCACGATGCCGCGCTGGCCTCCGGTGACGGCGGCGCCAACGACATGTACCAGGACCCCCGCTGGTACTTCCCCTTCCACAACGGCAACTCCCGCTTCGCGACCCCGTGGGCCCAGTGGTACAACTCCGGCGGCGCGAACGGTCAGGAGCCTCCCGCGGAGGCGCAGGAGCAGATGGACCTGTACGACCAGCTGCTCGCCTCCGGCGACCAGGAGAAGCAGACGGAGCTCATGGGGCAGATCCACGCGATCGCGAAGGAGCAGTTCTGGGCGATCGGCACGGTGCTGCCCGCCAACGGATACGGGATCGTCAAGAACTCCCTGCGCAACGTGCCCGAGTCGATGGTCGACGCCTACTACTACGGCACCCCGGGCCCGACCAACCCCGAGCAGTACTTCTTCCAGAGCTGAGAGACCATGGCTCGATACGTCCTGAAGAGACTGCTGTACGTCATCCCCACCCTGCTGCTGATCTCGCTGGTCTCCTTCGCGATCATCCAGCTGCCGCCGGGCGACTTCCTGTCCAGCTACGTGGCGAACCTGTCGGCGCAGGGCGACCAGGTCGATCCGGCCATGATCGAGGGGCTGCGGCAGCGATACGGCCTCGACGACCCGTTCCTCGTGCAGTACTGGACGTGGATATCGGGGATCCTGTTCGCCGGCGACTTCGGGTTCTCCCTGGAGTGGCAGATGCCGGTGTGGGACCTGGTGTGGGAGCGCCTGCCGCTGACCATCGCGATCGCCGGCGCCTCGACCGTGCTGGTCTGGCTGATCTCGCTGCCCATCGGGGTGTACAGCGCCGTGCGCCAGTACTCGATCGGGGACTATGTCGCCACCACGGTCGGGTTCCTGGGGCTGGCCACCCCGAACTTCCTGCTCGCCCTGGTCATGATGTGGCTCGGCTTCACGTGGTTCGGGATGTCCGTCTCCCAGGTCAACCCCGGGACCCTGCTCATCGCCATGGTGGTGCTCGGCACGGCGGGCACGGCGAGCCTGATCCGCATCCTGCGGGCGAACCTCCTGGACGAGCTGAAGAAGCCCTACGTGGTCGCCGCGAGGGCGCAGGGCCTCAGTGAAGGGAAGCTCCTGGTGAAGTACCCGCTGCGGGTGGCCCTGAACCCCTTCTTCTCAACGATCGGCTGGCTGCTGCCGAGCCTCATCGGCGGCGAGGTGATCGTCTCCACCGTGCTGAACATCAACACCACCGGGCCGCTGATGCTCAACGCCCTGCTGTCGCAGGACATGTACCTGGCGGGATCGATCATCATGATCCTCGGCGTGCTCACGGTGATCGGCACGTTCGTCTCCGATCTGGCTCTGGCCTGGCTGGATCCCCGCGTCCGACTCGGATTCAGTTAGGAGAACCGGAGATGGCACAGGCCTCACTCATCGACACCCCGGCACCGGAGCCGGTGGCGACGGCGCCGAGCCGCCAGGCCGGGCAGCTCTCGCAGACCGCCCTGATGTGGCGGCGGTTCCGCAAGCACAAGCTCGCGATGCTCGGGCTGATCGGCACGGGGTTCCTCCTCGTGGTCGTGCTGTTCGGGGAGTTCCTCGCGCCGTACAGCACCACGCACTACGACTCGGACTACACCTACGCCCCTCCCCAGGCCCTGCAGCTGGTCGACCAGGAGGGTCAGTGGGGTCTCCACGTCCACCCTCTGGTGATGGAGCAGGATCCCGACACGTTCGCCCTCGAGTTCACCCCGGACGAGTCCGACAAGGTCGAGGTCGGCCTGTTCGTCCGCGGGGTCGAGTACGAGCTGCTGGGGGTGATCCCCACCGACCGCCACCTGATCGGGCCCGTGGATTCCGAGGCGCCACCGATGTACCTGCTGGGCGCGGACCGCAATGGCCGCGACGTGCTCTCTCGCCTCCTCCTGGGCACGCGCGTGTCGATGACGATCGGCCTGCTCGGCGTGGTGATCTCCCTGGTCCTGGGCGTGATCATCGGGGGGATCTCGGGGTTCCTCGGCGGCCGCACCGACATGGTGATCCAGCGCATCGTCGAGTTCTTCATGTCGATCCCGACCATGCCGCTCTGGCTGGGCCTGGCCGCTGCGATCCCTCGGGACTGGTCTCCCGAGACCCGATATCTGCTGATCACCGTGGTGCTCTCCTTCGTCGGGTGGACGGGGCTGGCCCGAGAAGTGCGCGGCAGGTTCATGTCCCTGCGGGAGGAGCAGTTCGTGATGGCTGCGCGGCTGGATGGCGCGGGTCGCGGGAACATCATGTTCAAGGAGATGCTCCCCTCGCTGGCCTCGCATCTGATCGCCACGGCCACCCTCGCCGTCCCCACCATGATTCTCTCGGAGACCTCCCTGTCCTTCCTCGGCCTGGGACTGCAGGCCCCCACCGTGTCCTGGGGCGTGCTGCTCCAGGAGGCGCAGCAGATCCGCGTGATCGACACCGCTCCGTGGCTGCTGATCCCCGGGCTGGCCGTGGTGGTCGCCGTGCTGGCACTGAACTTCCTCGGCGACGGCCTGCGTGACGCCGCTGACCCCTACAAGAGATGACCCCGGGCAGGAGAATGATGACGACGGATACCTCGCAGGGCGACGGCACGGGTGCGGTCATCGCACCTGATCGATCGGGACGGGACGACATCCTCTCGATCTCCGGGCTGAGGACCTCCTTCCACACCGACGAGGGGGAGGTCCGGGCCGTGGACGGGGTCGATATCGATGTCCCCCGCGGCAGGACCATGTGCCTGGTCGGCGAATCGGGGTGCGGCAAGTCCATCACCGCCCGATCGATCCTCGGACTGGTCGACGAGCCCGGGCGGATCGAGGGCGGCAGCGTGCTCTGGCGCGGCCAGCAGGACGGCGAGCCGTTCGACCTCGCGACCCTGTCCCCGAAGGGAGAGCAGATCCGCGCGGTGCGCGGCGGCCAGATCGGCATGGTGTTCCAGGAGCCGATGTCCTCCCTGTCCCCGATGTACACCGTCGGCGCGCAGCTGGTGCAGGCGATCCGCCTCCACCAGGACCTCACTGCCGACGAGGCGAAGGACAAGGCCATCCAGCAGCTGAAGCGGGTCGGCATCCCTCAGCCCGCCACCCGGTTCGACTCCTATCCCTTCCAGCTCTCGGGCGGCATGTGCCAGCGCGTGATGATCGCGATCGCCCTGGCCAACGAGCCCGCGCTGCTCATCGCTGACGAGCCGACCACTGCCCTCGACGTCACCACCCAGGCGCGCATCCTCGACCTCCTTGCGGAGCTCAAGGAGGACACCGGGATGTCGATGCTGTTCATCACGCACGATCTGGGTGTGGTGGCGGAGATCGCCGACGAGGTCACCGTCATGTACCTGGGCCGGGTCGTGGAGCGGGGCGGCGTCACCGACATCTTCGATGCCCCGCAGCATCCCTACACCCGAGCGCTGCTGGACTCCATCCCCACGCTCGGGGGCAGCGCGCAATCCGGAGAGGGCGATCGTCTCGCCACGGTCCGCGGCACGGTGCCCACCCCGGCGAACCGCCCCACCGGCTGCCCGTTCCACGACCGCTGCGACTCCTTCATGCCGGGGCTGTGCGACACGACCGTCCCCGCGGTGCGGGAGGTCGCGCAGGGGCATGTCAGCGTTTGCCATCTCCAGGACCCCGATCTACCCGACGACGTCAGGGCGAGCGCCGGGTCCCAGGAGCTGGAGCTGCCCGGGGAGGTCCCCGATGCGGCCGAGGTCGTGGACGAGTCCCCGGCTGGCTCTCCGGAGCAGTCCGCGCAGAGGCCTGCGGAGGTCTCCCGTGAGGAGCGCCCGGCAGCGGGGATCTCCGCCACCCCCCGGGACGCCGAGCCCGCGGTGCAGGAGACCGACCTCCCGATCCTCTCCGTGCGTGGCGCCTCGGTGCGCTTCCCGGTCAAGAAGGGCATGTTCACCCCCACCCGCACCTTCGTCCACGCCGTGGACCAGGTCGACCTGGAGATCCGCACCGGGCAGACCGTCGGGCTGGTCGGGGAATCGGGCTGTGGGAAGACGACCCTGGGACGGGCGATCACCCGAGCCCTCGATCCGACCGCGGGCCAGGTCCTGTTCAGCCCGGACGGGCGCACCCAGGTGGACCTCGCTGCGCTGAGCCAGCGAGAGCTGCGCCCCTACCGCAGCCAGGTCCGCATGATCTTCCAGGACCCCTTCTCCTCGCTGAACCCCCGCAAGACCCTGTTCGAGCTGATCTCCGCTCCGCTCCGCACCCGCGGGAGGTCCCCCAAGCAGGCGGAGATGCGCGAGCGGGTGGCCGAGATGCTCCGTGAGGTGGGGCTGCAGCCCGACTACATGCACCGGTACCCGCACGCGTTCTCCGGCGGGCAGCGCCAGCGGATCAACATCGCCCGCGCCCTGATCACGAACCCGAAGCTCGTGGTGGCCGACGAAGCCGTCTCCGCGCTCGACGTCTCGGTGCGGGCCCAGATCCTCAACCTCCTGTCCGAGCTCCAGGAGAAGCACGACCTGACCTACCTCTTCATCTCCCATGATCTCTCCGTGGTCGAGCACATCAGCGACCGGGTCGCGGTGATGTATCTGGGGCAGATCGTCGAGGAGGCGAGCACGAGGGAGCTGTTCACCGCCCCTCGGCACCCGTACACCGAGGCGCTGATGTCCGCCGTGCCCATCCCGGACCCCCACAGCCGTGGCTCACAGGCACGGGTCCGCCTGGCCGACGATCTGCCCGATACGACGGATCCTCCCTCCGGCTGCTACTTCCACACCCGCTGCCCGCACCGCCAGGACTCCCGCTGCGACAGCGAGAAGGTCACCCTGCAGCTACTGCCCGGCCCGCCGGAGCCCGGAGCGCCCCCGCGTCGCTCGGCCTGCCACTTCGCCGAGGAGCTCGAGCTGGCCGGGATCCCCCGACGCCCGGGGACCGGGGCCGACTGATCGGCCGGCCGATGGCGCGATCGGCGGTCGTGACGCACAGGCGCAGGCACAGGCGCAGGTGCTGTGGCCGTGGCGCGGCGGGCACTGTGGGTCGGCCTCAGCGCGCGGCCCAGCGGCCCGCGACGTCGAGCCATCGCTGCCAGTCGAACCGCTCGACGGTGTGCTCCCCGGGGCGCAGATGGTAGGCGAGCGGTGACCCCGGGACCTCGGCCGCCCCTCCCGGAGCGGGGAAGGCGATGCCCTCGGTGCGACCGGTCCATGCGGACGCGGCGCCCAACCAGCCGAGGAACTCGCCCTCGGGATCGGCATGCAGGTCCTCGCTCGCACTGGCGACGTACAGCCCGCGCGGGGCGATGCAGGACATCATGGCGTCCTGATCAGCGCTCGGGGTGCCGCCGCGGGCGATGAGCGCCGTGAAGCCAGGGGTGAACCAGTGCGGGAACGCACCGGTGATCACCTCGTGGGACTCCCCGACGCCGCGATCGATCGCAGCACCCATGCAACCGGAGTTGTTGCTGATGGCGGCGCTGAAACGGGCATCCTGGGCCGCGGCCCACAGCGCGGTCTTGCCCAGCCGGGAATGCCCGTGGACGATCACTCGCGCAGGGTCGATGCCGGGGACCATCCCCTGTTCGAGAGCATCCTGCAGCCGGCTGAGCATCCACGCCCACAGAGAGATCGCACCCCAGGTGTCCGGTTCCCGGGACTCCGTGCGAGTGCGGCTCAGGGCAGGATGCAGCCCGACGTCGAAGATCCGCGGCGTGTCCGGTCCCAGCTCCAGGTAGCAGACGGTGAGGGAGGCGAATCCTGCGTCGGCGACGAGATCCCAGGCCTGGGAGTCCGCCTTCGCATTACGCGGCGGGGGACCATCTGCGGCGTCCGGCTTCCCGTCGTAGTGCAGGGCCGGAGCCCCGTCGTGGGCGTCGCCGGGGGCGAGCACCGCCGGGTCCGCGGTGGTGGTGTGGTTGCCCAGGAAGTTCAGGCCGAGGAAGGCAGGGGCTCCGGCGCGCTCGCCAGCCGGATCGGCACCCGGGACCTGGGCCAGCACCGTGAGGGAGTGCTCGGCGCAGGGCCCGGTGAGGGTGAGCCGGAACTGGTACCGCGTCGACCCCGCCGGTCCCGGGGTCTGCCTCAGCAGCTCCCAGCGCAGCGGCACCGGGCCGATCGGTGGTCGGCCGTACACCTCGTCGGCGAAGACGGCGAGCAGGCGCTCGCGGTCCTCGTCAGCACTGCGGCCCTCGTCAGCATTGCGGTCCCCTGTGCGCACTGAGATCACCCCGCGGCGACCGCGTGGATCAGCGCGCCGCTCTTGATGAAGGGGATCTCCGCCCCGTCGAGGGTCACCGTCCTCGCCCACGGCAGGCTCATCCCGATCGCGGTGGCGGCGTCGGTCGATGCCACCAGGGAGCTGCCGACGATGTCGACCGTGCCCGTCCTGGGATCGAAGGTGACGGCGAGGTCGGGGATCGGGGTCGGGGACACGAGCAGGTCCCTGCCGTCCCGCTGCAGGCTGCTCCCGCCCTGCAGCAGCCAGCGGCCGGCGGAGCCCGTGTCCTGGACATGGGTGAAGCGGGCGTCGGTGCTGTGCTCTCCGAAGGTCACGGGGCCGTCGACGGCATCGACGTCATGGAGCAGGCAGTAGATGCCCGCGAGGTCGGGGTGGTCGATCCGGCCGGCCGTCGCGGTCCCGGACGGCGCCCCGTCCACCGCCATCGGGGAGATCGCCGGCGGCGACGTCGCGGCGTCGTCACCGACCACCAGGAGGGTGTCGAAGGCGTGAGGGCCGCTGGCCATGCGCTCGTAGGAGAGGTAGGTGCTCTCCGTGACGGCGTAGAAGGTCGCGGAGTGGTAGCCGTCGCGCAGCTCCGCCGTGGCGTCACCGTCGCCGGGGGCGATCCAGAGCTCGGGGCCCTGACCGAAACGGGTGGTGGCCGTCGAGCTCCCGGCGAGGATCTCCGGTGCGGCCTGCGGCAGGAAGTGCCAGTTCTGCCGGTAGATGTGCTCCGCGTCGTCCTCAGGAGCCAGCTGATCGCCCACCAGCCACAGCTGCGGCCGGAGGAACACCACGGTGCGGCGGTGGCGCACGCCCGGTGAGGCGTCGGTCCACAGCTGGGTGAGATCGAAGACGTCGTTGCTCGTGAACGCGGAGACCCCTGCCTCGGCCCCCAGCGTCTGCGGGGTGCCGTCGACCTCCACGGTCGTCTGGGACTCGGTCTGGAATCGCAGCCAGTCGGACCGTGGATCGCTCGAGTAGCTGAACGTCCCCGTCTCCGGGAGCAGCGCCCGTCCCTGTGCGAAGAGGGTGATCGCGAGGTCATCGGGGTGTGCATGATTTCCGCTGTCCGCGTTGATGCGCAGGTAGCTCGCCTCCTCGCCCCAGTCGCTGCGCAGCACGGCCACGCGGGTGTCCGGGTAGCGCACGGAGGTGTACGGCGGAGCCTCGCCCTCCGCGCCGTTGGTCGCCCGATACGTGAGGGTGGGGTCCTCGAGGAACGTCGCCCAGCTCTTCAGGGACCCGCTGCGGTCCGAGGAGTCACCATCCCCGTAGGCGGGATGGAAGCCGGTGGGGTAGTTCTGGTCGGCGAGGAAGGTGGTCAGGGCATGGAGCCGGTCGAGCCCGCCGAGCTCGTAGCCGTTGTCCCGGAAGCGCTGGTGGAGGCCGTGGTAGGTGCCGGCTGAGCCGTAGGCGTACCAGCCGGAGGCCTCTGCGTATCCGCCGTCGGGCAGGATCGCACTGTTCTGCTGCTCGGTGAGGAACGCTCCGGCCGTCTCGATCCAGGCCGCGCCCGCGCGCAGCTCCGGGAAGTACAGGGCCAGCCAGGACAGCGCCGACATGCTGCTGGTCAGCCAGTTCGGCGGCCCGTTGTCGGCCAGCGCCATGAACTGTCCGGAGGCGTCGAGGGTCCGCAGCATCTCCCGTGCGTCCTCGCCGGTGAACGAGGGACTGAGCCGCATCCGCTCGAAGGTGTAGAGCCAGTTGTTCGTCCGAGCGGCGGTGTCGAGGAAGGTCATGTAGGAGCCGGCGCCATAGGGCGTCGGGTAGGTGTCCACATCGGCGATGAAGTCCCGGATGATCGCCAGGAGGCCCTCGGCGATCTCCTCGTCACCGGTGTCGACGTAGGCGTCGACCAGCTGCCCGATCATCAGGAAGCGGGTGATCTGGGTGCCGTACTCCGTATCGGCCCCGGGAGGGGTCACCCAGTCGAACCCGCCCGGATCACCCTGGTAGGAGAAGGTGTTCTGGACCGTGTTGTCCCAGGTCCGGGCGGACTCGTCGAAGGTCTCCAGGGTCTGGTACACCACGACCGGGAGAGAACCGGCCCCGGTGTGCGATCCCGTCAGGCGCAGGGTCGCTGTGCGGGGAGAGCCGGTCACCTCGCCGAGGTCGACGGTGAGGAACGCTTTGGAGGTGAGCTCCGAGAACGGGCCGTCGCCCTCATCGTGCACCCGGAGCTCGGGGGAGTCGCCGAAGACGGTGCCCGAGTCCTCCCCGGCGGTGATGTGGGTGTCCGCGATGACGGGAGCCTCGATCTCGCTCCCGTCCTCCAGCACGATCATGAGCGCCGGCTGCCCGCTGGCCGCCTCCCGTGAGTGGAAGCTGAAGGTGGCCTCGGACTTCACCCTGGCCATGAGGAAGAACGTCACGGTCGCCGCGTTGCCGCTGACGGCGCGCTGCACGGCATCCGTGACGTCGGCGGTGACCTCGCCGCCGGCTGCGGGGACGTCGACGACGTCCTGGACGATGTCCCCGGCCCCGAGAGTCCAGAAGGTGTCGAGGAAGAGCGGGACGCTCTGTGCGCGCACGACGTCATTGGCCCCGGCGTTCGGCGTGTCCCGATCCTCGCGCTCCCGGAAATGGGCGAGCAGCGCCGCACGGGCGCCCTCGTAGTCCGCGGCTCGCACCGCCTCCTCGACCGGTGCGAGGGCGGGCACGGCCTCGTAGTCGAGCCGGGGCTCGCTGCTCCAGCTCTCGGACGCCTCATCCCAGCTACCGAAGAGGGTGACGTCAGGGGATGGCGGAGTGGTGTCCCCGGGCACCGCGCTGAGGGTGATGGTGCCGAGCGAGCCGGTGAAGTACTGGTCGGGCACCTTGTCCGCGCCGAATCCGACCCGGACCGGGACGTCGTTGTCGACCATGCCGGAGTAGCGGTCCCCGGGCTGGCCGGAGGCGGCGCCCTCGCCGTCGCCGGAGACGCTCACGGTGAAGGTCTCGCCGTCCCATTCCCCGCGGACGTCGTAGCGCCCGCCGAGCTGGACGTGCACCCCGGAGCCGAGGGTGAGGAAGTAATCGCCACCGGTGACCTGGCCGGCCCATAGCTGGATCTCGCCGTCGGGGGCGATGGCCAGGAACCAGCCCTGGGTCTTGGTCCGCCCGCTGATGAGCGCCTGATGCTTCTCGGAGGTGGCCTGCGGGATCACGCCGGTGACCTCGACCTGCCAGCGGCCTCCGATCCCGATCGACTCGGGCTGGTAGTCCTTCGAGTAGGGGATGGTCAGGACCGAGCTCGCACTGCCGTCGAAGGTCGCGCCGTCCGCGGTGAGCTGGAGGTCCGCCCCGGCGGTGGCGTGGCGCCCATGGCCCGAGAGGTCCTCGGTGCTGCCGCTGAGGAAGTCCCAGTGGCCGAGGATCACCGGCTCGGCCCCGTCCTTCGGCGAGGGCTCCGAGGGGGCTGGGGGAGCGGCGGCGGCGGGCGGGACGATGAGCGACAGGGCGCCGGCGGCACCGGCTGTGCCGGCCAGCAGAGAGCGGCGACTGAGAGCCGGTCGATCCGGTGACGAGGAGCGCGGGGCGTTGGTGGGCAGGGTTCCAGGGGTGTCACGGCGATGTGCCACGGGAGATCCTCACGGGAGAGTGGTGCACCCGGTCGCGGAGGGGAAGGGGCCCTTCATCGGGCAGACGGGACAGCGCGGCCGAGGTGCGAAGAAGGAACTGGTGGCCCAAAGTAGCCACATCACGTCAGGGTGTCAATGAATACTTCAGAACTATTCATGAATGCGCAGAGGTGATCGCCGTGAGCGAGGCTGAGAGCTGAGGCCTGAGTGCTGAGCCGGATGCCGGATACCAGCGCACCGGGAGTCGGGACTCTGCGCCCTCCGCACAGCCCTCGATGCAGCGCTCGACGCATCGCCGTCGATGCACCGCCTGCAGGCATGGTCGCGGCCCGGCACCCCGTCAAGGGTGCCGGGCCGCGTGGAGACGGCGACGGGTCTCGGTTCGCCCTCGGCACGGCGACGTCCAGGGACGCCGTACCAGCGCAGGCCGGGAGGCCTGAGGGCTCTCAGTCGTCCTCGGGGACCTCGGGGTGGCGGGCGAGGTTGACGACGGCGGCGACGAGACCGCCCCAGACGGTGAGGACCGCGACGATCATCATGACGATGGCGGAGACGGACATGATCACTCCTGAAGGATGGAAGTGCTGGTCAACGGGGTGTGGCGTGCAGTTCACGGGTGCTGGTCAGCGGGATGCCGAGCGCAGCTCGTGCGGGGTCCTCGCCGCGGGGTCGGGGAGCAGGCCCTGGCCGGGCACGACCTCCGGGGCGATCGGATCGCCGTCCGAATCCGCCTTGTGCAGGTTCGAGCGGGCGGGCCAGGGGATCAGCGAGAGCCCGATCGCGACGACCACCAGGCCGATCGCCATGGCCCAGCCGAACAGGAGGACGAACCAGCCCGGGTAACCGGAGTGGTTCTCCTCCGCGGAGACCAGCTGGATGGTGCTGGTGACCAGGGAGACGCCGAGCACGATCGGGGCGATCAG
>DXDT01000070.1 GCA_019115335.1 Candidatus Brachybacterium merdigallinarum
CCTCAACGGCCCCCACTCCCTGATCGCCTATCTCGGGGCGCTCGACGGTCGCGAGACCATCCCGGCGGCCTTCGACCAGGACTGGATCGCCCGGGCCGTGATGACCCTGATCCGCGAGGAGAACCTGCCCACGATCGACCTGCCCTCGGACTTCGACGTCGAGGGCTACATCGAGGACCTCACCCACCGCTGGCACAACCACGACCTGGGCCACCGCACGCGCCAGGTGGGATCGGACGGCTCGATGCGGCTGCCGCAGCGCATCCCCGTGCCGGCCCTGTTCCACCTGGGGGCCGGGCGCACCCCGGCGCTGCTCGCCCTGACCGTCGCGGCATGGTTCGCCTGCGTCGTCCCGCCGCGGGGCTTCGATCCGGGGCCGCAGGCCGCACAGATGACCGACCCCGCCCAGACCTCGCTGCAGGAGCTGGCCGCCCGTGCCACCACCCCTGCCGAGCATGCCCGCATCCTGCTGGAGAGCGGCTGCCTCTCCCAGCCCCTGGCCGAGCGGGGGGACTTCGTCGCTCTGGTCGGCGAGCTGCTGGACACCATCGTCACCGCCGGACCGCGTGCCGCGACCGCCGACGCCCTCAACGCCTCGCTCAAGGAGAACCGCTGATGAAAGCCCTGACCATCCATGCTGCCGAGGACATCCGCTGGGAGGACGCCCCGGAGGTCGAGCCCGGCCCCGGCGAGGTGCGGCTGCGCATCAGGTACGTCGGGATCTGCGGCTCCGATCTGCACTACTACTACAACGGTGCCAATGGCACGTTCGTGATCACCGAGCCGCTGATCCCCGGTCACGAGCTCTCCGCCGTGGTGGACCTCGACCCCTCCGGCGAGCTCGCCCCCGGCACCCCGGTGACCGCGCATCCCGCCCGCTACGGCACCTCCCGGCCCGGCATCGAGGACCGGCCCCACCTGTGGCCGGGCGGCGACTACCTGGGCAGCGCGAGCGTCACCCCACACCGGCAGGGCGCCGCCGCCGAGTACATGATCATCGACCGCGCCAACCTGCGCCGCCTGCCGGAGTCGGTGCCGCTGACCCGCGGGGCCCTGGCCGAGCCGCTCGCCGTGGCGCTGCACGCAGTGTCCATCGCCGGAGACGTGGCCGGGAAGAACTGCCTGGTCCTGGGCTCCGGGCCGATCGGGCTGCTGGCGATCGCGGCGCTGCGCCACCGCGGGGCGGCCACCGTGACCGCCACCGATATCCGCCCGGAACCGCTGGAGCGGGCCCGCGCGATCGGCGCCGACCACACCGTCGACGTCACCGCCGACTCCGTGCAGACCGATGCGTTCGACGTGGTGCTCGAGTGCTCCGCCGCCCCGGTCTCGCTGTCCTCCGCGGTGCAGGCGGTGCGGCCGGCCGGGATCATCGTGCAGGTCGCGATCCTGCCGAACACGGAGATCCCGGTGAACCTCGCCTCTCTGGTCGCCAAGGAGGTCCAGCTGCGCGGCACCCAGCGCTTCGACACCGAGATCGACGAGGCGATCGAGCTGCTCGCCGAGGATCCCCGCTTCGATGCGGTGGTCACCCAGATCGTGCCCGCCGCGGAGGCAGTGGACGCCTTCGTCACCGCACGGGACGCCTCCCGCTCCGCCAAGGTGCTGCTCGAGCTCTGAGCGCCCGGCTCGCCCTCGCGAACCCACCCTTTCAGGAGATCCGTCATGACCAGCCCTGACACCCCCGACCACGCTGCCCGCCCGGAACGCGCGACCCTTCCCGAGCGCACTGCCGCCGCCCGCCTGATCGTCGTGATCCGCGGCCGGCGCGCCGACCAGTACGCCCCGGTGCTCGAGACCCTTGCCCGGGCCGGGATCCGCTCGGTCGAGCTGACCCTGTCCACCCCCAGGACCCTTGACGAGCTGCCCACCCTGCAGGACCGCTTCGGGGAGCAGCTGGACATCGGGGTCGGCACCATCACCGAGCCCGAGCAGCTGCGCACCGCCGCCGAGCGCGGCGCCCGGTACGCGGTCACCCCGATCACCCGCGCCGACCTGCTGGAGGCCGCGGCGCAGACCGGCCTGCCGCTGATCCCCGGCGGCCTGACCCCCAGTGAGCTGCACGCCGGCTGGGCCGCGGGCGCGGCGGCGGTGAAGGTGTTCCCCGCCTCGGTGGTGGGGCCCGGGTACGTCAAGGACCTGCGCGGCCCCTTCCCCGGCATCAAGGTGATCCCCTCCGGCGGGGTCGACCTGGCGGCGGCCGAGGCCTGGCTGCAGGCCGGGGCCGAGGCGGTCTCCGTCGGCGGCCCGCTGCTGGGCGACGCCCTCACCGGCGGCAGCCTCGAGGAGCTGGCCGACCGCGCCGCTCGCTTCGTGGGCGTGAGCACCCGAGTGGCCGGGGCATGAGCGCCGGCGGCGGCCCGGCCCGCGTGGTGACCGTCGGGGAGACCATGGCGATGATGCGCTCGGCCGCGATCGGGTCGCTCGCGCACCTGCCGAGCCTGGACATCTCGCTCGGCGGCGCGGAGTCCAATGCCGCGATCGGTCTCCGGCGGCTGGGAGTGCCGGCCGCCTGGGTGAGCCGGGTGGGCGATGACCCGCTGGGCACCCGCGTGGTGCGCGAGATCCGCGCCGAAGGGGTCGAGGTGCACTGCGCCGTCGATCTCTCCCGGCCGACGGGCCTGATGATCAAGTCGCTGCCGACGGGGACCACCACCCGCGTGGACTACTACCGCGCCGGCTCCGCCGCCTCCGCCCTGACCGCCGAGGACATCCCGGACGGCCTCATCGAGCAGGCCGAGATCCTGCTCCTGTCCGGGATCACTCCGCTGCTGTCCGAGCAGGCCCACGAGATGGTCATCGAGGCGGTGCGCCGGGCCGTCGCGGCGGGCGTGACCATCGCCCTGGACGTCAACTACCGCTCCCGCCTCGGCACCCGGGAGCAGCTCGCGCAGAAGCTCGACGGGATCATCGCGCACGTGGGCATCGTCTTCGGCGGCCCCGAGGAGCTGTCGATCCTCGCCCCCGGGATCCCCGAGTCCGACGGACCGGGCCTGCTGCGCGCCCTGGAGCAGGATTCCCGCCAGGTCGTCCTCAAGCGCGGCGCCGAGGGAGGGATGGCGCTCGCGGACGGGCAGCTCCACGAGGCCCCGGCGCATCGCGTGAGCGTGGTGGACACGGTGGGGGCCGGGGACGCGTTCGTGGCCGGATACCTCAGCGCCCAGCTCGAGGGGCTGGACGTTCCTGCCCGACTGGCCCGCGCCAATGCCTGCGGAGCCTTCGCCTGCACCTCCCCCGGGGACTGGGAGGGCGCCCCGCGACCCTCTGACCTGCACGCCCTGCTGGCCGGCGGCAGCGCGGACCCCGTCGTCCGGTGAGCACCCCGCCTCCCGGCGCCATGCCCGACGGTACAGCTCCCGCCAATGCCGTTCCCGCGGTCGGAGCCGCCGACGGTGCTGCTCCCGAGCCTGCCGCCTCGCCCGTCGGCAGCGTCGATCGGGCGCTGGCGCTGCTGGAGATCCTCGCCGAGGCGGGACCGCAGGGCCTCGCGCTGCGCGAGGTGACCGCCCGCAGCTCGCTGAGCAAGGGCTCGGCCCATCGGCTCCTGCGCGCGCTGATGCACCGCCGCTTCGTCGAGCAGACCGCTCCCGATCAGCACTATCGCCTGGGCAGCGCGATGGGGGTGCTGCTGGGTCAGTTCGAGCAGGGGGAGAACCTCGCGATGCTGATGGCGCCCGCCCTCGCCGCGATCTCGCACCAGCTGCAGGAGCTGGTCCATCTGGGCCGGCTGGAGGGCTCGCACGTGCACTATCTCGACAAGGTCGAGCCCGAGCGGGCGTTGCGGGTGTGGTCGCGGGTCGGCAGGCAGGCCCCCGCCGCGCGCACCGCCATGGGCAGGGCGATCCTCGCCGCCGACGGGGTGCGGGGAGCCGCCCTGGCCCCCTATGCGCAGGCCTCTGCCCCGACTCCCGCCGGGCAGGCCCCTGCGACCGATGACCCGCTGTTCGCCCACCCGGTCACCGCCGAGCATCTGGCGGAGGTGGTCGAGGAGGCGAGCGCCCGCGGCTGGGCGGCGGAGATCGAGGAGAACGAGCCGGGCATCGCCTGCGTGGGCGTGGCGCTGACCCGTCCCGGGGACCGCTCGATTGCGGTGAGCGTGACCGGCCCGATCGAGCGCATGGGGCCGGCGCGACGGGCCGAGATCGGGACGCTGCTGCGCACCCAGCTCACCACCCTCGCCCCGGCCGGCTTCGAGGTCGCCCCTCTGCGCTGACGGGCCCGCCGCATCCCCCGCGCCCCGCACCGGACCCCCTCCCCCGCGCCCGGCACGGGACCTCACCGGCGGCGCGTGAACCGCTCCTGCGCGGGCCATCGTCCCTGCGCTAGGGTCGGTTCCATCTGTAGACCACAGATCCCCTACCTGGAAAAGGATCTCCATGGCACTGCGCAGCGACGAGTGGTACGCCGGGAACGACAGGAACGCCTACATCCATCGGGCCTGGATGCGCCGCGGTGTGCCCGACTCGGCGTTCACCGGGCGGCCCCAGATCGCCATCGCGAACACCGCCTCGGATCTCACTCCCTGCAATTCTCATCTGACCGAGGTCGCGCAGTCGGTGAAGAACGGGATCTACGAGGCGGGCGGCATCCCACTCGAGCTGCCGGTGGTCTCCCTCGGCGAGACCAATGTGCGGCCCACCGCGATGCTGTGGCGGAACATGGCGGCGATGGCCACCGAGGAGATGCTGCGCGCGAACCCGGTGGACGGCGTGGTGCTGCTGGGCGGCTGCGACAAGACCATCCCCTCCCTGCTGATGGCCGCGGCCTCGGTGGATCTGCCGGCCGTGGTGGTCCCGGGCGGGCCGATGCTCACCGGGCACTTCCGCAACGAGGCCCTGGGCTGCGGCACCGACGTGTGGCGGCTGTCCGAGGAGGTGCGGGCCGGTACCCTCAGCCAGGAGGCCTTCACCCGCAGCGAATCGTGCATGATCCGCTCCGCGGGGCACTGCAACACCATGGGCACCGCCTCGACCATGGCGCTGGTGGCCGAGGCCCTGGGCACGATCGTGCCGGGCCTGGCCGGGACCCCCGCCCCCGATGCCCGGCTCGCCGTCGGCGCCCATGAGAGCGGTCGCCTGGCGGTGGACCTGGTGGCGCAGGATCGCCGCCCCTCGACCTTCCTGACCGCGGCGAACTTCCACAACGCGATCGTGGCACTGGCCGCGATCGGCGGCTCGACCAACGCCGTGGTGCACCTGCTGGCGATCGCCGGGCGCCTGGGCATCGACCTCACCATCGACGACTTCGACCGGATCGGGAAGGACGTCCCCCTGCTGGTGAACCTCCAGCCCGCCGGCACGCACCTGATGGACGACCTCTACCGCGCCGGCGGCTTCCTGGCCGTGATGCGGGAGGTCCGCGACCTGCTGGATCCCAGCGCGCTCAGCGTGGACGGCCGCCCCTTCGTGGACCACCTCGACGAGGCCGAGGTGTGGGATCGGGACGTGATCTCCTCCCGCGAGGCCCCGCTGCAGCCCGCCGCCGGGATCAGCGTGCTGCGCGGCTCCCTCGCCCCGGGCGGCGCGATCGTCAAGCCCGCCGCGGCCTCCCCGCACCTGCTGCGGCATCGCGGGCAGGCGGTGGTGTTCGATTCGATCGAGGACTTCCACGCCCGGATCGACGACCCCGACCTCGAGATCGACGAGAACAGCGTGATGATCCTGCGCGGTTGCGGCCCCAAGGGCTACCCGGGCATGCCGGAGGTCTCCAACATGCCGCTGCCCAAGAAGCTCCTGGAGCAGGGCGTGCGGGACCTGGTGCGGATCTGCGACGGCCGCATGTCCGGAACCGCCTACGGCACCGTGATCCTCCACGTCACCCCCGAGGCGGCCGCCGGCGGTCCGCTCGCACTGGTGCAGACCGGCGACTGGATCGACCTGGACGTCCCGGCCGGCCGCCTGGACCTGGACATCCCGGCCGAGGAGCTCGCCGCCCGGCAGCCGAACCGGGCCACCGTCGAGGGCTTCGCCGCCCCCGAGCGCGGGTGGGAGAAGATCTACGTCGAGCACGTCCTGCAGGCCGACCAGGGCGCGGACCTCGACTTCCTGGTGGGCTCCTCCGGTGCCGCGGTCCACCGCGAGTCCCACTGACCTCACCGCCCCCGCCCGCACCTGCACCCGCACGACCTCCCGGACTTTGAGAGTCCGGGGGTCCGGCACACCCGCTGGGCCCTCCGATGTCTGAACCCGGCCTTGACGGACTATAGGATCCAGGTCACACTTTCGCGCATCAGGTTCCCGTGCCCAGCTGGGCGGCACGGAGATGCGCGAAGGAGCAGTCATGGCCGATCCGAACTACCCCTCCTCCGAAGGTCCGACCTCTGCAGGGTCGACCCCGTCAGAAACTCCGGGCGCTGCGGGCACCCCGCCGGAGGACGGGGTGAACCCCGGCACGCACCACCTCCTCCCGCGCGCACCGGCGATCTCCTGGTGGATGCTGCTGATCACCACCCTGGCGATCCTGATGACCTCGGTGGATCACCAGATCCTGCCGGCCGTGCTGCCCCAGGTCTCCGAGCAGTACAACCTCACCCCCGACCAGGCGGGCCTGATCAACTCGGTGTACTTCGCGGGGCTGGTCGTCGGCGGCATCGCCTTCGGGTACATCTCCGACCGGATCGGCACCGGCTACCGGCGCACCTGGACCTGGAACATCGCGATGCTGTTCGCCGTGATCGGCGGCGCGCTGACCTTCGGCCTGGCCGGCAGCTTCATCGCCTTCCTGCTGCTGCGCATCCCGATGGGCATCAGCCGCGGCGGCTCCGAGCCGGTCAACGTCGCGATCGTCTCCGAGTGGTGGCCCAAGGAGCACCGCGGCTTCGCCGTGGGCGTCCACCACACTGGCTTCCCGATCGGCCAGTTCCTGGCCGGCGCCCTGATCGCGATCGTGCTCGGATCCGCGCACTGGAGCGCGGCCTTCCTGGTCATCCCCCTGCTGGGCATCCCGATCATCATCGGCCAGACGATCCTGGGCCGGAAGCGGCACCAGGCGACCCTGTACCGCAAGATCGAGGAGATGAAGCAGACCCCGCCGCTCGAGGAGCTCTCCGCGAAGAGCACCGGCGGCATCTGGGGGCCGGTGAAGGAGGCGCTGCGCCACGCGAACGTGCGCTGGGCCGTGCTGCTGTGCTTCCTGTTCCTGTATGGCGAAGCCGGCGTCGTCACCTTCCTGACCCTCCACTTCCGGGAGCTCGGGATGGACGTCGCGGACGCGATCCTGGTCTCGGGCGCCTCGGGCCTGACCGGCTGGATCGGACAGGTGGTCTGGGGAACCCTCTCGGACCGGCTGGGACGCAAGTTCTCCATCGCCTTCCTGATCGGCGGCTACGTGCTGAGCATGCTGGCGATGCTCCTCATCGTGGACCTGACCACGGCGTGGCTCGTGCTGCTGTTCTGGGGCCTGTTCCGCAATGCGCCCTTCCCGGTGGTGTACGCACTGCTGGTGGACTCGGTGCCGCGCGCTGCGGGCACCGCGATGGGGATCATGATCGGGGTGGCGCTGGGCGTCTCCGGCATCGTCGCCTCGGCGGTCTCCGGCGTGATCATCACGCAGCTGGGCTTCACCTGGCACTACGTGGTGCTCGCCGGGATCTGCCTGATCGGCTTCATCCCCCTGGCGCGGATCACCGAGACCGTCCAGGTCGCCCGTCGCGGGCGAGGAGGTCCCGATGCTCCCGTCCCCGCCTGAGCTCGCGCCCGCACTCCCCGCCCCGGGACCCGCACGCCCTGATGCAGGGCCCCCACGGCCTGATCCGGGATCCGCACTCCGCCCGGGTCGCATGCGATCCTGGCCTGACCCCGACCCGTCCCGAGGAGACCGATGATGACCACCTCCCCCCTGCTCGCCCCGGACGCCCAGCTCGAGAAGGTCGCCGAGGGGTTCATCTGGGCCGAGGGCCCGGCCTGGATCGCCTCCCGCGGCGTGCTGCGCTTCAGCGACATCCACACCAATCGGGTGCTCGAGTTCTGCGAGGCTGACGGCATCACCCGCGAGGTGACCACCGAGGCGGAGTACACCAACGGCCGCACCGTCGGCCCTGACGGCAGCGTCATCGAGTGCTCGCACGGTCGCCGTGCGGTGCAGATCGACCGCAATGCCCCCCAGCCCCGGGAGGACGGCGACCAGAGCGCCTACGCCCCGGAGGTCCTGGTGGACCGCTTCGGGCAGGTGCGCCTGAACTCCCCCAACGACGTGGTGGTGAAGTCCGACGGGACGATCTGGTTCACCGATCCCTCCTACGGCATCAAGCGCGAGGTGGAGGGCCATCCGGGCGAGGAGGAGTACGGGGACCGGTACGTGTTCCGCTTCGATCCGGCCGACGGCTCGCTCATCCCGGTGGTGATCGACGTCGAGGCGCCCAACGGGCTCGCCTTCTCGCCGGATGAGTCCGTCCTGTACGTCGCGGACTCCTCGCTCTCCCCCGCCGATCCCGACGCATCGGAGACGGAGCGGCCCCGCGGGCACTCGATCCATGCCTACGACGTGATCAGCGGCCGCCATGCGAAGAACGGCCGCTCGCTGGTGGAGGTCTCCCCCGGCCTGCC
>DXDT01000071.1 GCA_019115335.1 Candidatus Brachybacterium merdigallinarum
GCCTCCGGACGGTGGGTGCGCCACCGGACGGAGGCCGCACGGGCAGCGTCCCCGCTGGATCCCTCAGTGCAGCGGCGTCAGCTCGAATCCGCTCGGCGCCAGGCGCTCCAGCTCCTCCCGCAGCAGCGCCCCGACCTCGGCCCGACGTGCCTGGCCCATCCGCTCGATCGGGCCGGTCACGCTCACCGCCACCGTGCACCCGTCGCGGCGCGTCAGGGCCACGCCCACGCAGGCGATCTCCGCCTCGTTCTCCTCGATCTCCGCCGACCAGCCGCGTCCCGCCGCCGCCTCCACCACTTCGCCGAGATGTGCGAGCTCGACGGCGCCGCCCGCCCCGCCCGCCGGCGGCACGGTGGCCAGCGCGTAGGCCTCGAGCGCGGGGCCGCGCACCCCGTCGGCCGCGAGCATCGCACGCCCCATCGCCGTGCGCGCGGCCGGAGCGCGGCTGCCCACCCGTGACCACACCCGCAGCGTGCGCTCGGGCTCGACCTTGTCGAGGTAGAGCACGCGGGTGCCGTCCATCCGCCCCAGGTGCACCAGCTCCTGGGTGCGCTCGGAGATCGCCGCGAGCGCCGGCGCGAACAGGGTGGGCAGGTTCTCCCCGGCCCCGAAGGCGTGCGCGAGCTCGAGCGGTGCGTTGCCGAACCGGTAGCGCTGATCGAGCGCGGACTGCTCGGCGAAGCCGCGATGCATGAGCGCCCGCAGCAGGCGGTGCACGGAGGCCTTGTTCATCCCACCGGCCTCGGCGATGTCCCGCAGCGTCATCCCCTCGGGACCCGCGCCGGCGAGGATCTCCAGCAGGATCAGCGCCTTGTCGACGCTGCCGACGGGGGAGGCCGGCGGCTCGGATCCTCTCAGATGGTCAGGCACGTGGTTCCTCCTCGGGATCCAGGCGAAAGGCAACCCGGGGCAATCGCCGTGGCCGGATTGTGATGCCGACTACTTTGCCACTCGGGCCTGTGAGGGCTACTGTTCGTTGCGACATACAGAATATACGTTCTGCGATGCAAAACAATAGGCGGTGCGGCACCCAAGGCATCGACTCTCCGGTGAGCGGCCGAAGGCCTTCGCGCGGAGGGTCGCGATGTCTCGATGGGCCGCACGGCTCGGTGGCATGAACAGCTGCGGGACGAACTCAAAGGAGAGATCAGATGAGAACCTTCACGCGTCGTGGAGCAATGGCCCTGGGAGCCTCCGTTGCGGGAGCCGCGGCTCTGGCCGCCTGCGGCGAGGGATCCGGCGGCTCGGGGATCGAGCTCAGGATGTCGACCCAGCAGACGGAGGGCGCGCCGATCGTCGGCGGCTTCGAGGCCTGGGGAGAAGCCGTCTCGAGCAGGACGGACGGCGAGGTCACGATCGACATCTTCCCCTCAGCCCAGCTCGGCAGCGACGAGGACGTCATCGAGCAGGCGCTCAACGGCGTGAACGTCGCCGTGCTGACGGACGGCGCCGCGATGGGCAACTACGTCAAGGAGCTGGGCATCACGAACATGCCCTACATCACCGACGACTACGACGATGTGGTCGCCCTGGTGGGCACCGACTCCTTCCAGGAGCTCGATGCACAGCTGCGTGAGCAGGGCATCCGGATCCTCGCCTACAACTGGTACGACGGCCCCCGGAACTTCTACACGAACAAGGACATCGCGACCCCTGCGGACCTCAACGGTCAGCGGATCAGGACCGCCGGTGCGCCGGTGTGGCAGGAGGGCATCGCCTCCCTCGGCGCCACGCCGATCGCGATGCCCTGGGGTGAGGCGTACAACGCTCTGCAGAGCGGTGCGCTCGACGGTGTCGAGGTGCAGGCCGGCTCCGCGTACCCGGCCTCGCTCTGGGAGGTCACCTCGACCATGACCCGCACCAGCCACATCCAGCTGGCGAACTTCATCCTGGTGGGCGAGACCTGGGCCAGCACGGTGCCCGAGGACATCCTCCAGATCATCGCCGAGGAGTGCGTGACCGCCGCGACCGACAACGCCCAGGACGTCATCGCCTCGGTCGAGGAGTTCGAATCCCTCATGGTGGAGGAGGGGCTGGTCATCAACGAGATCGACGACCAGCCCTTCCGTGAGGCCAGCGAGGTCGCGTACGAGAAGCTCGAGTTCGTCGAGTTCCGAGACGCGGTGTGGTCCGAGATGGGCAAGGCGTGAGCCGAAGCATGACGTCGCTCAAGAAGCTCTACCGGATCTACTGCTCGACGCAGGAAGTCTTCGTGGCAGCCTCGATCGCTCTGGTCACCGCGCTGGTCTTCGGCGGTGCGGTGATGCGGTACATCGGCCACCCCGTCAACTGGGCACAGGATCTCGCAATGCTGCTGATGGCCTGGGTCGTCTTCATGGGCGCGGACATCGCACTGCGCTCCGTCGGGTTCATCAGCGTCGACGTGATCTACGCGAAGCTCCCGAAGGTGGTTCAGAACGTGCTGTACTTCCTCTTCCTGGCCATCTCGCTGATCTTCCTCGGAGTGCTGGTCCACTACGGCATCCAGCTCGCGCTGAGCAACACCTCGCGGGTCTACCAGACGCTCGGCATCAGCTACTTCTGGGCCACTCTCAGCGCGCCCGTCGGAGCCCTGATGCTCGCACTGACCCTGTGCATCCAGGCGGTCCAGAAGGCTCAGGGAAAGAAGATCCCCGGGTTCGGCGGCAACGAAGCGGTGGACGTGGTCTGATGCTCATCGCCGGAATCGTCTTCCTCGTCCTCCTCGCGCTCGGCATGCCGGTCGCCTTCGGCATCGGCGTCGCGGGGCTGCTCTTCTACCTCACCACCCCCGGTGTCCCCACCAGCATCCTCCCGCAGAACGTGGTGGCCGCCTCGCAGAGCTTCACCCTGCTGGCGATCCCGCTGTTCATCTTCGCGGGCAACCTGATGAACCGCACCGGCATCACCGAGCGTCTCGTGGTGCTCGCCAGCTCGCTGACCGGGCACATGTACGGCAGCCTGGGGCAGGTCTCCACGGTGCTGTCCACCTTCATGGGCGGCGTCTCCGGCTCGGCGAACGCCGATGCGGCGATGCAGTCACGGATCCTCGGTCCCGAGATGACCAAGCGCGGATACGCCAAGGGGTACTCCGCGGCCGTCAACGGAGTGACCGCACTGATCACGGCCACCATCCCGCCGAGCATGGGTCTGATCATCTATGGAACCGTCGGCGAGGTGTCCATCGGCCGGCTCTTCGCCGCGGGTTTCGTGCCGGGCGTGATGATGATGATCGCGCTGATGATCACCGTGCGCTTCACCGCGAAGAGGCGTGGCTACGCCCCCGAGCGGGACAAGCCCGCCTCCCTCAAGGAGATCGGCAGTGCGTTCGGCAGCAGCCTCTGGGCACTGGGCTTCCCCGTCCTGCTGCTGGTCGGCATCCGCCTGGGTGTCTTCACGCCGTCCGAGTCCGGCGCCTTCGCCTGCGTGTACGCGATCTTCGTGGGCGTGTTCGTCTACAAGAAGCTGAACCTGCAAGCGTTCCTGGAGACACTCAAGGACACCGCGCGGGACATCGGCATCGTGATGATCCTGGTGGCGATGTCGGGCACGATCGGCTACGGGATCGTCTACGACCGAGTGCCCCAGTCGCTCTCGGAGCTGTTCATCGGCATCACCTCGAACCCCACCGTGATGCTGATCATCGCCGTGGTGCTGCTGATCATGTGCGGCATGTTCATCGAGACCACGGTGATCGCCCTGCTGCTCACCCCGATCCTGGTGCCCGCGGTCGAGGCCGTGGGCGTGGACCCGGTGCACTTCGGCCTGGTGATGATGACCGCCACGACGATGGGAATCATGACTCCGCCCGTCGGGATCGCGCTCTACACCACCTCGCAGATCATGGGCACCTCCCCGCAGGACACGGCGCGGCAGTCCCTGCCGTTCCTCGGTGCGGTGATCGTGGTGCTCCTGATCATGGTGCTCTTCCCCGACCTGGTGCTGTTCGTGCCGGACTTGGTGTTCGGCACATGACCGGCTCCACCGCCGCGGCGAGCGACGCCTCGGGCCTGCCCCTCATGGACATCGTCCGTGAGGAGCCGGCCCGGCTGCTCGCCTTCGGACAGGGTGCGATCTGCGCCGACGGCGGCTTCGGGTGGCTCGATGACCGCGGCGGTGTCGACCCTGCCCAGCCCCGCTTCCTCTACATCGCAGGCCGTATCGCGCACACCGGCGCTCTCGGCGTGCTGCAGGGCGTGGACGGTGGGGAGAGGCTTGCTCGTCACGGCCTCCGCAGTCTTCGCACCGTCTTCGCCACCTCTTCGGTCCCCGGCTGGCCCGATTCGCTCTCCGGCGCAGAGGCTCCGGGCTCGGACGCGCGCAGTGCTTATGCGAGCAGCTTCGTCGTCCTCGCCGGAGCGTCGGGAACGATCGCAGGCATCGAGGGTGCCGAGGAGCTGCTCGCCCACTCCCTCGAGGTCGTGGACTCCCTCTTCTGGGACGACGAGGACGGCGCCTTCCGCGAGGATGACCGGCCCGATCCGTCGGACGGGCCCGGATACCGCGGCATGAACTCGAACATGCACATGGTCGAGGCGCTGCTCGCGGCGCACTCCGCGGGAGCGGGGGAGGAGCAGCTGGACCGAGCCACTCGGATCGCACGGCGGGCTGTGCAGGCCGCGCAGCAGAACGCGTGGCGCCTTCCCGAGCACTTCGACGCCTCCTGGAACCCCCTCCTGGACCACAATCGCGACCACCGCCAGGATCCCTTCCGGCCCTACGGCTCGACCATCGGCCACTGGTTGGAGTGGTCTCGCCTGCTGCTCCACCTCGAGGCGGCGACGCTAGCCTCCGCACCGCAGCAGGACACCGCCTGGATGCGTGACGCCTCGCTGACCCTGTTCGAGCGTGCCGTCGCCGAGGGCTGGGAGGCGGAGGGGAACGAGGGCTTCGTCTATACCGTCGACTGGGACGGCGCGCCCGTGGTGCGGCGTCGTCTGCACTGGGTGCTCGCCGAGGCGATCGCCGCGGCCGCCGTGCTGCACACCGCGACCGGCGACCCCGCCTATGCGCGATGGCGCGACCGCTGGCTCGCCTTCGCCGCGACGCATCATCTCGACCTTGAACACGGCTCCTGGCACCACGAGCTCGACCCCGAGAATCGGCCCTCCCCACTGATCAAGACGGGCAAGGCTGATCTCTACCACTCCACCCAGGCCATGCTGTGGGCAGGGATCACCGATCTCCCGCTCCGGGGCGGCCTCGCCGCCTCGCTCGCCGCTCGCCGCGACACAGCACCCACCTGACCTGCACGATCCCTCAGCACCGACCACCCGATCACCCGCACCGCCCCGGAGGACCTCCCGCATGGCCATCGAACGCATCGACGTGAACGTCACCAGCCCCGGCCGCAACTTCGTGACCGTCATGGTCACCACCAGCGACGGAATCACCGGCCTCGGCGATGGCACCCTCAACGGGCGCGAGCTGGCGGTGGTCTCCTACCTGCGCGACCACGTCGCCCCCACCCTCATCGGGCGTGACGAGTCGCAGATCGAATCGATCTGGCAGTACCTCTACCGCAGCCCCTACTGGCGGCGCGGGCCGGTCACCATGAGCGCG
>DXDT01000072.1 GCA_019115335.1 Candidatus Brachybacterium merdigallinarum
CACCGCCGCGGCGGGGTGCTCGCCGAGCGCATCGGCGGCGGTGACGAAGTTGTCCAGGCTCTTGCCCATCTTCAGCCCGTCGACCGTGACCATGCCGGAGTGCATCCAGCGTTGGGCGAAGCCGTAGCCGGCGGCGTGGGACTGCGCCTGCTCGTTCTCGTGATGCGGGAAGCGCAGGTCCAGCCCGCCGGCGTGGATGTCGAAGGTCTCCCCGAGGTACTTGTGGGTCATCGCGGAGCATTCGAGGTGCCAGCCGGGGCGTCCCCTGCCGAAGGGAGTCTCCCAGGAGGCGGTGGCCGGTTCGGTGGGCTTGGCCGCCTTCCACAGGGCGAAGTCGCGGGCATCGCGCTTGCCCGGCTCCATCTCCTCGCCGGCGTCCTGCATGTCCTCGAGGCTCTGGCGGGTCAGCGCCCCGTAGGTGGGCAGGGACGCGACCGAGAAGTAGACCGAGCCGTCACCATCCTCGTAGGCGTGGCCGCGCTCGATGAGCCGCTCCATGAAGGAGATCATCTCGGTGACGTGACCGGTGGCGCGGGGCTCGTAGGTGGGGCGCCGGTTGCCGATCCGGTCCAGGAGGTCCTGGAACTCGCGCTCGAAGCGCAGTGACCAGGCCCACCACTCAGCGCCCGCCTCGGCGGACTTGACGAGGATCTTGTCGTCGATGTCGGTGACGTTGCGGACGTGGGTGACCTCGTATCCGCTGCGCTCGAGCCACCGCACCAGCACGTCGAAGGCGAGGAAGGTGCGAAGGTGCCCCAGGTGGGGGGCCGACTGTGTGGTCGGTCCGCAGACGTACAGCGACACCGCCCCCTCACGCACCGGCTGCAGCGGTGTGGTGGTGCGGGTGGCGGTGTCGTGCAGATGAAGAGTCACGTCCACCAGGGTACTTCCCCAGCGGGGCCCCGTCCTGCTGCGGCCCCCGGTGGCGACGACCTCGTCCGGGCGCGTCCCTACTTCGACGCGGACGGCTCCGACGCGGCGGCGGCCGGCTTGCCGTACAGCTCCTCGAAGGTGTCGTCGTAGGACACGGTGCTCTGGCGACGCTTGCCCTGGACCGCGTCCACCGCGGTCTTCGAGGTCTCGATCGTGACCTCGGGAGTCTTGAGCTTCCTGATCACGAAGACGTACAGCAGCAGCACCGCCACCACCGTGAGCAGGATGAACGCGCCCGCGATGATGAGGAATCCCGCCCAGTACGGCAGCCCGAGGGCCTCGAGACCGGTCGCGGCGGCGAACAGCAGCATCACCCACGCCGAGAGCAAGAGGAACAGCGCGACGGCGGCGCAGCCGGCGATGATGCCGACCTTGATGCCGATCGCGGTGAACTCCTTCTTGGCGATCTCGACCTGGTGGTTGATGACGCCCAGCAGCTCGTCGCGGATGGACTGGACGAGTTCACCGATGGACCGCTGAGTGGGCGGCGTGCTCGGATCGTTCGTGGAGTTGATCATGTCCGGAGCCTATCGCAGGAGGGAAACGGGACGGTGCGGATTCGCGGCGGTGCCGGGCAGTCCGGTGACTGGGCGGTCAGTCCACGGAGATGCGCTTGCGACGGGTCTCGGCGGGGCGCGGGCCGGCGGAGGTGGAGCGGCGGGTGACCAGGCGCGGGGCGACGGCGACGTCCCGCGCCGGCTCCTCCAGGCCGGAGACCCGTTCGACGAGGAACTGGGCGGCGAGCGCGCCGAGCCGATCGGAGTTGGGGTCCACGCTGGTCAGCTCCGCGATGCCGGAGGAGGCCAGGGAGGTGTTGCCGTAGCCGGCGATCGCGAGCTGCTCGGGGACCGAGTAGCCGTTCTCGCGAGCGGCGGCGAGCACGCCCACCGCCGTGACATCGTTCGCGCAGGTGACAGCGGTGGGCACCTGGGAGCCGCGCAGGAGCATGTCCCCGGCGGTCTGCCCGACCTGCTCGGTGAAGTCCCCGGGCTCCACCCGTGCCTTGTCCCCGAGGCCGTGGCGCTCCATCGCCGCACGGAAGGCGTCGGCGCGCTCGGTGGCGACCGCGGCGCCGACGCCGCCCACATGGGCGATCTCGGTGTGGCCGAGCCCGACCAGGTGGTCCACCAGCAGGCCCTGGCCGACCTCGTCGTCGATCCGGACCGTGTCGATACGGCCGATGAACTCCCGCGAGCAGCCGATGCCCACGAAGGGGCGGTCGCCGGTGGCGGCGAACACGGACTCCATGTCGGCCAGGTCCGAGATCATCAGGAAGCCGTCCACTCCGAGCTCGACCAGGGACTCGATGGCCTCGGTGTCTGCGGCGACGGGGTACTCGGGCACGCGGCGCCGGGTGGGGACCACCACCGCGGAGCGACCGGTCGCGGTCAGCTCGATGCGGATCGCCCGCACCAGGTCCGAGATCCAGGTGTTGCGCATGGTGTTGACGAGCACGGCCACCACACCGCGGTGGGTGTGGTCATCGGCGAGGTCCTCGAGCGGGAAGTGGAGGCGCTCGGCCGTCTCCCAGACCCGGTCGGCGAGGCGCGGCATGATGTCGTCGGTCCCCCGCAGTGCGCGCAGGGCGACGGCGCTGGAGATCCCCAGGGAGTCCGCGACGTCGCGGAGCGTGCCGCGCGCGGGCGTGTCCTGCTGCGGCGCTGCCTGGGAGGGATCCGGTGCGGTGCTGTCGTCACTGTTCATCCCCCCATTGAACCCCATGCCGGCGGCTCGCGGCCGGAGAGTCCTGCGGCCGGGGTGCGCTGTGGCCGCGGGGATCCGCGGCCCGGGGCGCCCCAGCGAGGGCCCGGGGGTTTTCCCCCGGGGACCGGGTGGGCGGGCCCGGTGGGAGCAGCGGCGCGCGCCGCATAGTCTCAGCAGCATGAACTCCGCCACGTCCCTGCCCACCGGCCGACGCGCTCCACGACTGCGGGCGTCCTCCGTCGCCGCCGTGGTGCTCGGCGGGGTGCTGGCGATCATTTGGCTGCCGTTGACCCTCAGCCTGCTGATCGGCGGCCTCGGCGCCCTGCCAGCCCTGGGCTCCGGGCTGCTCCTGCTGATCCCCTGGATCCTGCTGATGCGGCTGGCGGTGCGGCTCGAGCGCTGGCGGGCCGTGGCCGTGCACGGGATGTCCGTGGTGGTCCCGGCGCAGCGCCGCAGCCGGCGCTCCGGCCTCGCGGGCTGGCTGCATGATCTGTGGCTGGAGATCTCCTCCCTCTCCTTCTGGCGGGGGGTGCTGCATCACCATCTGGCGCTGCTGGTCGCGAGCGTGTTCTGCGCCCTCTCCCTGACGCTGCTGTGGGTCGGATGGCAGTCGGGCATGATCGGCCTCCAGCACGGTGCCGTCGACATCGGCGCGCTCACTCTTCCGCGGTGGGCGTCCGCGGTGATCAGCGGGGTGCTCCTGGTGCTCAGCGTGCTCGCGCTGCTGCTGGGGGCGATCGCGGACCGGGGACTGGCCCGGGGCCTGATCTCGGGCTCCGAGGAGCAGCTGCGCGGGCAGGTCGTCGAGCTCACCCATCGTCGCCAGGGCGCGGTGGATGCCGCCGCCCAGGAGCGGCTGCGCATCGAGCGCGACCTGCACGACGGGGTCCAGCCCCGGCTGGTGGCGCTGGCGATGACCCTGGGCATGGCGCGCGGTCAGATCCACAGCGATCCCGAGCGGGCCGAGCAGCTGGTCGGCCAAGCCCATGCCGAGGCGAAGGCCGTGATGACCGATCTGCGTCAGCTCGCCCGCGGCATCCATCCCGCCGTGCTCACCGATCGCGGTCTGGACGCCGCGCTCTCGGCGGTCGCCGCCCGCTCCCCCGTGCCGGTGGACCTCGAGGTCCAGGTCACCGGCCCGCTGGAGAAGGAGGTGGAGGCGGTCGCCTACTTCGTGGTCTCCGAGGCGCTGACGAACATCGCCCGCCATTCCGGGGCCGACTCCGCCACTGTGCAGGTCCTCCAGACCCCGGAGTCGCTGCGGGTGCACGTCGAGGACGACGGCCGGGGCGGCGCTCAGGTGCGACGCGACGGCCAGTCCACGGGTCTGGCCGGGCTCACCGACCGGGTCCGCGCCACCGGAGGCCGGCTCGAGGTCGCCAGCCCTGCCGGCGGCGGCACCGTCCTGCGGGCCGTGATCCCCACCTCGGGAGATCCGCGCTCGCTGGACCCGCGCATGATGGAACCGCGCGAGAGCGCGGCGGCGTCCGCGTCCCCCCGGCCCGCCCGTCCCGTTGCTGCTGAGCCCACCACCCAGGAGGACCCCCGATGAGAATCGTGATCGCCGATGACGCCGTGCTGCTGCGCGCGGGCCTCGAGCGGCTGCTGACCGATGCCGGCCACGAGGTCGTCGAGGCGGTCGGCGACGGGAACGCCGTGCTGGGGGCCGTCTCGCGCCACGAGCCGGATCTCGCCGTGATCGATGTGCGGATGCCGCCCACCTTCACCGATGAGGGGGTGCGCGCCGCGACGCTGATCCGTCGGCAGAACCCGGACGTCGCCCTGCTGGTGCTCTCCCAGTACGTCGAGGAGCGCTACGCCTCGGAGCTGATCGCGGACTCGCCGCAGTCCTTGGGCTATGTGCTCAAGGACCGGGTCGCGGATGTCGAGGATTTCCTCGCCGTGCTCGAGAACGTCGGCTCGGGCGGCACCTGGCTGGATCCCGAGGTGGTCCAGCAGATCTTCGTGCGGTCCCGTCGGCGCCGCACTCTGGAGGCCCTCACCCCGCGGGAGCGGGAGGTGCTCGCCTTGATGGCGCAGGGCCGGTCGAATCAGGCCATCGCCGATGCCCTGTTCGTCTCCGCCGGCAGCGTGGAGAAGCACATCTCCTCCCTGCTCACCAAGCTCGACCTGCCCCCGGTCGACGGCGAGAACCGTCGTGTCATGGCGGTTCTGCGATACCTGGAATCCGAGGAGAAGTGATCGAGATGGCCGAGCCGACGAACCCGACGAGCAGGACAGGGACACCGAGCACGACGGGCGGGACGGGGGTGAAGGAGCCGAGTCGGCACGCTGTCGCTGCTGCTCCCCCGCCGACGGATACCGCCGACCATCCATCCGGCCACCACAGCGGCCCCCGCGTCGAGCCGGCCCGTCGCCTGGACCCGGAGCCGGGCCGCGATCGCCCCTGGCGCGTGCTGCTGGTGGTGCTCGCCTCGACCACCGTGGTCCTGATGCTCGCCTCGCTCGGGGCCTGGTCCCTGTTCGCCTGGAACCACCAGCAGAGCTTCTCGCACGTCGCCGCCACCCATGGGGTCGGGACCCCGCAGTCCCTCTCCCTCAGCGCTGACGTCGCGAACGTCCAGGTGGTCCGGGACGCCGCTGCCGAGGAGGTGAGCATCGCCCTGGTGCCGATGGGCTCCACGTCTCTGCCGGCACCGGGCGAGACCGCCCGCGCCGAGGTCTCCGTCGCCGGCACCGCCACCGACCGCGAGGTCCAGGTGCGTCAGCCGCGCTTCAACTCCCTGCCCTGGGAGAACCCCCATCGGGACCTGCTGGTGGTGATCCCGGAGGATCACGTGCTCGCGCTGGATCTCGACACGGATGTGGGCGACGTGGAGCTGGATGGAGAGTTCTCCGAGCTCGTCGTCACCGCGGACGTCGGCGATGTGGAGCTCGTCGACATCACCGCTCCTGACGGAATCCAGGTGCGTGCCGAGGTGGGCCAGGTGGCACTGACGACGGCTGCGGCGGTGCCCGGAGGGATCACCGTGACGAACTCGGTCGGCGATGCGACCGTGCAGCTGGCCCCCGACGCGAGCGGCGACCTCGAGGTCACCTCAGATATCGGTGACGTCGAGGTGCGGCTTCCCGGTAGCGCCCGCTGGAGCGTCGACGCCGCCTCCGAGACCGGTGCCACGGACGTCGCGCCCGAGATCGTGGGTGCCGACGGCCAGATCGCCGGTCACCTCACCGTCCGCTCCTCGGTGGGGGACGTGGACGTCACCCGCTGAGGAGCGGACGGCAGGGGGCCAGCGCGTCAGGCCGTCACTTCTTCTCGCTCATCCCCTGCTGGATGAGGTCCATCACCGAGGCGTCGGCGAGGGTCTGGGTGTCCCCGATCTGACGGTTCTCGGCGACGTCCCGCAGCAGGCGGCGCATGATCTTGCCCGAGCGGGTCTTGGGCAGCTCGGTGACGATCAGCACCCGCTTGGGCTTCGCGATCGGGCCGATCTCGGTGCCCACGTGCTGGCGCAGGAGCTCGGCGACGGCGTCCTCGCCGCCCGCCGCCTCGACCTCCGCCTCGTTCCCCTCCCGCAGGATCGCGAAGGCGACGACGGCCTGCCCGGTGGTCTCGTCGGCCGCGCCGACGACCGCCGACTCGGCCACCCATTCATGGCTGACCAGGGCGGATTCGATCTCCATGGTCGAGAGCCGATGCCCGGAGACGTTCATGACGTCATCCACCCGACCCAGCAGCCAGATGTCGCCGTCCTCGTCCTTCTTGGCGCCGTCCCCGGCGAAGTAGCTGCCCGGGAAGCGGGACCAGTAGGTGTCCTGGAAGCGCTCGGGATCGCCCCATATGCCGCGCAGCATCGCCGGCCAGGGCTCGTCGAGCACGAGATAGCCGCCCTCTCCCGGTCCCACCGGTTCGCCGCTCTCGGAGTAGACGTCCGCGCTGATCCCGGGCAGTGCCAGCTGCGCGGAGCCGGGCTTGGTGGAGGTCACCCCCGGCAGCGGGGAGATCATGATGGCGCCGGTCTCGGTCTGCCACCAGGTGTCAACGATGGGGGCCCTCTCCCCGCCGATCACGCGGTGGTACCACATCCACGCCTCGGGGTTGATGGCCTCGCCGACGCTGCCGAGCAGCCGCAGGGAGGTCAGATCGAACTTCGCGGGGATCTCCTCGCCCCACTTCATCGCCGCCCGGATCGCGGTGGGCGAGGAGTAGAACAGCGAGACCTTGTGCTTCTCGACGATCTCCCACCAGCGGCCCTGGTGCGGGGTGTCCGGGGTGCCCTCGTAGATGACCTGGGTGGCGCGGTTGGCCATCGGGCCGTAGACCACATAGGTGTGGCCGGTGACCCAGCCGACGTCCGCCGTGCACCAGTAGACGTCGGTCTTGGGCTTGAGGTCGAACACGTTGCGGTGGGTGTAGGTGGCCTGGGTGAGGTAGCCGCCGGTGGTGTGGACAATCCCCTTGGGCTTCCCGGTGGTCCCCGAGGTGTAGAGGATGAACAGCGGGTGCTCGGCCTCGACCCAGACCGGCTCGTGCTCGGCCGAGGCGGTCTCTCGCGCCTCGTGCCACCACACGTCGCGCCCTTCGGTCCACTGCACGTCGCCGCCGGTGCGGCGCACCACGAGGACCTTCTCGATCGACTCGGCGCCCTTTGCCAGGGCGTCGTCGACCGCGTTCTTCAGCGGCAGCGCCTTGCCGCGCCGGAACTGGCCATCGGCCGTGATCACCACACGGGCCTCGGCGTCCTCGATGCGGGAGCGGAGGGCATCGGCGCTGAAACCGCCGAAGACGACCGAGTGCGGGGCGCCCAGGCGGGCGCAGGCCAGCATCGCGAAGACGGCCTCGGGGATCATCGGCAGGTAGATCGCGACCCGGTCCCCGGTGCGCACGCCGAGGTCGGTGAGGACGTTGGCCATGCGGCTGATCTCGTCCTTGACGTCGGCATAGGTGTAGGTGGCGTCCGAGCCGTCCTCGTACTCGGCCAGCAGCGCGACCTGGCTGCCGTGCCCGGACTCGACATGGCGGTCCACGCAGTTGTACGCGGCGTTCAGGGTGCCGTCCGCGAACCACTTCGCGAACGGCGGGTTCGACCAGTCCAGCGTCTCGGTGAAGGGGGTCTTCCAGCTCAGCAGCTGGGCCCGGGTGCGCCAGAACGCCAGGCGATCGCGCTCCGCTTCGGCGTACAGATGAGGCCTCGCCACCGCGTTCTGGACGAACTCGGAGGGCGGGGAGAAGGTGCGGGACTCCTGGGAGAAGGTGTCGATCCCGGTGACGGCGTCGTCTGACATCAGCGCTCCTGCGTCGAGGGCCCCGGGGGTGATCCCCGCGGCGTGTGTACCTCTCCACCGTATAACAGGAGACCCACGTCACGCCCACCGTCCACGCGGCCTCTCACCCGTCCGTCATGGGCAGAATCCAGCATGTCCTGGACGGACGACTACGGTGGGGCATCATGGCGTCTGACCCCGGCACCCCTGTGCTCCTGAACTCTGCCCGTCTGCGCGGGATGGAGATCCGCAACCGCATCTGGCTGGCCCCCATGTGCCAGTACATGGTCGCGGCGGAGGACGGCGTCCCCACCGACTGGCACCTCGTCCATCTGGGTGCGCGCGCCACCGGCGGGTTCGGGCTGATCGTCACCGAGGCCACCGCGGTGAGCCCCGAGGGCAGGATCTCCCCGCGCGACACCGGGCTGTGGAACCCGGAGCAGGTCCGTGCCTGGTCGCGGATCGTCGCCTTCTGCCAGGAGCAGGGCGCGAAGGTCGCGGTGCAGCTCGCCCATGCCGGCCGCAAGGCCTCCACCTGGCCGAACCTTCCCGCGTTCCGCAACCGCCGCGGCACCGTCCCCGAGTTCTCCTCCGGCTGGCGGACCGTGGGCCCCACCGAGGAGCCGTTCCCGGGGATGGAGCCGCCCGAAGCGCTGACCGTCGCGGAGATCCATCAGGTCATCGAGGACTACGCCGATGCTGCCGACCGTGCACTCGAGGCGGGCTTCGACGCGCTCGAGCTGCACTTCGCCCACGGCTATCTGGTTCATGAGTTCCTCTCCCCGCTGGTGAACACCCGCCGCGACGGCTACGGCGGCGACGGGGAGGGTCGGCGCCGTCTGGCCCGGGAGATCACCGCCGCGGTGCGTGAGCGATGGCCGGCGGATCGACCTCTCATCGCCCGGATCAGCGCGACGGACTGGATCGACGGCGGCTGGGACGTGGCGCAGTCGATCGACCTGGCACAGGAGCTGACGCAGCTCGGGGTCGACGCCCTGCACGTCTCCACCGGCGGTGCGGTGATCGCGGACATCGCCGTCGGCCCCGAGTACCAGGTCGGCTTCGCCCGCCGGATCCGGGAGGCGGCCGGAGTGCCGGTGGCCGCGGTGGGCCTGATCACCGACCCCGCCTCGGCCGAGGCGGTGCTCGAGCGGGGCGATGCGGATTTCGTGGCGGTGGGACGGGCCGCGCTGCGGGACCCGGCGTGGCCGCAGCGCGCCGCCCATGAGCTGGGGACGAGCGATCCCGCGCTCTACCCACCGGCGTACCATCGCGGCTCCTGGTGACCTCCCCCTCCTCCCAAGCTCTGCCGCCGGCGAGCGGGCGATGCCGACCCGTCGGCGAGCGCACTGCCCCGTCGGCGAGCGCGTTGCTGAACACGGGCGTCGCGACCGCCCGGGACAGGACAGAATAGGGGCATGATCGTGGTGACCGGGGCCAGCAGCGGCGTGGGCGAGGCCGTGGCGCTCCAGCTCGCAGGATGCGGGGAGCACCTGGTGCTGATCGCCCGCCGCGCCGACCGGCTCGAGCAGGTCGCCGGCGAGGTCCACGCCCGGGGCGGCAGCGCCACCGCCCTGACCTGTGACCTGCGCGATCAGGAGCAGGTCTCGGAGGTCGCGCGCCGGATCCTGGCCGAGCACGGCACCCCCAGCGCCGTGCTGTCGATCGCCGGGCACTCGATCCACCGCTCCCTGCCGGAGAGCTTCGGCCGCCCTCATGACCTGGTGCGCCTGGCCGGCACGAACCTGCTCGGCCCGGCGACGCTGATCCTGGCCCTGCTGGAGCCGATGTGCGCGGCCGGCACCGGGCAGATCGTGGCGGTCACCAGTGCCGCCGCCCGGATCCCCGCTCCCGGCTGGGCGGCCTACGGGGCCTCCAAGTCGGCCCTGGATGCCTGGCTGCGGTCGATCCGTCCAGAGGCGGAGCGCTGCGGCGTGGGGATCGGCATCGTCGAGCTGCCGCTGGTCGCCACCGCGATGGCGGCCCCCACCTACGGGCAGCGTCCTCGCGGTGCCCTGAGCGCGCAGCAGGCCGCTGACCGGGTGCTCCGGGTGCTGGAGACTCGTCGCACCCTCGCCAGCCCCTGGTGGGCACGCCTCGGGGCAGTGCTCTCCCAGACCGCACCCGCTCTCGCCGCCCGCGCCGCCGGGGCAGGCTCTCGCCTGACCGCACGCTCCCTGGCTCGGGAGGGGGCACGGTGAGGCGCCTCCACGCCGGTACCGCGATGCGCCTGCGCGCCCGGACCGACCGCCACGGCATCGTCCTGACCGACGCTCAGGGGGACCTCACCGCCGGTGACCTCGCCGACCACGTCGACCTGCTCTCGCGGCGGAGTCGTCGCGGCACCGACGCGCCCCGGCTCGGCGATCTGCCGCCGGACGCGCCGCTGCGCAGCGTGCTGGCCGCCGCCCTCTCCGCCGGCGGATCCCTGGACATGCTCTCCTCCGGCACCACCGGGGAGCCGCGCCTGCACCGGCGCGGCCCGCTGACCCCCGCCCAGCTGCGCACCCTGACCTCGCTCGCCCGCCGGATCGGCCTGCGCCGCGGGGTGAAGATCGCCTCGGCAGCGCCCGGGGTGCACGGGCACGGCCTGCTGCTGGCTCTGGGGGCGCTGTCGATCGGCGCGCACCTGGTCGATCTCACCCATCTGCCCTCCGCCCGGCGTGTCGAGCTGCTGCACAGCACCACGCCCGATCTGCTCAGCGGCGTCCCCGTGCACCTGGCGGACCTGCTGCAGGCCGATGTGATCGTCGCCGGGAACCGGCCGCTGCGGATCTCCCGGGTGATCTCCGGCTCGGATGTGCTCAGCGACGAGCTGCGCGCGGACCTCACCCGCCGTTGGAGCGCGCGGGTGCACGATGTCTACGGCACCACCGAGACCGGGTCGCTCACGGTGGACGGCCGCCCGCTGCGCGGGGTGCGGATCCGGGAGCGCGGCGGCGAGCTCTGGGCCCGCACCCCCTTCACCCGGGGCCGGGAGATCCTCACCGACCGCGGCCGGATCGACCCGCGCACCGGGCTGGTCGAGGTGCACGGGCGGGCGGACGGGCTCGTCTCCTCCGGGGGGATGCTGCATGATCCGCGGGCCGTCGCTCGGCTGCTGGTGGCGCAGGAGGGGATCGATGCGGTCACCCTGCGCACCGTGCCCGACGAGAGGATGGGCCGCCGCACCGTCGCGGAGGTGACCCTCGCTGCCGATGCGCGCAGCGGCTTCACCGAGGACGGCCTGCGGGCGCTGGTGCGCGATCAGCTCGGTGCGGCCTCGGTGCCGCGCGAGGTGGTCTTCGGCGGCCAGGGCAGCGGACCGGACAGCGATCCGCTCAGCAGTCCACCACGCTGACCGGCACCGCGGTCACGGCCAGGCCGCCCATGGCGGTCTCCTTGTACCGGTCGCTCATGTCCTTGCCGGTCTGGCGCATGGTCTCGATGACGGTGTCGAGGGAGACGAAGTGGTCGCCGGTGCCGCGCAGGGCGAAGCGCGCCGCGGTGATCGCCTTCACCGCAGCCATGGCATTGCGCTCGATGCAGGGGATCTGCACCAGCCCGCCGATGGGATCGCAGGTCAGCCCGAGGTTGTGCTCCATGGCGATCTCGGCGGCGTTCTCGACCTGGGCGGGCTTGCCGCCCATCACCTCGCAGAGGGCCGCGGCGGCCATCGAGCAGGCCGATCCCACCTCGCCCTGGCAGCCCACCTCCGCCCCGGAGATCGAGGCGTGCTCCTTGTAGAGGGAGCCGATCGCCGCGGCGGTGAGCAGGAAGCGCACCGCGATCTCGTCGGGGTCGACCCCCTCGATGTACCGGGTGGCGAAGAACAGCACGGCGGGGATGATCCCGGCGGCGCCGTTGGTGGGGGCGGTGACCACGCGCCCGCCCGCGGCGTTCTCCTCGTTGACGGCGAGCGCGGCGAGGGAGACCCATTCGAAGGAGTTCATCGGCAGGCGGGCGGGGTCCTCGGCGCTGAGGGAGTCGTACCAGGAGGCGGCGCGGCGCTTCACGTCGAGCCCACCGGGGAGGATGCCGGTGGCATGGGTGCCGCGGTCGATGCAGTCGCGCATCGTGTGCCAGATCTGCAGCGCCCCGGCCCGGATCTCCTCATCGCTGCGCCACTGCCGCTCCCGCATCAGCATCGCCTCGGAGAGGGAGATGCCGCGCTCCTCGCACACGCGCAGCAGCTCGTCGCCGGTGGTGAAGATGTCCTGGCCCTCGTCCTCGGCGGCCGCCTGCGCGGCGGACTGGTCCATGTCCGCCTCGTCCACCACGAACCCGCCGCCGATGGAGAACATGGTGCGGCGCGTCAGCTCCTCCCCGTCGGCATCGAGGGCGATGAAGGTCATGGCGTTGGGGTGCTGGGGCTGGACGATGAGGGGGTGCAGGGCGATCGTCGAGGGGCGCAGGGTGACCGGGAGGGTGCCGTCCAGGAGCAGTCCGCCCTCGGCGTCGATCCGGGCCACCCGCTCCCGCCCGGCGAGGGGGTCGACGGTCTCGGGGTCATGGCCCTCCAGGCCCATGATGATCGCGTCGAGGGTGCCGTGGCCGTGTCCGGTCGCGGCGAGCGAGCCGTAGAGGTGGACGGCGACGTCCGCGACCCTCGGCCCGAGCTCGGGATCCGCCAGCAGGTCGCGGGCGAACACCGCCGCGGCGCGCATCGGTCCCACCGTGTGGGAGGAGGAGGGCCCGATGCCGATCCTGAACAGGTCGAACAGGCTGATGCTCATCGTCCACCTCGTCGTCTCTGACTGCCCTGGCGCGCACCTCCTCGACCGGTCGCGCCGCCGCGGCCCGAGGCCGCACCCCTGCTTCCCCTGCTCTTCCCGCCGCTGCTCTTCCCACCGCGTCGCGGGGCAGGGTCCTGCTGCTCCCATGATGCCCGACGCTCCTCGTTCGTGCGGCGCTCTGCGGCGATCCGCTCGCTGGCGCCCTTGCGACGGGAGAGGTCGAGCTTGCGCGGTGCCCCCTTGTACTTCACCAGGGTCGGGTCATCGGCCGGTTCGCCCGCCGGTCGCCGCCCCCCGAGCTCCTCGATCGCCGGGGCCCCGGCATGGGGCGCCTCGGCCCACTCCCCTTCCACGTGCGCGCCCTCGAGCACGGAGCGGGTGGACCTCACCTGGTGGGGCAGGGCGAGGGTGACCACGGTGCCGGAGGCACCGGCGCGGGCGGTGCGGCCGGAGCGGTGGACGTACTCCTTCGCGTCGTCGGCAGGATCGACGTGGACCACCATGGTGACGTCGTCGATGTGGAGGCCGCGGGCGGCAACATCGGTGGCGACCAGCACAGGGAACCCGCCCTGGCGGAAGCCGGCCAGCACGTTGGTGCGCAGGCCCTGCTGCTTGTTGCCGTGCAGGGCGGCGGCGGCCACGCCCACCTCGACCAGCTCCTGGGCCACCCGTTCGGCGCCCAGCTGAGTGCGGGTGAACATCAGGGTGCGCCCCTCCCTGGCGCCCAGGTGGGCGGTGACCTCGCGTTTGGCCGACGGCTCGATCGCCAGGACGTGATGGTCCATGGTCGCCACCGCTGCGGCCACCGGGGTGGTCTCGTGGGTGATCGGGTCCACCAGGAAGGTGTCGACGATGTCCTCGACCTGCCCGTCCAGAGTGGCGGAGAACAGCATCTTCTGGGTGCCCATCGGGATCGCGGCGAGGATGTCCCGCACCTGCGGGAGGAATCCGAGGTCAGCCATGTGATCGGCCTCGTCGATCACGGTGGTCTCCACCGCGTCCAGCAGCAGCGCCCCCCGCTCGGCGAGGTCGATCAGCCGCCCCGGGGTGGCGACGATGATCTCGACGCCCCGGACCAGCGCCTCGGCCTGCTTGTCGATGTTCATCCCCCCGGCGACGAGCTGCGCGGTGATGTTCACGGCGCGCGCGAAGGGATGAATGGTGTCGACCACCTGCACGGCGAGCTCCCGGGTGGGCACCAGGACCACGCCCAGCGGGCGGCGGCGGTGGGTGCCGCGGCCCCGGAACCGCGCGGTCATCGCCAGGGTGAAGGCGAGGGTCTTGCCCGAGCCGGTCTCGGCGCGGGCGAGCACGTCGCGGCCGGCCAGGGCATCGGGCAGGATCGCGTGCTGGATCTCGAAGGCGCGCGAGAAGCCCTGGGCGTCGAGGGCGCCGATCAGCTCCTCGGGCAGCGCCATCTCGTCGAAGCGCTCGGAGCGGTGGGCGCTGCGGCGTGACTTGGGCATGGTGATCCTCCTGACGAGTGCGAGCACGTCCATCATCGCGCATGGGAGACTGGTGGGACGATGCTTCGCACACTGATGACCTCCAAGATCCACCGTGCCACCGTCACGCAGGCCGACCTGCACTACGTGGGCTCGGTGACGATCGACGCCGATCTCGTGGATGCGGCCGGCCTGGTGGAGAACGAGCAGGTCACGATCGTGGACATCACCAACGGGCAGCGTCTGGTCACCTATGTGATCCGCGGCGAGGCCGGCAGCGGTGTGATCGGGATCAACGGTGCCGCTGCTCACCTGATCGCCCCCGGGGACCTGGTGATCATCATCGCGTACGGGCAGCTGGATCCGGCCGAGGTCGCCGTGCACACCCCTCGGGTGGTCCACGTCGATGAGCACAACCGCATCGTCGAGATCGGCGCTGATGCCGCCGAGCCGGTGCCCGGCATGCCCGATCAGGTCAACGGCCGCGAGAGCGTCGGGGTGCGCTGAGCGGCTCAGCGCCGGGTGCGGTTCCCGCGGTGCGGGACGCCGATGCCCGCTCCCTTCCAGGATCGTAGGATGGCCGCCATGCCTGCTTCCTCGCCGTTCGTCCTGCCATGAGCGGGGTCCTGGCGGGGTTCTTCATCGTCTGGGCGCTCATCGCGGTGGGATGGCTGACCGGGCGCAGCGGCGTGCTCGGCCCCCACGGCCGTTTCGTGCTGAATCGCACCACCTTCTACCTCGCCTCCCCCGCCCTGGTGCTGCTGGGACTGCTGAGCACGGAGCTGACCGAGGTGTTCTCCGGGCCGATGCTGGTCGCCGCGATCTCCGGCCTGCTCACCGGTGGGCTGCTGCTGGTGGGGATGCGTCTGTTCACACAGCGCGATGCGGCGGACGTGGTGGTCACCGCGGTCAGCGGCTCGGTGGTCAACGGCGCCAACATGGGCTTCCCGATCGCTCTGTACGTGCTCGGAGACATCTCCCACGCGATCCCCGTGATCCTGTTCCAGCAGGCGCTGTACACCCCGCTGTACCTGTTCGTCCTGCACCAGGTGACCCAGAAGGACTCGCTGGGCCCTCGCGGGATCGTGCGCAGCATCCTGGCGAATCCGACCATCATCGCCGCCGCGCTGGGCGTGGCCCTGGTGCTGATCGGCGTCCGGATCCCCACCGTTCTGCTGGAGCCGGTGCAGTCGCTGGCGGACATGGCGATCCCCGCGATGCTGCTGGCCTACGGGCTGTCGCTGAACGGTTCCCGGCCGCTGGCCAAGGCGGATGGGTACCGGGGGCTGATCGCGGTGGCCTCCACCGCCAAGCTCCTGATCATGCCGCTGATCGCCTGCGGCGTGGCGCTGCTGCTGGGGATGAGCGGCGCCTCGCTGTTCGAGGTGGTGGTGATGGCGGCGCTGCCCACGGCGCAGAACGTGTTCGTGGCCGCCTCGCAGTACCGGGCCGCGGAGAACCTGGCCCGCGACACCGTGCTGATCACCACGATCGGCACCGTGTTCGCGCTGCTGGCGGTCTCCGCTGTGCTCGGTGTGTGAGGCGGGGTAGGATGGCGCGCGTGGCTCGTCGTCTCCTGCTTCCGTAGCCGCGTCGGACAACGCCCGCCCCGGCCGTCCCTCACAGGGTCCCCGGTCGTGCGGTGTGGGCACCGACGCGGCAGCCCTCGCCTGCGCGAGGGCTTTTTCATGTGCACACGGCGGCGAGCGCCGCACCCACTCCGGAGGAGACACCACCCATGAGCGAAGAAGCGCCGTACCGCTACACGGCGGCGATGGCCGATCAGATCGAGCGCCGCTGGCAGCAGCGCTGGGACGACGAGGGCACGTTCCACGCCCCCAACCCCGCCGGGGAGCTGGCCGACGGCCGCTCCGCCACGGAGCTCGGCGAGAAGATGTACATCATGGACATGTTCCCGTACCCCTCGGGGGCGGGACTGCACGTGGGCCATCCGCTGGGCTACATCGCGACCGACGTGGTCGCCCGCCACCAGCGCATGCTGGGCAGGAACGTGCTGTACACGATGGGCTACGACGCCTTCGGCCTGCCTGCCGAGCAGTACGCGGTCCAGACCGGCACCCATCCGCGCACCACGACCGAGGCGAACGTCGCGAACATGCGCCGCCAGCTGCACCGCCTGGGGCTGTCCCATGACGCGCGCCGCTCGCTGGCGACCACCGACCCGGAGTTCGTGCAGTGGACGCAGTGGATCTTCCTGCGCATCTTCGACTCCTGGTACGACCCTGACGCCCCGAACGCCGACGGCGTCACCGGCCGTGCCCGCCCGATCGCCGAGCTGCGGGAGGAGCTGCGCGCCGGCACGATCGACCCCTTCGCCCTCGCCGACCGGCAGGGCCTGGAGGTCCCGGCGGCCTGGCAGGGACGCCGCGCCGCTGACGTCCCCGCCGCGTCCGATGCGGAGATCGCCCGGCTCGCCGACGGCTTCCGCCTGGCCTACATCTCCGAGACCCCGGTGAACTGGTGCCCGGGCCTCGGCACGGTGCTGGCCAACGAGGAGGTCACCGCCGACGGCCGCTCCGAGCGCGGCAACTTCCCCGTCTTCACCCGGCGCCTGCGCCAGTGGAACATGCGCATCACCGCCTACGGCGACCGCCTGGTCGACGACCTGGATCGGGTGGACTGGCCCGAGTCGATCCGCACGATGCAGCGCAACTGGATCGGCCGCAGCCACGGCGCCCAGATCAGCTTCCCCGTCAACGGGCTGGGCGGCGTGCCCGAGGCCGAGTTCGACGTGTTCACCACCCGCGCCGACACCCTGTTCGGCGCCACCTTCTGCGTCCTCTCCCCCGAGCACTCGCTGCTGACGGACGTCTCCGCCCTGCCGAAGGCGTGGCCCGAGGGCACGCACGAGGCGTGGACCGGCGGCGCCACGAGCCCCCGCGAGGCCGTCAGCGCCTACCAGACGCGCGCCGCCTCGCTGGACGAGGACGAGCGCACCGAGGAGGGCCGCGAGAAGACCGGTGTGTTCACCGGACTGTTCGCGACGAACCCGATGGACGGCCGCGCGCTGCCCGTGTTCACCGCCGACTACGTGCTGATGGGCTACGGCACCGGTGCGATCATGGCCGTGCCCGCCGAGGACGAGCGCGACTTCGCCTTCGCGGAGCGCTTCGAGTTGCCCGTGATCCGCACCGTGCGCCC
>DXDT01000073.1 GCA_019115335.1 Candidatus Brachybacterium merdigallinarum
TAAGCTCGATTGCGCCGATGGTACTGCACTCGGGAGGGTGTGGGAGAGTAGGTCGCCGCCGGACATCTTCACTGGGGAGTGGAGGAATGCTTGAGCCCCCGTTCTTGGGGTGTTCGCTTCCTCCACTCCCCATTTTTCATGCCCAATCGGTTCTCCTGATCATCCACTCGCGCTGATTCCGGGGGCCGCGGCTGCGGCAGCGATCCAGTCGAGAGTCCAGTGCAGCAAGGGATGCTGTCATGAAAAGCGGACGTGCAATGCGGCGCCGGCGCACAGAGAGCACGACGTCATCGTTCTCACTGCATGATCGACCCCCTGGTCTCCCGGGCCGGGCACCCCGCCGGTAGACTCGACCCTCGTACACCCGCGTGAGAAAGGGTGTGCCGGAACGCCTCGCGTTCCCGTTCCTTACCCTGCGGACACGCTGCCCAGGCAGCCCCCGCCGACATCCAGGAGTGCCATGCCGTCCAGGCTGCCGGACGTGCCGGACATCGACGAACGGCTCACCGATCAGCTGCTCGCCCAGCTGGGACGAGTCGAGCAGGACCTCCGTGAGGCGGTCTCGTCCTCCGACCACATCGTCCGCTGGACCGCCCGCCACCTCCTCGACGCCGGCGGCAAACGAGTGCGACCCCTGTTGGTGCTGCTGGCCGCTTCCCTCGGGGACAGCAGCCGGCGCGCCGTGATCGACGCCGCGGTGCTGGTCGAGCTCACCCACCTTGCGAGTCTCTATCACGACGACGTGATGGACTCCGCCGAGACCCGTCGCGGGACCCGCAGTGCACACTCCATCTGGGGGAACAACGTCGCGATCCTCACCGGCGACTTCCTGTTCGCCCGCGCCAGCTCGCTGAGCGCCCGCATCGGCCCCGACGCCGTGCGCCTGCACGCCGAGACCTTCGAACGGCTCTGCATCGGCCAGCTCCACGAGACGGTCGGCCTCGCCGAGGGTCAGGATCCTTTCGACCACTATCTCTCCGTGCTGTCCGACAAGACCGCCTCCCTCCTCGCCCTCGCCGGACAGCTGGGCGGAGACCTCTCCGGAGCGCCCGAGGGCACCGGCGACATCATGCGCCGCTACGGCGAGAAGATCGGAGTCGCCTTCCAGCTCGCCGACGATGTGCTGGATCTTCGCAGCGATGCTGAGGTGAGCGGCAAGACGCCCGGCATCGATCTCCGCGAGGGCGTGCCCACCATGCCCACCCTGCTGGTGCGACAGCGCGGCCGTGCGAACCCCGACGATGCGCGCACCGGGGAGCTCATCCGGCGGCTCGACGGCGACCTCAGCACTGACGAGGAGCTCGCCGACGTCGTCCGACTGCTGCGGGAGGATCCGGCTCTGGCCGAGACGCAGGACCTCGCCGACCGCACCGCCGATGAGGCGATCGCGATCCTCGAGGAGCTCCCCGAAGGCCCAGTGCGTGAGGCGCTGATCGGGTTCACACGCTCCCTCGTGCATCGGCGGCGATGAACACCTGGTGAACTCGCGGCCAGGATTCGTCCCTCAGCGGGACCTTCCTCCCGAGGGTGACCTGCAACGCGTGGCATGGGGACTCGTCGGGGAGTAAGGTGGGGCCGTTGTGAGCGGACCAGCGCCAGCGTGGAACCGCGATGCTTCGCCCCGGGGACCGAGGAGCACGGTGCCGGAGCGCGAGCGCTGGAGTGTCACCTTGGGGGAATGAGTCATGTCCGTGTCTGCCGGAGTTCCGCGCCGACTGCGGCGATCCACCGTCATCACCACGGCGGTCCTGTCCGTGGCAGCCCTGGTCATCACCGGCTTCGCCATGCGTTTCCCCGGCCTGCACTCGTCCGAGGTGGAAGTCTCCAACGGCGGGGTCTGGGTCACCAGCGGCCAGGACGGCCTGCTGGGCCGCCTGAACGTCGAAGCGCAGGAGCTGGACGCACGCCTGACCATGGTCGGCGAGGATCTCGACATCCTGCAGTCCGGCTACACCGTGATCGAGACCGGCGCGCGGGGCATGACCCCGATCAACTCCGCGGGTGTCTCTCGAGGTGGTGTTGTCGAGCTGATCCCGGGCACCGAGGTCGCCCTCGGCGGGGACCGTGTCGCGATCGCAGCGCCGGACGGGCGGGTCTGGATCCTCTCGCCGAACGAGGCCGCCGCCTTCAGCCCCAGCTCCGTCGAACCCGTCCACGAGACCGGTGGCGAGCCGGCCCAGATCGCCGTCACCACCGAGGGCACCGTCTTCGTGCTCGACGGTGACGAACTGCTGAAGTTCCCCTACGCCGACGAGACCCGCGACACCGAGGCCGATAAGCCGATCCAGCTCGGCGGCCTCTCCACCAGTGAGGAGATGGTCTCCCTGACCACCGTCGGGGAGGAGCCGGTGATCCTGGACAAGGAGAACCGACTGCTGCGCCTCGGCACCGACGCCAAGGAGTTCCAGCTCCAGGACTACGGTGTCACCAACTTCGAGGCACTGACCCTGCAGCAGTCCAGCCCCGCGGCGGACGAGTTCGCGCTCGCCACCGAGGACTCCCTGTTCGTGATCCCGCTGAACGGCGGTGAACCGCGGATCACCCCGGCGGGCGGCACCGGCACCCCGGTCGCACCCGCCCTGGCGAAGGGCTGTGCCTACGGTGCCTGGAACGGCTCCAACACCTATGTGCGCGTCTGCGAAGGGGACGAGGAGGCCCAGGGCGCTCCCGTTCCGGAGGTGAGCAGTGGGGCGGACCTCCGCCTGCGCGTGAACCATGACCTCGTGGTCCTGAACGATCAGGAGTTCGGGCTCTCGTGGATGATCTCCGCGGACATGCAGGTCGTCGATGACTGGCAGATCCAGCAGAACATCCAGACCTCCACCACGGAGGAGAAGGAGGAGGAGACCCTCACCACCACGATCGAGAACATCGAGGCCGAGCGGGATCAGGAGAACCGCCCCCCGGTCGCCAACGATGACGAGTTCGGGGTGCGGCCGGGGCAGAGCGTGGTGCTGCCGGTCACGCGCAACGACACCGATCCGGATGGTGACCTCCTCACGGTCAGGCTCGAGGGCGAGCAGCCGTCGATCGGGACCGTCACCCCCATCCAGGGGGGCACGCAGCTGCAGATCGTCGTGAACGAGGACGCCACGGGCTCCGCGAGCTTCACCTATCAGGCCGACGACGGCCGCGGCGGCACCGACACCGCCACCGTCACCCTCGACGTCCGCGCCGAGGGGGAGAACAACGCCCCTGCCCCTGTCGACGACATGATCACCAAGGTCCAGGTCCGGTCCGGCGAGGAGATCTCGTTCAACATCCTGCCGTACTGGGAGGATCCCGATGGCGACGCCTTCTACCTGACCAACGCTGTCGTGCAGCCCGAGGACGTCGTCTCCTTCCGCGCCGACGGGCTGATCACCTTCAACGACGCCGGCCTCCAGACCGGCACCAAGCAGGTGCAGCTGACCTTCCGCGACGAGAAGGGCATGACCGCCGAGGGCACCCTCGAGGTCGAGGCCGTCACCGAGAACGACCTGGCGCCCATCACCACCACCGATCACGCCAGTGTCGTCGTCGGTCGCTCCACCACCATCAAACCTCTGATGAACGATCTGAACCCCAACGGCGGTCAGCTCGAGCTCACCCACGTCTCCGAATCGGCGGGCCTCGAGGTCGACCCGGTCCTCGAAGCCGGGACCCTCAACGTCTCCGCCGAGGCGCCGGGCACCCACTACCTCACCTACACGGTCGCCGCCAGCGGCGCGAGCTCCGTCTCCACCGGACTGATCCGGGTGGACATCATCGAGGCCGCCTCGGAGGACCTCGTCCCCGTCGCCGTGGATGACATGGGTACCGTCACCACCGGCACGGATGTCCTGATCGACCCGCTCCAGAACGACGTCGACCCCACGGGCGGGGTGCTCGTGGTCAACTCCGTCGAGGTGCCCTCGGGCACCGGGCTGAAGGCCACGGTGGTCGACCACCACCTGGTCCGGGTCGAGGCGGAACCCGGTGCGGCTGTCGCGGAGGAGCCGATCCCGCTGACCTACGAGGTCGCGAACTCCGCCGGCAGCACCACGGGCACCATCCGGGTGATGCTGGTCAAGACCGACACGCAGTTCGCCAACCCCACGGCAGTGCCGGATCAGGCAGTCGTCCGCGCCGGGGACATGGTGACCGTCCCGGTGCTGGCGAACGACATGTCCCCGACCGGATCCGATCTCGTCCTCGGGGACAGGCTGACCAACACCGAGGCCGCGGACGCGCAGGGCCACTTGGAGACCCACCAGGACCAGGTCCGCTTCACCGCGAACGATGACGCCACCGGTGAGGTCGAGCTGACCTACGAGGTGATCGACGAGACCGGCCGCACCGGCTCTGCCCGGCTGACCCTGACGATCGTCCCCCGGGACGCCCCGAACACGGCACCGAAGCCGGAGAACCTCACCGCCCGCACCGTGGCGGGGACCTCGGTGCGGATCCCCGTGCCGACCACCGGGATCGATGCGGACGGCGACTCGGTGATGCTCACCGGGATCGCGAGCCCCACACCGCAGCTCGGCGAGGTGACCAGTGCGACGGGGGAGTGGATCGAGTACCTCCCGCATGAGGGCAGCTCCGGCACGGACCGCTTCCGCTACCAGGTGATGGATCGCCATGGCGCGGTCGGCACCGGCGAGGTGGTGGTCGGCATCGCCGCCCCCAACGAGGTGAACCAGCCCCCGTACGCAGTGGACGACGTGGTCGAGGTGCGCCCGGACCGCGAGGTGCAGATCCCCGTGCTGGACAATGACACGGACCCGGAGGGCACCCCGCTGTCCCTGGTGCGCGACGATGTCGAGTCCCTCAGCGGCATCGAGGTGCTCGATCCGATCAACGAGTCGGACAACCAGGTCACGGTGAAGACCCCCACCGAGGCGGGGACCCACACGGTGCTGTACTCCGCCTCCGACGGCCAGCTGAAGTCCTCGGCGACGGTGACCATCAAGGTGGACCCCAACGCCCAGCTGCGCAATCCCATCGCCCGGGACGACTTCGTCGACCCCGCCGACGTGATGGACCCGGAGGAGCCCGAGATCCGGGTGGACGTTCTGGCCAACGACACCGACCCCGACGGCAGCACGCAGGATCTCGTGGTCACCCTGGAGGATCCGCCGGAGGGCGCGAGCGTCGACGAGTCCGGTGTGGTGACGGTCCCGCCGCTGCCCGAGCAGCAGCGGATCCGGTACATCATCGAGGATCTCGACGGGCTGACCTCCGCCGGGTACATCTGGGTGCCCGGCACGGAGAAGCAGGCCCCGGTGTGGGTGGGAGGCACCATCGAGGCCCAGGCGGGCGCGGAGACCGCGATCGACCTCAGCGACCCCTCGAACATCCGGGTGCGGCCGGGCGGACAGCCCGCGCAGATCACCGACGCCGGCACCGTCTCCGCCGCACACAGCGATGGATCGCAGCTGGTGGCTGACGCGCAGACCATCGTCTACCGCCCGGCCGCCGACTACTCCGGCGAGGACTCGATCTCGGTGGAGGTCACCGACGGCGAGGTGGGCGACGCCACCGCCTCGGTCGCGACCCTCACCATCCCGGTGCAGGTCGCCGCCGAGGACGAGAACCTGCCGCCGACCTTGCAGGGCGCTGTGCTGCAGGTCGAGCAGGGTGGCCCGCAGGCCACCGTCGACATGGACTCCTCGGCCTCGGATCCGGAGGACGACCCCCTCACCTTCGCTCTCGGCGAGGTCCCGGCGGTGGACGGCGTCACCATCGGGATGGAGGGATCGACCGTGACCGCCGAGGCGGCTCCGCAGGTCGCCAAGGGCACCATCGTGAACATCCCGGTGACGGTCTCCGACGGCACGAATGAGCCCGTCTCCGCCACGGTGCAGGCGACGGTGGGCGGCTCCACCCGCCCGGTGATCGCCACCGTGCTGGACGAGGCGCAGATCGATGCCGGCCGCACCGACACCATCGACGTGCTCGCCAACGACTCCAACCCGTTCCCCGACGGTGACCGCACCCTGCTCTCCGCCACCCTGGTCAGCGGCGACGGTGTGGTCGAGCTCTCCGGGGACTCGGTGACGATCACCCCGGACGAGGAGTTCCACGGGATCCTCACCGCGCAGTACCTGGTGCGCGATGACACCGAGGACCCGGACCGCGACCAGTCCGGGGAGATCCGTGTGACCGTGCGCGGCAAGCCCGAGGCGCCCTCCGCCCCCCGCATCGGGGAGGTCGGAGACCGCACCGTGGAGCTGAACTTCTCCGCCGGCGCGGACAACGGCGCCCCGATCACCGGGTACACCGTCACCAGCGCGAGCGGACCGGCGGTATCGCAAGACTGCGCCTCGACCTCGTGCACGATCACCGGTCTGAGCAATGACACCGAGTACACCTTCCAGGTCACCTCCACCAATGACGTGGGGGAGTCCGATCCCTCGGTGCCCTCGGCAGTGGCCCGCCCGGACGTGCGCCCGGAGACCCCGGCCGCCCCCACCGCTCAGCGCGGCGACAAGCAGCTGACCGTGAGCTGGACGCCCCCGGTCAACCGAGGCTCCGCGATCCAGGAGTACACGCTGCAGATGCGTGACGATGCGAACGGGGAGATCACCGCTCGGACGGTGGGCCCCGGTTCCACCCAGATGGTCTGGGAGGATCTGACCAACGGCACCGATTACAGCTTCCGCATCCAGGCTCGCAACCTGGCCGATGAGCCCTCCGACTGGTCGAACTGGTCGCGCACGGAGCATCCCGCCGGCCGGCCCGGCAAGCCTGCGGGCACGCCCGAAGCGGAACGTGTGAACGAGGCGACCGGCGGCGGTGTCCGGGTCTCCTGGCCGGCGATGACCTCGTTGAAGGAGACGAACGGGGAGGAGATCACGCAGTACATCGTCAAGGCGTCCTCGGGGGCGACCGCGACGGTCTCGGCGGACACGACCTCCCACCGGTTCGATGGTCTCGACAAGGACAGCGAGCACACCTTCACCGTGACTGGCGTGAACTCGGTGGGCACCGGGACCTCCGCCTCGAATGCGTCGAACGCAGTGACGCCCTGGGCGGTTCCCAGCGCCCCCACCGGGGTGAAGGCCTCGCTGCCTGATGAGGGGAAGGGCGATGGGCCCAACAAGCGCGCCACGGTCACCTGGAATGCCGCGGACGGCAACGGCACGTCGATCGACGAGTATGTGATCACCTACGGAAACAACAACTCCGTGACCGTCGACGCCTCGAAGACCTCGCACACCTTCACGAACCTGAGCAATGGGACCTCGTACAGCTTCCAGGTCCAGGCGCGGAACCGCTTCCAGGGCGGGGAGAGCAAGCTCTCCAGCTCCTCGAACTCGGTGAAGCCCTACACCAAGCCCGGCGTGCCGAGCGCGAGCGCCTCACCGGGGAGCTGCAACGGCGACTCCTGCACCGTGAACTTCAGCTACTCCGCGAACGGTGATGGCGGCGGCGGCAAGGTGACGCTCACCTGCAGCATCGACGGCGGAGCCTTCGGGCCGTGCAAGTCGAACGTCTCCGGCTCCGGGGGCAAGAAGCACACCCTCGTCGTCAAGGCGACGAATGCAGAGGGCCTGTCCGCACAGTCGAAGGAGGTCTCGGCGACCGCCCCGGTCCCGGCCCCGACCCCGCGGATCAGTTCGGCGCGCACCGTGGGCGATGCAAGCGGACAGAGCGGCTGCACCCAGGGCTGGGGCTGCTACTTCATCGACATGACGGTGACCGATCTCCAGCCGAACACCACCTACACCTACTGCATCAAGGGCGAGGGCGTCGGCGGGGACGGCTGCTGGTACCCCGTCGCCTCCGACGGTCAGACGCCCGTGAAGGGCACGCTGACCACGGACAGCAGGGGCAACTGGCAGCTCGCCGCCGACGGCCGCTCGCCCTTCTGGGGGAACTCCGGCCATGCCCTCTCGATCTGGGTGGAGAAGGACGGGAAGTCCGGTGAGTCGAACAAGGTGACCCCCGTCTGAGCCCTGCCGGTCCCCGTCGGCCCCTGCCGTCATCCGTCCTGCCCCGAACCATCCCGCGTCACGACATCACCGAGAGCACTGAGGAACGTCTTCCATGAGCATGACCCCCGAACAGGCACGCTGGTTCGCCGAGACCTTCGACAAGCTCGTCCAGAGCGTCGGCCAGGCCGTCCTCGGCAAGAACGAGGTGGTCCGCCTGGTGCTGACCGCGATGATGGCCCCCGGGCACGTGCTGCTCGAGGACGCCCCCGGCACCGGGAAGACCTCTCTGGCCCGCTCCATCGCGGCGACCGTGCAGGGCACCAGCACCCGCATCCAGTTCACCCCGGACCTGCTGCCCTCCGACGTCACCGGCGTGACCATCTACGATCAGAACACGAAGTCCTTCGAGTTCCACAAGGGACCGGTCTTCGCCAACGTGGTGCTGGCCGATGAGATCAACCGCGCCTCTCCGAAGACCCAGTCCTCCATGCTCGAGGTGATGGAGGAAGGCCGGGTCACCGTCGACGGCGTCACCCATGAGGTCGGCAACCCGTTCATGGTGATCGCCACCCAGAACCCCATCGAGCAGGCCGGCACCTACCGCCTGCCCGAGGCGCAGCTGGACCGCTTCCTGATGAAGACCTCGCTGGGCTACCCCGACCACGCCTCGAGCGTGCAGATCCTGCAGGGCGCCTCGGTGCGGGACCGCTCCGCCCAGCTCAGCCCGCGCATCTCCCTGCAGGCCGTCAACGACATGACCCAGCTCGCCGCGACGGTCCACGTCGACCCCGCCGTGCTCGAGTACGTCTCCCGCCTGATGGAGGAGACCCGCCTGGCTCCCGAGGTACGGGTGGGGGTCTCGATCCGCGGGGCGCTGGCGCTGATGCGCGCGGTGAAGGTGTGGGCCGCGGTCAACGGCCGTCACTACGTGATCCCCGATGACATCAAGCAGCTGGTCGAGCCGGTCTGGCTGCACCGCTTCGTCCTCGACCCCGAGGCCGAGTTCGCCGGGACCACGGCCAAGACCGTGATGACCAAGATCCTCAGCGAGGTGGCGCCTCCCCAGGCGCGTCAGCAGTCCGCATGAGCACGAGCAGCAGCCTTCCCACAGACACCGCCGACGCGAAGCAGGCGAAGAAGGCGGCCAAGCGCCGCCGCAAGGCGGCCCAGGCCGAGGCCCGCGCCGAGCAGCGCCGGAAGCGCCGCGCCGCCGCAGAGCAGGGCAGCAGCGTCCCGGTCGGCGAGACCACCGGCTCCGCACCGGGCAGCGTTCCGGAGCTGAGCCGGTTCGGGGCCCTGCGGGCACGGATCGCCGACCTGTGGGAGCGCCGGATCTTCCCGGTGCTCGATGTGGTCTCCCCGATCGGCTGGGCCGTGCTGGGGATGGCGGTGTTCTGCTGGCTCCTGGGGCTGACCCTGCACATCACCGAGCTGAACGTGATCGCGCTCGCGCTCACGGTGCCGCTGGTGATCGCGGCCCTGTTCGTGCTGGGACGCGCCTCCTACCAGGTGACCCTGGATCTCCAGACCCATCGGGTGGTGGTCGGCACTCGCGCGGTGGGCCGGGTCGAGGTCGCCAACCCCACCCAGCGCGTGATCCTGCCCTCCCGCATCGAGCTCGCGGTCGGCTCCGCCACCGCCCAGTTCATGGTGCCGCGCCTGCCCTCGGGAGAGATGCACGAGGAACTGTTCGCCGTGCCCACCAAGCGCCGCGCCGTGCTCGTGGTGGGCCCCGTCCGCTCGGTGCGCGATGACCCCCTGTCCCTGATGCGACGCCAGGTCACGTGGGCCAAGGAGCAGGAGCTGTACGTCCACCCCCGCACGGTCCGTCTGGACGAGGCCGCCAGCGGCTTCCTGCGCGACCTCGAGGGGACGCCCTCCTCGCACCTGTCCAGCTCCGACATCGCCTTCCACGCCCTGCGCGACTACGTGCCGGGCGATGATCGCCGCCATGTCCACTGGCGCACCACGGCCCGCACCGGGAAGCTGATGGTGCGGCAGTTCGAGGAGACCCGCCGCTCCCACGTGGTGGTGGCGCTGAACAACCTCGCCGAGCACTACGCGACCGACGAGGAGTTCGAGCTCGCGGTCTCCTCGGCGGCGTCGCTGTCCGCCCAGACATTCCGGGAGGAGAAGGAGCTGACCCCGTTCTCCTTCGACACCAACCAGCGCACCGGCACCTTCCGGCAGATGATGGACGACTACACCACCATCGACCCGATCAAGGACCGCTTCGACCTCCATGAGCTCGGCCAGAAGGCCGCGGATCTCGCGCCCAACGCCTCCGCGGTGATGCTGGTGGTCGGCTCGCACACCACGGCGCGGGAGCTGAACTCCGCCGCGAACCAGCTGCCGATCGGGGTGATGGCGGTGGCGATCCGCTGCGTGGAAGGAGCCGAGGTGCGCCGTTCGGCGATCGGCGGACTCGACGTGGTCACCCTCGGCGAGCTCGATGACCTGGCCAAGGCGATGAGAGCGGTGGGTCGATGAGCACGCAGAGCACGACTGCGCGCCCCGGCACGGGCCGCAGCACCTACTTCGCCTCCCTCTCGGTGGGGCGCCATGTGGTGAACATCGCGGTCATCGCCGTCCTGTTCCTGCTGGGCCTGGTCGGATTCCACACCGTGTACGGGGGTGTCCAGTACCTGCTGACCGGCATGATGGGCCTGTTCTTCGGAACCCTGATCGCTCTGATCGGGGCACGCTGGCGCTGGGGCCCGCTGCGCACCGCGCCCCTGGTGCTGGCGGTGTACTTCCTGTTCGGCAGCATGTTCGCCGCACCCACCCATGCGCTGTTCGGGATCATCCCCACACTGGGCTCGCTCAAGGAGCTGCTGACCGCACCGGTGACCAGCTGGAAGGCGACGCTGACCGTCGCGCCCCCGGTGGGCAGCGCGCAGGGCGTGCTGGTCGTCGTCTGGATCAGCATGCTGCTGCTGAGCCTGCTGGGGATGACGATCGTGCTGCGCACCCGGCGCTACGTCATCGCCTGGCTGTTCCCGCTGGTGCTGCTGCTGGTCACGATCCTGTTCGGCACCACGGAGGCGGTCTCGCCCGTGATCCGCGGAGTGCTGTTCGCCCTGATCTCCGTGGCCTGGCTGACCTGGCGCTTCGAGAGCGCCCGCCTGGACAGCGCCGAGTCCACGATCATCTCCGACACCGTGCGGCCCGGCTCCTGGAAGAACCCCGTGCTGCGCCGCCGCGTGATCGGCGGGGCCGTGATCATGGCGATCAGCGCCGGGGCGGCCGTCTCGGCGCAGTCGCTGCTGGACCCGCCCGCGGGCGCCGGCCGCTACGCGCTGCGCGACCAGATCAACCCGCCGTTCGACCCGTACCAGTACGTCTCGCCGCTCGCGGACTTCCGCGGCTACATCAAGAACCAGCGCGACACCGAGCTGTTCACCGTCACCGGGGTCGAGGCGGGGGAGCAGATCCGCCTGGCCACCCTGGACCAGTACGACCTGCAGGTCTACAACGTGGCCAGCTCCCGTCAGAAGGACGGGCCGTCCGGGGCGTTCCTGCGCACCGCCAGCGGTGTCGACCTGGAAGAGCCCAGCGGCAGCGCACGCACCACCACCGTCACCATCGGCGACTACACCGATGTGTGGCTCCCCACCGTCGGCCGGGAGATCACCCGGATCGACATCGGTGACATGGAGGGCGAGCGCTACGCCGTCACCTCCGAGAACCTGTTCCTGAACCAGCAGTCGCAGACGGCGGTCAACGCTGCCGGGCTGCAGCCCGGGGACAGCTACGACCTCACCTACGAGCCGTACACGGCCCCCGCCGCGGAGGACACGCGCAGCGCCACCTTCGCCGATCTGGCACTGCCGGACAACGCCACCCTGGATCCGTCGTTCGCACAGCTGGCGGAGGAATGGGCCGGGACCTCGGACTCGGATTACGAGCGGTTCGAGTTCCTCACCCGCGCCATCAAGGCCGATGCCTTCTACTCCCACGGCATCGATGACGACGCCGCCTCCCTGTCCGGTCACGGTGCCGCACGCATCATGGCGATGCTCGAGGAGGTCGGCTTCGACGAGGAGCAGAGCGATGCCGCCCCCACCGGGAAGATCGGTGATGAGGAGCAGTTCGCGGTGCTCACCGCGCTGATGGCGCGCTCCATCGGCATCCCGGCCCGCGTGGTGATGGGCTTCGAGGTCCCCGAGGGCGTGGAGGGGACCGCCGCGATCACGGGCGAGGATGTCACCGCCTGGGTCGAGGTCGCCTTCGAGGAGCTGGGCTGGGTGCGCTTCGACCCGGCACCGGATGACGACGAGGACCCCACCCAGCCGCAGCCCAAGGAGGTCGAGAAGCCGCTGCCGCAGGTCGCGCAGCCGCCCCCGCCTCCCGCGGAACCGCCGAACCCGCCCCCGGGCGCGATGAGCGATGACAGCCAGAACGATGAGCCCGAGCCGGAGGGGACCGTCTCCTGGGTGGTCTACGTCGGTCTCGGACTGCTGCCCTTCGTGCTGCTGGGGATCGCGCTGGCCGCGATCGTGCTGGCGAAGGTGCGGCGCCGCTCCACGCGCCGCCGGCAGGGAGTGCTGCCGGAGCAGATCGACGGCGGCTGGCAGGAGGTCCTCGACCACCTCACGGACCTGGGGATGCGCCCGGATCCGCTGATGACCCGCCTGGAGACCGCCGCGCACCTGCAGGGTCAGATCCCGGCGCTGAGCGCCACCACCCTGGCCGCCCGCGCCGATCGGGCCGTGTTCGGTCCCGACGACCTGCCACCGGGAGTGGTGGATGAGTACTGGGGCGAGGTGATGGCGGCCCGGCGTACCATGTCGAGGTCCGTGCCGTGGCACCGGCGGCTGCGGGCCGTGTTCTCGCTGCGGTCGTTCCGTCGCCGCAGCGCGGAGCGGCGGGCGCTGAAGCGCCGTGAGCGTTCCGCCCGGCGGGCACGGGCCGTGGCCCAGAAGCGCACGGATGCGCTGAGGAGACGTCGGGCCTCGACCAGCTCGACGACGAAGACACCGAGGAAGGGCCCATCACGATGAGCCAGACCCGATACTGCAGCACCTGCGGAAATCTGCTCACGGCAGGGGCCGCGATCTGCGGCGAATGCGGTGCGCGCTACCAGGAGTCGCCCTATGAGCGGCGCGCCACCGACGCCCCGGGTGCCTGGTCACAGGCCCCCAAGGCCCGTTCGCGGGATCTCGGGCCGAGCGAGGAGGAGGAGACGCCGAACACCGGGATCGAGCTGATCTCCGCCGAGTCGCTGCGCCCGCCCGAGCCGGGGGCGACCGCACTGCGCTCGCAGGAACAGTACGATCAGGTGATGGCCACACAGTCACCGATGAACCAGCCCGCCACCGGGCAGCCGGGCAGCATGCCGGGAGGCTACGGTTCTCCCTCCGGTGCGCCGCAGAGCGCGAATGAGCCCGGCGGTGCGCTCGCCGAGGCCCCGGAGCTGGAGGCGCCGCTGGACGGCTGCGCGCCGGCGAGCCCCCTGAAGCGGTTCCTGGCTGCGCTCATCGACTCCGTGATCTCCTCACTGGTGCTGGTGCCGCTGACGGTCGCGGTGCTCCTGCTGGTGCTCCAGGAGGAGGTCACCCTGCTCGCGCAGATCCTGGTGGGCGTCGGCGCGGCGCTGCCGGCCGCGTACGCCGTGCTGCTGCTGTGGCTGATCGGCTCCAAGGGCGTCACTCCCGGCAAGGCGATCGTGGGTCTGCGGATCGCCGCGACCGGCACGGGGGCGCCGATCGGTTTCCTGCGCGCCCTGGGTCGCGTGGTGTTCTACAACCTCTTCCCCCTGCTGATGGCGATCTCGATCTTCTTCGATCCGAAGAAGCATCTGCGCGGTTTCCATGACCGGGTGATCGGTTCGGTCGTGGTGGACATCAAGGCCGGCCGTCATCCCTTCACGGAGCGCCCCGACGACTTCGAGCGGGCCGGGGCCGAGCACTACCTGGGGGCACCGTCCGTCGCGGTGACCACCCACGACAATCTGCTGTCCACCCCGGGCGCCGCCTGGTCGAGCGAGAGCGCCGTCGGGACCGAGAGCTCTGCCGCCGGTGCCGCTCCGGGCCAGGACCCGTGGTCGCCGCCGTCGTCGGCACCGGCGAGCCCCTACGCGCCGCCGAGCGCGAACGAGGCGCCTGCCGCGTCGCCGGCGGGTGGGTCCCCGTGGTCGCCGCCGCCGACGGCTCCGTCCTCGCAGCCGGCGCACGCTCCGCAGCCAGAGCCGTTCTCGCAGCCTGACCAGTTCGCGCAGCCCGATCAGTTCTCGCAGCAGGCACCGTCCGCTCCCGAGGCGCCGCCCGCGCAGTCCGGGTGGGGAGCTCCGCCGGCCCATTCCTGGGGACCGCAGGGCACCAATCCGCCGGCAGCCGCCGAGAGCGCCGCCCCGCAGCAGTTCTCCGCCCGGCCGCAGCAGCAGCCTGCCTCGCCCCTCCAGGATCCGCAGCAGCCGCCGGCACCGCAGTTCTCGGCTCCGCCGCAGCAGGCGCCGGCCCCGCAGCCGGCTCCCCAGCCGCAGGCATCCCCGGCACCGGCTCCTCAGCAGCCTTCGGCGCCGGAGCCGGCCCCTGCCCCCGCCTGGGCACCGCCGGTCGGCGGGCCGCCGCCCGAGGCACCTGCCGCCCCCCTCGAGCAGACCGGCCCCGACTTCTCGGCCTGGAACGACGATGAAGTCGACGAGCAGACCCGCGTGGCGGGAGCCGAGGAGGCCGACCTCGGCGACCTCGAGCAGACCCGGGTCTCCGCGGTGGTTCCGCCCACCCCGCCCACCGTGCGCGTCACCGCCGATGACGGCACCGAGAGAGTGGTGACCACGGCGCTGGTGATCGGCCGCAACCCCTCCGGTGGGCAGGATGAGGCGCTGTTCGTCCTCAAGGACGACACCCGCTCGGTCTCCAAGACGCACCTGCGCGTCGACGGCACCGGTGATGCCGTCACCGTGACCGACCTCGGGTCCACCAACGGTTCCGCGATCGTGCGCGCGGACGGCACTCGGGAATCCCTGGTGCCCAACTCCGCCACGGTGCTCCCGGACGGAGCGAGCCTCACGATCGGTGACCGGACCCTGACCGTGGAGAGGGAGAAGTGATCGAGAGCTCCCTCTCCGATCCGGACATCCACGGCACCATCCGGGTGATCTCCGCCGCCGCGACGGACGTCGGCCATGTCCGCGCCACCAACGAGGACTCGATCCTCGACGACTCGCCGATCTTCCTGGTCGCCGACGGCATGGGCGGGCACAACGCCGGCGAGGTCGCCAGCGCCATCGCGGTCGAGGAGTTCGAGAAGCTCACCGTGCAGGAGAACGTCACGGTCGAGCAGCTCGGTGACGCTCTGCGCACCGCGGCGGAGCGCATCGCGGACCTCGGCGGCGAGGCGCAGCTCGGCGCGGGCACGACGGTGGCCGTGGTGGCCACCATGGTGCTGGACGGCGTCGGCTATTGGGTGGTCCTGAACCTCGGCGATTCCCGCGTCTATCGACTCTCCGGGGAGATCTTCGAACAGGTCAGCGTGGATCACTCGGTGGTCCAGGAGCTGATGGACCGCGGCGAACTCACGGCGGAGGAGGCCCGCACCCATCCCTATCGGCACATGGTCACCCGTGCCCTGGGAGCGGGCCCTGAGACCGATCCCGACTACTGGCTGATCCCGGCGGAGGTCGGTGACCGGATGCTGGTGTGCTCCGACGGCCTCACCGGCGAGGTCTCCGACACCGCGATCGAGCGGGTGCTGCGCAGCCCGCAGGACGTCCGCACCATCGCCCGTTCGCTGGTGGATCTCGCCCTCGAGGGGGGAGGCCGTGACAACGTCAGCGTGGTGGTGGTCGAGGCCGTGGAGATCACCGGGCTGTCGCCCGAGGACGAGGTCACCGCTGATCCCCGGCGGGCCCGGGACGAGGACCTGCCTTTCGATGAGGACACCCTGCCGCGGGCGGTGTCCGGTGAGGGCGGCGCGAACCGATGAGTGAGGAGATCACCGCACTGCTCCCTCCGGGGACCTGGGTCCAGCAGGGGCCCGCCACCTTGGTGGTGCGGGAGGCGGGCTGGGCCGTGATGGTCCCGGGGCTGAAGAAGAACGTCATCGAAGCGGCCTGGGTGGTGCTGGGCAAGGCGCCGAAGGCCGAGGAGTTCATCGACCAGCTGGTGGCCGAGTCCGAGCTCGAGAGTGCGGACAAGCTCACCGCGATCCTGTTCGGCCTGGTGGATGGCACGACGGTCACCTACGGGGTCAAGGGGAAGACCCCGATCAGCGTCTACACGGCGGAGGGTGCCCAGCAGATCGCCGGGACCGACGATGAGCCGTTCGTGATCAAGAAGGTCGAGGGTGTGCGCCGCACGGCCTTCGGGGAGCTGCCGCCCGAGGACGCCGTGGGCCTGCCGAGGGTGTCGGTCGGGATCACGCGCGCTCGCGGGTTCGTGCACGTCACGGTGGATCCTGCCGAGCTCGACGAGGAGGCCCGCAAGGCTCTGACGGAGCAGGTGGAGGCGGACGGCCGCTCGATCGAGGACCCGGAGGCGAAGCAGCGCAAGAAGGACAAGCCGCCGCCCCCGACCCGCCCGAAGCCGGGGACGTCCTCCCCGCGCAAGCCGATGCTGGCCACCCGGAAGCCGGGGGAGATGCCGCCCTCGCTGCAGAACCGCAGTCGCGGAGCCAGCAGCTCGTCCTCCCGCCGTACCGAGGAACCGGCCGAGCCGGAGGGCCCCAGCATCTTCGACGACCTCTTCGGCGACAAGTCCGCCACCCCGCCCGCTGCAGCGCCTGCCACCCCGCCGGCCGCGCCAGCCCCGGCTCCCGCACCCGCCGCGGAGCCCACTCCGGCGCCCGTTGCGGAGTCCACTCCGGCACCGGCTGCGGAGCCTGCGACCGAACCAGCACCAGCGCCTGCGCCCGAACCAGCACCAGCGCCTGCGCCCGAAACCGACGCGCCGGCAGCGGAACCTGAGCCAGAAGCAGAGCCCGAGCCAGCTCCTGCGCCTGCCGCGGGACCGACTCCCGTCGCCGCGTCAGCTCCGGAACCGGTCGCGGAGCCCGAGCCTGAGCCTGCGCCCGCTGCGGAGCCGGCTCGGGAACCGGCTGCTGCGTCTTCCGCGCCCGCCGCCCCTTCCTCCGACGCGGCCCCCTCTCCGGACGCAGCCCCTGCTGTAGATCCTGTCCCCGCGCCCGAGGTCGCGCCCTCCGCAGCGGCACCCTCGACTGCTGCTCCCGCGGAGGCCGCGACTCCGCCCGCACCGGCCGCCCCCGTCCCGGGAGCAGCCGCCGCACCAGCAGCCCAGGGCACCTCGCAGCCCGCAGCGTCGAGCTCCGGGCCCACCACCGGCCGGCGCCGTCTGGTCAGCACCTCGCTGTTCGACCGCCGCCGAGCAGCTCGCCCTACCGCCGATGCGGCGACGGGGACCGCCGGCGCGCCGAGCAGCCCTGCGGCAGCCGCGTCCGCGCCGCCGCAGGCAGCCGAGAGCCCGGCCGGCTCCGCCCCGGCCACCCCGCCACGTGCGGAACCTGCCGCACCGGCACCGGCCGCTCCTGAGCCGGCGCCCGCCGCACCCGTACCGGCCGCGGAGGTGCCGCCGGCGATCCCCACCCCGGATCCACCGGACGAGAGCGACGACTCCTCGCCGGTGACACTGATCGCCCCGATCGACGACGGCGAGCAGGAGCCGGAGGACGAACAGCACGACCCCGGCACGCGCTCCGAGGTCCACCAGGGAGTGGTCTCCTCCGCCACCGCGATCTCCGCCACCGCCGGCTCCAGCGTGATCGGCGATCTGGACAGCACCGGCGATTACGACGACCTCTTCGGCAAGACCGTCTTCCGCCGGATCGAGGACGCCGCCGTCCGCAAGAAGGACGACGACGAGGAGGACACCGCTGACGAGGGCTCCTCCACCCCGGTCGAGGAGACCTCCGTGCCCGAGCCCGAGCCGGAGGACGAACCCGAGCCCGAGCGGCAGGACCCCGCAGCTTTCGCCGCTCCTTCCCCGTCGGCGACAGCCTCGGTGGGAGAGTTCATCGACTGGGTGCCGGGGGTCGGTCGTGCAGCTCCCGAGATCGCGCAGACCGCTGCCCGTCGTGCAGCTGCGCCACCGAGTGCTCCCGCGCCCGCCTATCCGCAGGTCCACATGCCTGAGCGCCCCCCGGCGCCGGCCACCGGGGCGCCGCCGGTGCCTGCCTCGCCGCCGACCGCCTACCCGGCCCCGAGCGGGAGCCCGGCGTTCCCGCCGCAGCAGTCGGCATACCCGCAGCACCCGGCATACCCGCAGCACCCGGCCTTCCCTCAGCAGCAGGGATTCCCCGGGCAGCAGCAGCCGCAGGCACAGCACCCGCAGCCACCCGCCCCCGCGCAGCCCCAGCAGCCCCCGCAGGGCGGAGGCTGGCCGGGCGGCTCGCCTCACCCGGGGCAGGCGCAGGCCCCGTACGGCGTCCCCGCGCAGCAGCACCCCTCGCAGCCCCCGCACCCCGGCATGCCGATGAGCCCCGGCTCCGCGGGCCAGGCCCCGACGGGCCGCCACGCCCACTCCCCGCACCCGGTCGGGCCGGCCGTCCCGCCGCAGATGCCCGCCCCCCACAGCGCGACGGGACCCGACAGCGCCGCCCCCGCGGCACCACAGCCCGGCTCCCCGTCGGCTGCGGCCGCGAGCTCCGGGAACCGGCCCGGCAACGCGGTGATGATCCCCGCCCTGATCTGCCCTCAGGGCCATGCGAACTCCCCGGAGCACTCGCAGTGCCGCATCTGCGGAGCACCCTTGGGCGGGCAGACCTTCACCGTGCCGCGTCCCACCCTCGGGATCGTCGACATCTCCACCGGGGAGACCATCACGCTGAACCGCTCGGCGATCATCGGCCGTCGCCCGCGCGCCTCGCGGGTCAGCGGCAACGACGTCCCGCAGCTGATCACGGTGCCCAGCCCTCAGCAGGACATCTCCCGCTCCCACCTCGAGCTCCAGCTCGAGGGATGGCACATCGTGGCCCTGGATCTCGGCACCACCAACGGCACCACCCTGCACCGGGAGGGCATGGAGCCGCTGCGGCTGCGTCCCAGCGAAGGTGTGGTGCTGCGCAGAGGAGACCAGCTGGACCTCGGTGACGGGGTACGACTGCGGATCAGGGAGGCACAGTGAGCTCACGGGCACCATCGCAGCCGCCGCAGCTGCCGGGATACGAGTACGAGAGCCTGCTGGGCTCGGGCGGGTTCGCGGACGTCTTCCGGTACCGCCAGCTGCGACCCCAGCGCCGGGTCGCCATCAAGGTGCTGCTCTCCGACGTCCTCGACGACACGGTGCGCCACCAGTTCGAGACCGAGGCGAACGTGATGGCGACGATGTCGACCCACCCATCGATCGTCTCGATCTACTCCGCCGAGGTCTCCGCCGACCACCGCCCCTACATCGTCATGGAGTACTGCTCCCGCCCCAACTACGGGGTGCGCTTCCGCAAGGAGCGCATCACCGTCGCCGAGGTGCTGCGGGTCGGGGTGCAGGTGGCCGGTGCCGTCGAGACCGCGCACCGGGCAGGAATCCTGCACCGGGACATCAAGCCCGCGAACATCCTGGTCACCGACTACAACCGGCCCGCGCTGACCGACTTCGGGATCTCGATCGCCACCGGTCAGGGGGACAACGTCGAGGACTCCCAGGGGATGTCGATCCCGTGGTCGCCCCCCGAGTTCTTCGCCGACCCGCCGCGCGCCGATGTGCGCTCCGACGTCTTCTCCCTGGCGGCGACGGTCTACTCGCTCCTGGCCTCGCAGACTCCGTTCGAGCGCCGCGGCCAGCGCAACACGGCGTCCGATCTGATCCACCGGATCACCAGCGAGCCGCTGCCGCCGCTGAACCGGCCCGACGTGCCGCCCGAGCTGAACCGCGTGCTCGCCATCGCGATGGCGAAGCAGCCCGAGTCCCGGTACGACACCGCCCTCGCCTTCGGGCGCGGTCTGCAGCAGGTCGAGCTCGCCCTGCAGCTGCCGGTCACCCAGATGGACATCCTCGACGAGCGCGGCAGCGCGCCCGCTCCGCACAGCGACGAGGAGGACCTGGACCAGCACACCCGCATCCGCAAGGTCTCCACCGTCGACCCCGACTCGGGCCGCACCGGCACCTCGGGCGGGAAGCCGGCGATCGATCCGTATGCGGGAATCGCCCCCGCCCTGGGATCTGCGTCGGCATCCCCGGCACCCGCCTTCGGCCAGGCCGAGGAGAGCACGATGCTGCGCCCGGCCGGTGCGGTGCTCAGCGCGTCCCCCGGGCCGGCGCCGCTGGCGGCCCCGGTCGACGAACCCGAACCGGCCCCCACCTCCACGACCCCGGCCTGGCCGTTCGTGACTCTCGCCGCCGTGCTCGTGATCGTGCTCGGCGTGGGCGCCACCCTCGCGGTGAACACCTTCCTCAAGGAGGAGCCGCCCCCGATCCCGACCTCCGACACCAACGTGGTCACCGATGTCGCGGCGCCGGAGCCCCCGCACAGCCAGAGCGCCGCCATCATCCTCTCCGAAGGAGGTGGCGGCCAGCGCGGCAAGGTGAGGGTCTCCTGGGAGCTGCCGGCCAACGCCAGGGAGGGCGACTTCTACCAGGTGCGCTGGAAGGACATGCCCCCGAACTACGAGCAGTACGCGGCCTGGCAGCCCGTCTACGGCCGGCAGTCCCACGTGATGGACATCCCGCCCGGACTGACGGGCCGCTGCGTGGAGATCCGCACCGCCTCGCCCAACGGCAACGCGAGCGCCCCCGTGGAGGCATGCATCGATGGCGGATGAGCAGGAACGGACGAGGAACGGTGGGATCATGGACGAGGACCGAGCACAACGAGGGAGGGACTGACGATGGCGTCATCGATATCGGTCGAGTTCTGCGGAGAGTGGTACCGGGTCGGCGAGGGTGAGGAGCTCACCATCGGCCGGGAGGCGGATCTCAACGTCGACGACGACAATCCGTTCCTGCACCGCCGGTTCCTCTCGATAGTCCAGGTCGACGCGATGTGGTGGCTGGTCAACATCGGCTCGCGCCTGTCCGCGACGATCACTGACGGCACCGGGACCATGCAGGCCTGGCTCGCCCCGGGCGCGAAGATCCCGCTGGTCTTCGACGTCACCCAGGTCGTGTTCACCGCCGGGCCCACCACCTACGACCTCTCCGTCCATGCCGAGTCGCCGGACTTCGAGCGGACCGTCGGCGCCGACGACCCGGTGGGGGAGACCACCATGGGATCGGTGCAGCTGACCCCGAGCCAGAAGCTGCTGATCCTCGCGCTCGCCGAGTCGATGCTCACCCGGGAGGGCAGCGGCATGAGCTCGGTGCCCACCTCGGCGCAGGCCGCGAAACGCCTGGGCTGGCCGCTGACGAAGTTCAACCGCAAGCTCGACAACGTCTGCGACAAGCTGGACCGGCTCGGAGTGCGCGGCCTGCGCGGCGGGCCCGGGAAGCTGGCCAGCAACCGGCGCGCCCGCCTGGTCGAGCATGCGGTGTTCTCGCGGCTGGTCTCCCAGGAGGACCTGCCGCTGCTGGACCAGAGCCAGAACGAGGACGACGACTAGCACCCCGTACGGGCGCAGCGCGCGCAGGGACAGCGGTGCGATCCACCCGGATCGACCAGTACGCTTCGAAGCATCGGGGCCGCCTCGCCGAGGCGGCCCCCAGTGCGAGCGAGGGGCTCGCACGGGGGAGGATGAGGAACCATGCGCATCAAGCTCACGCTGCGCAGGCCCGAGGACCGCATGACGGACCTCGAGGTCACGGCGGACGCCACCGCGACCGTCGCCGATGTCGCCAATGCGCTGTATCTCGCGGACCCGCTGCGCTCCGAGATCGAGCCGCCCCCGGGGCTCACCCTCCAGGTTCAGGATCCCGGTGCCGGTCCCGGCGCCAACGGCGTGCGCTCCCTGGACCGCACGATCGACCTGATCCAGGCCGGTCTGCGCTCCGGCAGTGTGGTCTCGATCGCCCACTCCTCCGAGGAGTACGAGACCCGCTCGGAGTCCCGCGGCGCCGCGGTCGCGCTGATGCGGGTGCTCTCCGGGCCCGAGGCCGGGCGCGAGTACCCGCTGCCCAGCGGCTCCAGCGTGGTGGGCCGCGAGGGGGACCTCGACATCCGGATCGCGGATCCGATGCTGTCCAAGCGCCATGCCCGCATCAACGTCGGCGATTCCATCGAGATCGTGGACCTGCAGTCCGCCAACGGCGTGGTGATCGGCGGCGAGCAGGTCCAGCGCGCCGTGATCGGCCCCGCGGACACGGTGCTGATCGGCCAGACCACCTTCTCCGTGATCGCCCTGCACCGCCTGGGCGGGACCGCACCGAGCTCACCGGTGGTCGAGTTCAACCGTTCCCCGCGCGTGGTGCCGCGCTTCCCCTACCGGCCGCTGAAGGCACCGACCCCGCCGAAGGAGCCGCAGCCGCCGTCGTTCCCGATCTTCATGCTGTTCGCCCCGCTGATCATGGGCGGCTTCATGTTCTCGATGACGCGCAGCCCGTTCTCGCTGATGTTCGTGTTCATGATGCCGATGATGGCCACGGCCGGCTATCTCAACCGGCGCCGGCAGCAGAAGAAGAACCTCGAGCGGCAGATCAAGAACTTCCTCGAGGGGCTCGCCTCGCTCAAGCGCCGCGTCACCGCGGCGCAGGATCTCGAGCGCGCGGTGCGCCTGGTGGAGACGCCCTCCGCCGCGGACACGGTCGATGCGGCGTTCCGGCTGGGACGACTGCTGTGGACCCACCGGCCTGAGCACAACGCCTTCGGCACCGTGCGCCTGGGGCTCGGCATCGCGGAGTCGCGGGTGGGCATCGAGATGCCGGGGGAGAACGACGCGATCCCCAAGTACTACGACATGCTCGACGACATGAACGAGGAGTACAAGTACATCGCCGGGGTCCCGGTGGTGGCTGATCTCCGCTCCGCCGGCAACATCGGCGTGGCCGGCGGTGGGGAGGAGGCCGACGGCGTCGCCCGCGGCATCGTCTCCCAGATCTTCGCCCTGCACTCCCCGGCGGAGATGGCGATCGCGGCCATCACCTCCCGCTCCAGCCGCGAGATGTGGCAGTGGCTGAAGTGGCTGCCCCACACGTCCAGCCCGCACTCCCCGCTGCCCGGCGACCATCTCGCGGACACTCCCGGCCGCGGCACCGCGCTGCTGTCCCGCATCGAGGAGCTCATCGAGCACCGCTCCGGCGGCGCCGCGGCACAGCTGCGCACGCCGCTGCACCCGGACATCACCAAGGACCCGGAGACCCCACCGCCGCCGCTGACCCCCTTTGTGGTGCTGATCATCGAGGACGATGCCCCCGTGGACCGCGCCCGCCTGGTGCGGATCGCGGAGCAGGGACCGGACGTCGGCGTGCACGTCATCTGGAGCGCAGCGAACGTCGCCGCCCTGCCCGCCGCTTGCCGCACCTACGTCTCGGTCGAGGAAGCGATCGAGGGCGCCAGCGCCGGCCACGTGCGCCTGGGGGAGCGCTACTACCCGGTGACCGTGGAGACCGTGTCCGTCGAGGTCGCCGCCGGGGTGGCTCGCCACCTCTCACCGGTGGTCGATGCGGGCGTGCCGGTCGACGACGACTCCGACCTGCCCCGCGCCATCTCCTACCTCAAGCTCGCCGGCATGCAGGTCGCCGAGGAGCCCGGCCACATCATCGAGCGCTGGAAGGAGAACAACTCCCTCACCCCGCGCGACGGCTCGGAACCGGTGCGGCGCAAGCACGACGCGAACCTGCGCGGCCTCATCGGCCACAACGGCCAGGACGCCTTCCATCTGGATCTGCGCACCAACGGACCTCACGCCCTGGTGGGCGGCACCACCGGTGCCGGCAAGTCCGAGTTCCTGCAGGCCTGGGTGATGGGCATGGCCACCGCGCACAGCCCGGACCGCGTCACCTTCCTGTTCGTGGACTACAAGGGCGGTGCCGCCTTCGCCGACGCCATCACCCTGCCGCACGCGGTGGGCCTGGTCACCGACCTCTCCCCGCACCTGGTGCGCCGCGCCCTCACCTCGCTGCGCGCCGAGCTGCACTATCGCGAGCACCTCCTGAACCGGAAGAAGGCGAAGGACCTCGTCTCCCTCGAGCGCACCGGCGACCCGGAGGCGCCGCCGTCCCTGATCATCATCGTCGACGAGTTCGCGGCCCTGGCCAAGGAGATCCCCGAGTTCGTGGACGGCGTGGTCGACGTCGCGGCCCGAGGCCGCTCCCTGGGCCTGCACCTGATCCTGGCGACGCAGCGCCCCGCGGGCGTCATCAAGGACAACCTGCGTGCCAACACGAACCTGCGCATCGCCCTGCGCATGGCCGACGAGGCCGACTCCAAGGACATCCTGGGCGACAAGATGGCCGCCCACTTCGATCCCGGCATCCCCGGCCGCGCCGCGGCGAAGACCGGGCCGGGCCGCATCGCGACCTTCCAGACCGGCTACGCGGGGGGCTGGACCACCGACGAGCCCGAGCGGGCCCGCATCGACATCGTCGAGAAGGACTTCGGCACCG
>DXDT01000074.1 GCA_019115335.1 Candidatus Brachybacterium merdigallinarum
TCGCCGATCGAGCCTCCGGGCGGGGCGGCAGCGTCGCCGGGGTAGCGTCGACCCCGACGCCCCTGATCTGAGGCCCCCGACGTGAAGGAGACCGTGTGAGCACCGAGGCCACCACCCCCGCCCCCGAGAACGGCGGCACCCGCCCGCGCGAGGCGCGCGAGACCCCTGCACCCGAGGACCGGCTGGTCACCACGGCGCATTCGCTGTCCCTCCCGGACGGGCCGCTGCACTACACGGCGACCGCCGGGACCGTGGTGCTGCGCGAGGAGCCCGAGGGGAAGGAGTACGGGCGCGGGGAGGCGTTCGCCGAGCTGTTCTCCGTCTCCTACGTCACCACCGCGGGCACCTCGGGGCGCAGCGCCGTCGGCAGCACTCGCCCCGAGCCGGCGCAGCGCCCGGTGGTGTTCGCCTTCAACGGCGGCCCCGGGGCCTCGACGGTGTGGCTGCACCTGGGTCTGTTCGGGCCGCGGCGCGTGGACACGGCCGACGCCGATGCGCCCGTTGCGGCGCCCTACCGGCTGCTGGACAATCACGAGACCCTGCTGCGCCATGCCGATCTGGTGCTGGTCGATGCGATGACCACCGGGTACTCCCGCCCCGCGCCCGGCGCCGCCCCGGACCGACACCACGGGCTGGAGGCGGATCGGGACCTGATGGCGGCGTTCGTGATCGACTGGCTGACCCGCAACGACCGCTGGACCTCCCCGGTGTTCCTGGCGGGCGAGTCCTACGGCACCACCCGGGCGGCAGCGGTCGCCGCGCGCCTGCTGGACCGGTACTACGTGGCGGTCGCCGGCATCGCGCTGATCTCCCCGGTGCTCGACTTCGGCACCATCCGCTTCACCCCCGGCAACGACCGCCCCTTCCTCCACTACCTGCCCACCTATGCGGCGATCGCCCATGCTCACGGCAAGCACGAGGGTCGCCTGCTTCAGGACGTGGTCGACGAGGCGGAGGCCTTCGCCGAGCAGGAGTACCCCGCGCTGCTCGCCGCCGGGCTGCGGCTCTCCGAGGGACAGAAGCAGGAGGCGGCTGCCCGGATCGGGGCGCTGATCGGGGTGGATCCGGACTGGGTCGCGCGCGCCGAGCTGCGCATCGAGCACCAGGCGTTCCTGGCCGAGCTGCTGCGCGAGGAGGGGCTGATCACCGGCCGTATCGACGGGCGCTTCACCGCTCCGGCGGGCAACGGCAACGCCCCGACGATGGAGTCCGATCCCTCGATCGACCAGCTCGCCCCCGCCTACACCGCGACGATCAACCAGTATCTGGGCACGGACCTGGGCTTCCGCAGCGATGTGGTCTACGAGATCATGTCCGGCCGCGTCCATCCCTGGAGTTACAAGGACTTCGAAGGCCGCGCCGTCGAGGTCGCCTCCGACCTCTCCCGGGTGCTGCGGAAGTCGCCGGGCACACGGGTGCTAGTCTCGCACGGCTATCACGACGCCGCGACGCCGTTCCATGCCAGCGAGCACGCCCTCGCGCATTTGCAGATCCCGCGGGCGGACTACGCCGAGCGGATCCGCATCGAGTACTACGAGGCAGGGCACATGATGTACTGCCACGAGCCGAGCCGCCAGGCACTGTCCCGGCACCTCGCCGAATTCGTCGGCGGTGCAGCGACCGACGCGGAGACAGCGGGCGAGGCGGAGACGACGGGCGAGGCGGCGGTCGCGGAGGAGTGAGGGCCGGCGCGCCGGGGGCCGGCCGCCCTCACCGGCGCACGGTGGAGTCCCGCACCACGAGCTGGACGGGCACGACCACGTTCGCCCGCACCCCGCCGTCGAGCTGCTTGCCGAGGGCATCGACGAGCTCGGCGGCGATCCGCCGGAAGTCCTGCCTCACCGTGGTGAGGCGGGGCTCCTCGGTGCCGGCCCCGGCGGAGTCGTCGAACCCTCCGACCAGGACGTCTCCGGGGATCTCGCGACCCGCCGCCCGCAGCACCTCGATCGCGCCGCGCGCCATGCGGTCGTTGGCGGCGAAGATCGCGTCGACCCGGGGGTGTTCTTCCAGGATCGCGCGGGCCGCGTCACGCCCGCTGTCGGCCGTGAAGTCGCCGTGCTGCACGGCGACCACGCGCGGGGGCCCGCCCTCCCGCTGCGTCTCACCCTCCGCCGAGGACTCTCCCTCCGGCCGCGCCGCGCCCTCCGGCTGCGTCTCGCCCGCCGGCCGCGCCGCGCCCTCTCGTCTCGCCGCGTCGACCGCGTCGTTGAATGCCCTGAGCCGCAGGGTGCCGCCCGGCGTGTGCTCAGGGCCGGCGATCACGGCGAGCTGCCGCGCCCCCTGCTCCAGCAGGTGCTCCGCCATCAGCCGGGAACCCTCCCGGTCGTCGGCCGCCACGAAGGCGATGTGGTCTCCCGGGTCGGTGGGGCTGCCCACGTTGACCAGGGGGATGCCCGCCGCCTGGATGCGTTCGAACAGGTGGTGGCCCGGCTGCGCCGAGGCCGTCACCGCTCCGTCCACCCCGCTGGTGCGCAGGAAGGTCTCGGCGCGCTGGGCGCTCTCCTCGTCCCCGGCCAGCAGCAGCACCATCGTCTGGTCCCGGGCGGCCAGCGCCTGACCCACCTCGATCACGAGCGCCTCGAAGTTCGGGTCCTCGAAGAAGCGCGCTGGGGGTTCGTCGACGATGAAGGCCACGGTGCCGCTGCGGCCGGTGCGCAGCTGGCGGGCGGTCGAGTTCGCGACGTACCCGGTCTCGCGGATCGCTCGGGTGATCGACCTGGTGGATTCCGCCGAGACCCAGTGACCGCCGTTGAGATAGCGGGAGACCGTGCCGGTGGAGACCCCTGCGCGGCGGGCGACGTCCGAGATGGTGGGTCGCCGCGGCGCCTTCGGGGAGCGGTCTGCAGCCATGTCTCGTCCTCCTTCGCGGCAGATCCCTGCCAGCGGGGCGGGGTCTGCAGGTCAGTATCGCCGACCGGGAGCGGCCCCACGCCCGCCGGGAGGCGCGGGGCCGCCGCATCCCCGGCTCAGCCCTTGACGGCACCCCCGGTGAGATCGGACTGCCAGTACCGCTGCAGCAGGAGGAACAGGGCGATCAGCGGCAGGATCGAGACCAGGGCGCCGGTGATCACCGTGGTGTACATCGCGGGCTGGGAGGAGCCCTGGTTCATGAGGGTGGACAGGCCCACCGTGATGGGGAACAGCGAGTCGTCGCCGAGCATGATGTACGGGAGCATGTAGTTGTTCCAGATCCCCACGAACTGGAACAGGAACACCGTGACCAGTCCCGGCAGCATCATCGGCACGGCGAAGCGGGTGAAGATCCGCAGCTCGCCGGCGCCGTCGGTGCGGGCGGCCTCGATCATCTCCCGCGGGATCGAGGCACCGGCGTAGATGCGGGCGAGGTAGATCCCGTAGGGGTTCAGGATGCTGGGCAGGAACACCGCCCAGTAGGTGTTCGCGAGCCCCGCCTGGGCGAACAGCAGGTACTGCGGCACGGCGAGGATCACCGCGGGCACCAGCACCCCGGCCAGGATCAGGTTGAAGAAGAGCTTCTTCCCGCGGAAGTCGAACAGGGCGAGGCCGTAGCCGGCCGCGGCGGAGACCAGGGTCGAGACCAGGGCGCCGCCGATCGCGTACAGCACGGTGTTCCCCGCCCAGCGCAGGAACAGGCCGTCGCGGTAGGCGAACAGGTCCTGCAGGTTCTGGAGCAGGTGCGTGGAGGGGGCGAGGGTGAAGGTCGAGAACAGCTCGTCGGCGCTCTTGGAGGCGGCGATCAGCACCCACACGATGGGGATCAGGCAGTACAGGGCGCCCAGCAGCAGGACTCCTGTCGCGATCACGGAGGGCTTCTCCGTACCGCCGCGCCCGACGGGTCGGGAGGGCAGCGCACGGGCCGGCGATGGGCCGGCATCGGTGCCGGTCGAGGTGGCGGCGGTCGTGGGCGTGGTGGAGGTGGTCATGGCTCTGCTCACCGTTCTTCCTGGGCGAAGGCCTGACCGCGCACCAGGCGCAGGAAGCCGAAGGAGATGACGAAGGTCGCGAGGGCCACCAGCACGGAGCCGGCCGAGGCCAGGTAGATGTTGTTCTCGACGAAGGCGTCGCGATAGATGCGCATCAGCGGCGACCAGGTGCTGGAGATCGAGTTCGTCAGCGGCCGCAGCAGCATCGGCTCGGCGAACACCTGCAGGGTCGCGATGATCGAGAACACGCCGGTCATGATCAGCGAGGGCAGGATCATGGGGACCTTGACCCGCAGCGCCGTCTGCAGCTCCGAGCAGCCGTCCAGGGTCGCCGCCTCGTACAGCTCGCTGGGGATGGATCGCAGCGAGGTGTACAGCACCACCATGTTGAACCCGGTGCCGCCCCAGATCCCGATGTTCGCGATCGCCAGCAGCACCAGCTGCGGGGTGAGCACGTCCGGCAGGCTCCCGCCCGCCGCATCGGCGAGGTAGTGGAAAGGGCTGGTGCCGGGGAGGTAGAGGAAGCCCCACAGCAGCGAGGAGATCACGGCGGGCACGGCGTAGGGCAGGAAGATCGTGATCCGCGCGATGCGGCGCAGCCGCGCCCGCTTCGAGTCCAGCAGCAGTGCGAACAGCAGGGCCAGGCCCAGCATGACCGGCACCAGCACCAGGCCGTAGACGAGGACCCGGCCGGCGCTGGCGAGGAACTCGCTGTCGGCGAGCACATCGGCGTAGTTGCGCAGGCCCGCCCACACCTCGGTGCGGCCGCCCTCGCCCAGGCCGAGCCCCACCACCTGTTCGCGGCGGAAGCTGACGTAGAGGGCGTAGAGGATCGGGATCGCGAGGAAGGCGAGGAAGCACAGCGCGGCGGGCGCGATGAAGAGGTAGCCGAAGCGGTCCGTGCGTCGGCGCAGCGAAGAAGTGGTGGCGGAGGTGGTGGCGCTCATGCGAGGTGGTACCCCTGGTTCTCGAGGTCGGCGACGGTTCCCGCATGCACCTCGGCGACCGCGTCGCCGAAGGCGGCGGCGGTCCCGGCCCGGGTGGCGGTCGCGAAGGCGTCGCCGAACAGGGCGTAGGCGACGTTGACGTTCGGGCCGAAGACGAAGGGCTGCACGCCCTCAGCGTTGGCGGTGGAGAGCTCGTAGAAGTCCTCCTGCTCGGCGAAGAACTCGGGCGGCTGGGCGAGCGCCGCCTCGGCGTGCGGCTGATCGGCGGGGAAGATCCCGCTGAGCTCGACGAGCGCGAGCACCCCTTCCGCCGAGGTGTTCATCCATTCGGCGAAGCGGACCGCCTCGGCCTGGTGGTCGCCGTCGACGACGACGGCGGTGGAGGAGCCGCCCCAGTTCCCCGTGGCGGTGCCTCCCGGCTCCCACTGGGGGATCGAGGCCATCCGCCAGGCCCCGGCTGTGGATCCGGCGTTGCCCGCGAGCACGCCGGGCGCCCAGGCGGCGGAGACCCAGCCGATCTGGGTCCCGGCGTTCAGCGCGGCGTTCCACTGCGGGGTGTACATCGGCTCCGCGGCGATCACGCCCTCCTCGACCAGGCCGCCCCAGAACTCGGCGACCCTCCGGGTGGGCTCGGCATCGATCTCGACCTTCCAGCGGTCTCCCTCGATGCCCCACCACGACGCCCCGGCCTGCTGGGCCAGGCCCACGAACAGCCCGGCGTCCGAGGACGAGAAGGTGCCCAGGTACATCGAGGGGTCCGCCTCGTGCACGACCCGTGCCGCCTCGGCGTACTCCTCCCAGGTGGTGGGGGCGGAGAGCCCCAGCTCCTCGAAGATGTCCGCCCGGTAGTACAGCTGCAGGGGTCCGGTGTCCTGCGGGATCGCGTAGACCGCACCGTCCCCGACTCCGACCGCGGACCAGATCCCCGCTGCGAAGTGGTCGGGGGTGGCCGGGTCCAGCTCGGCGGAGATGTCCGCGATCGCATCGGCGGCGACCAGCGAGGTGATGGTCTGGTACTCGGCCTGCACGAGATCGGGGGCACCGTTGCCGGCCCGCACCGCGGTGAGCAGCTTGGTGACCGCCGCGTCACCGGCATCCTGCCGGCTCACCAGCACCTGCACGTCGGGGTTCTGCTGGTTCCAGAGCGCCACCACGTCCTCGATGCCGGGGGCCCAGCTCCAGAAGACCAGCTCCACCGGGGCGGAGCCGGCCGCGCTGCCGCAGCCGGCGAGCGCTCCCGCTCCGAGGCTCGCCGCGCCGAGCGCCCCGGTGGCCTGCAGGAGCCTTCGGCGCGAGGGGCCTCGGGTGGGCCAGGGCTGGTCGACTCCGGTCATGCTCGCCTCCTTGCGATGGGCAGACCGCTCGGATGCGAGCGGCTGTGGTCGGCATCGTAGAACTGTGATCGTTTACAGTCAATGCCTCACGAGAAACTTGCGGGGCTCGATGTTTCCGTGCCAAGGTTTCCGATCATGAGCCGTGAACGATTCCAGTCGAATGATGCCGCAGCCGCCGTCGACCCCCTGTCCCGAGACGGCCGCCTCGCGTGGCCGCTCGGCCTGGAGCAGCTCGCCTACGGCGGTGACTACAACCCCGAGCAGTGGCCTCGCGAGACCTGGGTCGAGGACGTGGCCCTGATGCGCGAGGCCGGGGTGAACCTGGTCAGCATCGGCATGTTCTCGTGGGCGAGCCTCGAGCCGCGGCGCGGCGAGTTCCACTGGGAGTGGCTCGACGAGATCTTCGAGCTGCTGCACGAGGCCGGGATCCGCATCGACCTGGGCACCCCCACCGCGGCTCCCCCGGCCTGGTTCTTCCGGGCCCATCCGGAAGCGCGCGTGATCGATCGCGAGGGGCGCGCCCTGGGCCCCGGCTCCCGAGGGATGGCCTGCCCCTCGGCCCCGGCATATCGTGAAGCGGCCACGGGGATCACCCGCGCCCTGGCCGAGCGCTACGGTGATCATCCCGCCCTCGCGCTGTGGCATGTCCACAACGAGTACGGCGCTCCGGTGGGAGAGAGCTTCTCACCCTTCGCGCAGGCGGCGTTCCGCGACTGGGCGCTGCGGCGCCACGGCTCCCTCGAGGCGGTCAACAACGCCTGGGGCACCGCCTTCTGGGGCCAGGTCTTCGGGGTCCCCGAGGAGATCCACGCCCCGCTGCCCACCCCGTCAGTGCAGAACCCCTCGCTCGAGCTGGACTGGCGGCGCTTCAGCTCCGAGCAGATCCTGGAGTGCTTCCGCGCCGAGCGCGACATCCTGCGCGAGATCACCCCGCACATCCCGGTGACCACCAACTTCATGGCGCACACCTGCCCGAACATCGATCTGTGGCAGTGGGCCGACGAGGTGGACGTGGTCGCCAACGACCACTATCTGATCGCCGCCGACGAGCGGAACTTCGTCGAGCTCGCCCTCGACGCCGACCTCACCCGCTCGATCGCCCGCGGCCGCCCGTGGATGCTCATGGAGCACTCGACCTCGGGGGTGAACTGGCAGGGACGCAATATCGCCAAGCGGCCCGGTGAGATGGCCCGCAACTCCCTCTCCCACGTGGGGCGGGGCGCGGACGCCGTGATGTTCTTCCAGTGGCGGGCCTCCCGCAAGGGCGCCGAGAAGTTCCACTCGGCCATGCTCCCGCATGCGGGCACGGGCTCCCGGGTCTGGCACGAGGTCACGGAGCTCGGCGCGGAACTGGGCCGACTGTCTGACCTGCGCGGATCCCGTGTGGAGGCGGAGGTCGCGATCCTGTGGGACTGGGAGTCCCACTGGGCGCAGGACCTCCCCTGGCGTCCGGCCGACGATCTGAGCCACCGCGCCCAGATCCAGACCTGGTACGAGCGGCTGTGGCGCGATCACATCGCCACCGATTTCGCCCATCCCGAGGACGATCTCAGCGACTACCGCCTGGTGCTGGCCCCGGCCTCCTACCTGCTCACCGATGCCGCGGCCGCGAACCTCGACGCCTACGTGCGCGGCGGCGGGAACCTCGTGGTCGGCCCGTTCTCCGGCATCGTCGATGCCGACGACGGCGTGCGGGCGGGCGGCCTGAACGCCGCCCTCGCCCCGGTGCTGGGCGTCGAAGTGCACGAGTTCTGCCCGCTGCGCGAGGGGCGGGAGGCGCGGCTGGTCCTGGACGGGAAGCCGCTGCGTTCCCGCCTGTGGTGCGAGGACCTGCAGCTGCACGGTGCCGAGGCGATCGGCCGCTACACGGACGGCCCGCTCCCTCAGGGCACCGCCGCCACCCGTCACTCCCATGGGGCCGGCACGGCCTGGTATCTCGCCTCCGACCTCGACGTGGAGGACCTCTCCGCACTGTTCAGCGAGCCGTACTCGGCCGCCGGCCTCGCGGTGCGGGACCTGCCCGAGGACGTCGAGCTGCTCGAGCGCCGGAGCACGGACGGCACCCGACACCTGATCGCGATCAACCACACCGGTGAGCCCGCGATCATCCCCGTCGAAGGCCTCCGGCTCGAGGTCCCCGCCGGAGGCGTCGCCACCGCCCACCTCCCGGCAGCTGGCGCACCGGCCACCGACTGACGGCGACCACGGCGAACGGCACCGGCCGCACCACGCCTCTGGCCACAGCCCCGGCCCGGGGCGCGGCTCTGGTCACAGCCCTGGCCCTGGCCCCGGCCCTGGCCCCGGCCCT
>DXDT01000075.1 GCA_019115335.1 Candidatus Brachybacterium merdigallinarum
CTCGAGTACTCCCATCGCGCAGGGATCGTGCATCGGGACATCAAGCCCGGCAACATCATGATCAACTCCGCCGGCACGGTGAAGGTGATGGACTTCGGGATCGCCCGCGCCATCGCGGACGCCGCCAGCGCGATGACCGCGACCCAGGCCGTGATGGGCACCGCCCAGTACCTCTCCCCCGAGCAGGCGCGCGGCCAGCTGGTCGATGCCCGCTCCGACATCTACTCCGCCGCCTGCGTGATGTACGAGATGCTCACCGGGCGGCCCCCGTTCACCGGGGACACCCCCGTCTCGATCGCCTACCAGCACGTGCGCGAGGAGCCGCTGGCGCCCTCGAGCTACAACTCCGCGATCACCCCGGCGATGGACGCCGTGATCCTCACGGGTCTGGCGAAGGACCGCGATCAGCGCTATCCCAGCGCCGTCGCCTTCTCCCGCGACATCGCCGCCGTGGTCGCCGGCCGCGAGCCGCAGCTGGTCGGCGGGGCGGTGCCGCTGGGCTCCGACGCCGAGGCCACCACCGTGCTCAGCTCCGTGGGCGATCAGACCGAGGCGCTGCCCGCCTACACCGCGACCACGCCCGTGGCCGCCGCGACGCCCGCCCCGGCCGCCGTCTCCCCGCGCTCCCCGCTCGACGAGGTCGCCGAGGCGGACGAGACCAAGGAGAAGCGGCCCTGGTGGCTGATCATCCTGGTGGTCCTCGCGGTGCTCGCCGTGCTCGGGGCGATGCTGTGGTTCTTCCTGCCCCGGGACACGGGGCCCGAGATGGTCCCGGTCCCCGCCGTGGCCGGCCAGACCGAGGAGGAGGCCAGCGCCACGCTCGACGAAGCGGGCCTGACCCCGCAGTTCACCACCGAGGAGTCCGGCGACGTCGACGAGGGGCTCGCAATCTCCTCGAACCCGCCCGAGGGCACCGAGGTCGAGGTCGGCTCCACCGTTGAGGTGGTGATCTCCGCCGGCCCGGAGGCGGTCGAGGTCCCGGACATCGTGGACATGAGCCAGGAGGACGCCGAGGCCGCCCTGGCGGAGGTGGACCTCACGCTCGAGGTGATCAGCCAGGAGGACCGTGCCGACACGGCGAAGGGCACCGTGATCCGCTCCGATCCGACCGCGGGCAGCAGCGCCCAGCGCGGTGACGTGATCGGCGTGGTCGTCGCGACCGGCGTCTACACCGTCCCGGACGTCAGCGGACTGGATACCGAGGAGGCCACCTCGATGCTCCAGGAGGCCGGTTTCGAGGTCTCCGAGAGCACCCGGGTGGACCCCGAGGCGACCCCGGGGACCGTCGTCACCCAGAACCCCGCCGCGAACCAGGAGGCGGAGATCGGCTCGACCGTCTCGATCGTGGTCGCGAGCGAGCCGGGTCCGCTGACGATGCCGAACGTCACCGGGCAGACCCTCGAGGACGCGTCGGCCCGACTGTCCGAGGAGGGCCTGGGCGTCCAGCAGTCCCAGGAGGCCTCGGACTCGGTCCCGGAGGGACGGGTGATCCGCACCGAGCCGGCGGCCGGTGAGGAGGTCGAGCGCAACTCGACGGTGACCGTCGTGATCTCGACCGGGCCGGCGGAGACGACTCCCCCGCCCACGCCCACGCCGACCCCGACGCCGACTCCCACCGAGGACCCGGAGCCGACGGACCCGCCGGAGGGCGAGGGCCCGGGGGTCGACAATGGCTGATCCCACGGGAGCGGACGTCCCCGCCGCCGCGGGTCCCCGGATCCTGGTGATCGACAACTACGACAGCTTCGTCTTCACGATCGTCGGCTACCTCCAACAGCTGGGGGCGCAGACCACCGTGGTCCGCAACGACGAGGTGCCCTCGACCGCGGACGGCGCCGTGGATCTGCGGGGGGTCGACGGGGTGCTGGTCTCGCCCGGGCCGGGCAACCCCTCCACCGCCGGGCGCTCCCTCGAGGCGATCGGGGCCTGCGCCGAGCAGGAGCTGCCGATGCTCGGGGTGTGCCTGGGGCACCAGGCGCTCGGCCAGCACTTCGGGGCCACCGTGGAGCACGCCCCCGAGCTCATGCACGGTCGCACCAGCGAGGTCGCCCATGACGGGACCGGCGTGTTCGCGGGCGCGCCGAGCCCGATGACCGCCACCCGCTACCACTCCCTGACCGTGGTGCCCGAGACGATCCCCGCCGATCAGCTCGAGGTCACCGCCCGCACCGCCTCCGGGGTGGTGATGGGTCTGGCCCATCGCACGCTGCCGCTGCACGGGGTCCAGTTCCATCCCGAGTCGGTGCTCACCGAGAACGGGCACCTGATGCTGGCCCGCTTCCTGGAGCTGTGCGACGGCCGGGACGCCCTCGAGCGCTCGGCAGGGCTGCGGCCGCTGATGAGCTCCACCGCCGCGGACTGAGCGGCATCGGGACGGCGCGGCGTCAGATCGCCGCGGCCGTCGTGCCCGTCGGTTCCGCGAGGGCTCCGACCAGGCCGTCGTTGAACGGCATGTACGGGGCGATGGCGGGGAAGATCCACCCGAACAGTGCCACGATGATCGCGGCGAGCACCAGCACGGTGATCACGATGCGCACCCAGAGGGGTCCGGGCAGGAGTCGGAACAGCCAGGCGTACATCAGGTCTCCTCCGCGGGGGTGGCGAGCGCCTCGGGGATGCCGTCCTCGCGCTGGGTCCAATACGAGAACTCGGCGTGGACGATGTACCGCTCCCGGGCGGAGAACATCGGGTGGCAGGCGGTCAGGGTGAGCATCCGCTCGGTGGGCTCGACGCCGGGCTGTCCCGGGGTCGGCGCGATCACCTCGACGGCGCCGGGATCCACGATCAGGGCCTCGGTGACCTCGTAGACGTAGAAGACCTCCTCCGTCTCCACCACGATCGCATCGCCGACCTCGAGGCCCGCGATCTCCTCGAAGGGGCGGCCGTAGGTGTTGCGGTGTCCGGCCACCGAGAAGTTCCCGATGTCGCCGGGCATCGCGGTCTCCGGGTAGTGACCGACCCCCTTGACGTTGAGGACCTCCTCGAGGCTGACCCCCTCGGCGAGCGGGAAGCGGGAGCGCTCGAAGGAGGGGATGTGCATGGTCCCCCACACCATCGTGTCCTCGGGGCTGGGCAGCACCGGGGGCGGCCCCTCCTGGCGGGGAGCGATCTGCTGGTCGTCGACCCCGCCCCACTCCTCCTCGAGCTGGGAGAGGATGTCCGCGTGCTCGCGGTCGGCCATGACATCGGTCCACCACAGCTGCCACACGAGGAACAGCAGCAGCAGGGCACCGACGGTCAGCAGCAGCTCGCCGGTGACGCCGACGATCCGGCTGAGGGCGCCCGGGCCGCGCCGGTCCCGGCGGGAGGCGCGATGGGCGCCCCTGCGCGCCGTCATCGGGCGCTCGCGATCTCGAGGGTCAGGTTGCCGGTGAAGGCCGGGAGGGTCGTCTCGCTCATCGTCTCGACGCTCTCGCCGAGGCCCACGTAGTCCACCCAGTCACGGTACACCCGGACTCCTGGGGAATCGTCGAGGGCGGCGGTCATCGCCGCGGTCGGTCCGATCGCCGTGATCACGAACGGCGGGGAGTAGACCCGGCCCTCCAGGATCAGGGTGTTGCCGGCGCAGCGGAACGCCGATCCTGCCACCACCCGCTGGTCCTGCAGCATCATCGCCTCCGCCCCGCCTGACCACAGCGCGTTGATGTAGGACTCCATGTCCTGCTGGTGCACCACCAGATCGTCGGGGCGCACGCCGTCCAGCGTGGTCAGGGCGCTGGAGGGGGCGTCGGACAGGGTCACCCGCAGCGCCGGTCCGCTCACCGCGCTCAGGCCCACCGCTTCGGTCAGGCGCTCGGTGCTGCGGGCGGTGCTCTCCGAGGTGCTGCGGGCGGTCAGCTCCTCGATCTCGGCGCGCTTGGCCTCCGCCTCCCGGGCCAGCTCGTCGATATCCTGGCCGCGATCGCGCAGCGCCCCGGCGACGTCCCCGGAGTCGTCCCGGATCGATCCGCCGCCGGCGAGGCGCGCCGTCGTGCTCAGCAGCACTCCGCACAGCACCATCACCGCGCCCACGGCGAAGGTCCGGCGCGGGGGCCGAGCAGGTGAGGAGGGGGTGGCGAGCGGCTCGGGTGCCGTGCCGTCGGCGCCGGGATCGTCCTCCGGCGCCGGGTCGCCGTCCTTCGAGTTCATCACCTGCGCTCCCCTCGCGTCGCACCCTCAGGTCACGACCATTACCCTAAGTGACGGGCCCGCAGGCGCGGGCCCGTCGCAGGTGTCCGCGCAACCGTGTACTAAGGAGCATCGTCCGATGGCGAGGAACAAGAGGAGACCGACCCGCCGGGCGCGGTCGACGGAGCAGACCGTCCCGCCCGTGGCCGAGGACCTCGAGGACCCCACTGCCGACGGCGAGGACGCCGCCGCAGACCTCGCCGACGACACCGCCGACGACACGAGCTCGGAGGACACCGCCGCGGAGGACAACCGCTCGGAGGAGACCGCCGACGAGGACAGCGGCTCCGAGGAGAAGGAGCCCGCGAAGAAGACCCCCGCGGACACGAAGTCGACGGACAAGAAGTCGACGCGCAAGAAGGCCGCGGGCAAGAAGGCCGCGAGCGAGAAGTCGTCGGCCACGAAGGACGCGGGCGGGAAGTCCGCTGCCTCGCGCTCGAAGGACCCTGTGAAGAAGCGCACACCCGGCGGCGAGGTGCCGGAGAAGGCGAAGGACGCCAAGAAGTCGCCGTCGGCGAAGAAGGCCGCGGCGGCCGAGACCGCGCGGGCCGGGACGCAGCGGGTGGCGGTCTCCTCGCTGAACCCGCAGTGGCTCGCCCCCACCGGCGTGACCCTGCTGATCCTGGGCCTGGCCTATCTGGTCACCTACTACCTCTCGGCCGGCTCCCTGCCGCTGCCGATCGGGGACTGGAACATCGCCGTGGGCTTCGGGGTGCTGATGGTCGGCGGCGGCGTGTTCATGTTCTGGAAGTAGCCCGGGCACGGTGGGGAGTTGTCCCCACTGCGGCGGAGAGCACGGCCCCGGTATCGTGGGGGTGTCGGCGGCAGGCATTGCCCCGGCACCGTGAACGATTTCCCCGAGGGCCCTCATGCACACCATTTCCCGGCGGCGCAGGCTCGCCGCAATCCTCCTCCTGCCCTTCATGCTGCTGCTGGCTGGCTGCGGCCGGATCGTCGGCGAGTTCGAGGTCCGCAACGTGGACACCATGTACGTCAGCCTCGACTACGCGATCGACACCGAGGTGATCGACGAGCTCGGCAGCTACGGCACCGACATGGGCTCGACCCCGGAGGAGTTCTGCGGCCTCAGCGAGGAACAGGCGGGCGGCTTCGGCGAGGTCACCCCGGAGGCGTACGAGGAGGACGGCATGTGGGGCTGCCGCATCGAGGGCGTGGTTGAGCGCGCGGACTTCGGCAGCGGCATCGAGCTGACCGAGGAGGATGGCGAGCTCCACTTCGTCCTCGAGGGCTCGGGAACCGACCTCGGAGCCGACATGAGCCTGCTCGGCTTCGACGAGCTCGAGTTCAACTTCACCATCTCCTTCCCGGGCAAGGTCATCGAGTCCGCCAACGGCACCGTCGACGGCAACTCCGTGGTCTTCACCGACATCAACGAGTTCAGCCAGGGCGTGGACATCCGCGCCGAAGCCGGCGGCTTCCCCTGGATCATCGTCATCATCGCGGTGGTCGTGATCGGCTTCTTCCTGCTGCTTATCGTCGCCGCAGCGGCGTTCTTCTTCCTCCGTTCGCGCAACAAGAAGAACAGCGGCATGACCAGCAGCGCCTCCGCCGCCCCGGCGGCCCCTGCTGCGTTCGGCGCCTCCGCGGGCTCGCCGGGCTTCGGCCAGTACCCGCCCGCCGCACCGCAGCAGAGCTCTCCGGCGGCTCCCCCGCAGGGCTCGCCCCTCCCTCCCCAGCAGAGCGCCCCTGAGCAGGGACAGCCGTGGGGCCAGCCCTCGCCGGCAGCTCCCCAGCAGCCCGGCAGCGAGCCTCAGTGGGGCCAGCAGCCCCAGGCACCGCAGCAGCCTCCTCAGGCGCCCCAGCAACCCCAGGCGCCGCAGGAGCCCCAGGCGCCCCAGGCGCCCCAGGCGCCCCAGCAGAACGATCCGTGGGCGCAGCCCGGTCAGGATCCACAGCAGGGCCAGCAGTGGAACCAGCAGCCGCCGCCCCCGCAGAACCCCGGGTGGTGACCCGCTGATCGGCGGCCGGCCCTGCCCCATGTGAGGAGCCTCATGGGCGCAGGATTGGCGCCGGCCTGGCCGGGGCAGTAGTATCGGTCAGGTCGGTTTCACCGATGTGCGCCCGTAGCTCAACGGATAGAGCATCTGACTACGGATCAGAAGGTTGGGGGTTCGAATCCCTCCGGGCGCGCTTCAGGAAAGGCCCCTCACCTGCGAGAACATCGCGGTGAGGGGCCTTTCGCATTCCCTGTGGTCTCGGGCCCGGGCGGGCGGGCCGGGCACGCTCCTCGGTGCCCGACCCGCCGGCTCGGTGTCGCCGGTTCGGGCTCAGCCGGCGAGTGCCTCCCGCACGCTCGACCAGGACTGCAGGACCGCTCGGGCCTGCTCATCGGTCTCGGCGGCGATCGCCTGGTCGCGGGCCGCCTCGAGCAGCGGGTCGATCTCCACTCGGGTCCCGCGATCCACGGAGGTGACGGCGGCCTCGACCATCGCGAAGCTGAGGATGTTCTCGTGCACCTCGGACAGCGGCCGACGGTCCTCGCGCAGCGCGGTGACGAACTCGATGAGCGAGGCGTCGATCTGGTTCGGCTCGTCATCGTGCGGTGCATCCGCCTCCGCCTGGAGCACGGCCAGTCGCTCCGCCCGGTCGGCATCGAGACCGGCATCCGCGTTGTCGGTGCCCGGCCGGGGGCCCTCCTCGGCGCCGAAGCGGGGCGCTCCCCTGCCGTCCCAGGTGGCGGAGCCGTGCTCGGCTCCCAGGCGCCATTCGCTGTTCCAGTAGGTGCCCAGGCCCCGTGCGTTCCAGGTGCCGTTGTAGACGAACAGGGAGTGCTCGGGCTCGACCGGATTCTCCCTGCCGCCGGCGCGGACCATCTCGAAGGTGCAGCTGACGGTGCCGTCGCCGGCGTAGACGCTCCAGGGCGGATTCGTGCCGTGCGCGGTGACGGCGACGGGATCGGTGCCGGTGATGTAGCGCGCGGTGTCGAAGGCGTGGATGCCCATGTCCCGTAGCAGTGGATGCTGCTGGGTGGAGCGGAAGCCCCCGTGCTCGGTGAACAGGCTGAAGAAGGCACTGGTCAGCACCGTCGGCCCGAACTCGGCGAGGAAGCCGCGCAGCTGCCGCACCTGCGGGAAGAAGCGCCGCGACTGGGAGATCATGAACGGCACCCCGGTCGTCTGGGCGTGCGCCAGCAGGCTCAGCGCCTCCGGCAGCGTCTCGGTGACCGGCTTCTCCCCGAGCACGGGGATCCCGGCGTGCAGCGCCCTGACGGTCACCGGGTGGTGGGCAACGGGCACGGTGGGATTGATGAGGATGTCCGCCTCGGTGGCCAGCGCCAGCTCGACCCCGTCGGTGCCGGTCGCCACGGAGCCGGGGTCGGCGATCCCGGACTCGGCGAGCACGCGGGCCGGAGCGGACTCGTCGAGATCCGCGACGCCCACCAGCTCGGCGACGTCACTGGCGACCACGACCTTGGACCACCAGGTGCCCATCCCGCCGGCGCCGACGATGACGGCGCGGGCGGGCCGGTCGGTCGGGAAGGGGCGCAGCGGCCGGGCGCCGGCGGTCCAGGCCGTGGGCTGCGGGGCGGAGGTGCCCATGAGGTCCTCAGATCGCATGCGGCGTCTCCCCGTCCCGGAACCAGTCCCGTGGTGCGTTGGCGATCCGGGGCGGCTGCCCGGCGTGCGGCTCGGGGCGTGCCCACGCCACGGCGTTGGCGAGCACCCGCTGGATCTCCGGCTGCCGGTAGACGGGGTACTCCTGGTCCCCGGGGCTGAAGTAGAAGACCTTGCCCTTGCCGCGGCGGAAGGCGGCTCCGGAGCGGAACACCTCGCCCCCGGCGAAGGAGGAGATGAACACCAGCTCGTCCGGGGCGGGGATGTCGAACATCTCGCCGTACATCTCCTGCTGCGGGATCACGATCGGGTGCGGGACCCCGCGAGCGATGGGATGGGAGCCGCTGACGGTCCAGACCCGCTCCTCCTCGCCCTCGTTGCGCCACAGCAGGTTGCAGGTGGTGCCCATCAGCAGCTTGAAGACCTTGGAGAAGTGGGCCGAGTGCAGGGGGATCAGGCCCATGCCCTCGTGGACGCGGCGGGCGACCCGCGCAGCGATCTCGTCGGGGACGTCGTCATGGGCCATGTGCCCCCACCAGGTGAGCACATCGGTCTGGGCCAGCGCCTCCTCGGAGAGCGTCTCGTCGATGTCGTCCAGCAGGGCGATGCGCACCTCGGCGTCGACGCCGTCAGCGGCCAGCACCGCGCGCAGGCCCTCGGCGATGACGGTGTGCATGCCCTCGGGGTAGATCTCCTGGACCTTGGGGTCGACCTTCTCGTGGCGGTTCTCGCCGAACACGGCTACTCGCAGCGTCATGACTGCCCTTCGTGAGGTGGGACGGGGTGGGCCCCGCCATCGGTTCGGATTCATCGTAGGTCCGAGCGAGCGGTCCGCGCGGGACCTCTCCGCCCGCTGGAACCGTGACCTGGATGTGACCTGCTTCTCATCGATGTGCCGTATGGTCGTCGACAGGTTCCCTCAACGGCGAGGGGACCTCTTCTTCGACACGAGGCCCAGGGGCGCATCGCGGAGCGGCCCGAGCGGCGGGCGCGCCCACCGCAGGACGGGGCACGGACACCTGGAATTCGCGCGCCATTCACCGGGGCATTCGGTCACGATTCGGCAACACTCCGGGATGACCTGCGCTTCTTGCAGGGCCGGTGACGATCTGGGCAGGGTGATGGCCGTCACCGGCGGGTTCGGCCACCGGTGACGTACTCCCGATTTCCCACGTGCCAGCCCAGGATTTCCCACGTGCCAGCCCAGGAGGCCCCGTGACCGAGAACCGTCTGACCCCGTCCCGCCGCAATCTTTTCCTCGGGGCTGCCGCCGCGGCTCCCCTCGTCGCCCTGGGCGGTGCGAGTGCGAGCGCTCTGGGCGGCTATCGCAACGCCGCCGGGCTGACCATGGTCGACGGTTCCGGCGAGGGTGGCTGGATCCACCCGGAGCTCCGCTCGGTGGACTTCCGCTTCGACACCGGCGGCATGGTGAAGACCTTCCCGCCGTCGGTGCGTGTGACCGTCCCGGCCAGCTACGACTCCAGCCCGGACCGCCGCTACCCGGTGCTGCTGCTCCTGCACGGGGGCGGCGGCTACTTCCTGAACTGGAGCGAGTGGGGCGCGATCGACGCCCTGGCCGAGCACGAGGTGGTCACCGTGATGCCCGATGGCGGCGCGGGCTCCTTCTACTCCAACGCGAACTTCCCGCTGCCCGGACGTGAGGCGGCCTGGGAGACGTTCATCATGGAGCAGGTGCTGCCCTTCGTCCACGAGAACTTCCGCACCGACCCCGAGCGGATGGCGATAGCCGGCCTGTCGATGGGCGGCTGGGGAGCCCTCTCCCTGGGCCAGAGGTACTGGGGCCACTTCCGCTCCCTCAGCAACTACTCCGGTCCGGCGGACTGCAACCCGGATGGGGAGCTGGTGGGCAGCCTGGCGGTCTCCGTCGTGATCTGGGGCGGCCCCATCGCCGATTTCGAGAAGTACCCCGGCACCTCGAACTTCCCCGGCGCCACCTGGGGCGGTGACCTGTACAACGATCTCGCCCGCCGCTACAACCCGATGGAGAACATCGAGCGCTACCGCGGCAAGCGGATCTTCCTGCGGGCCGGGAACGCCGGGCTGCTGGACAGTCTGGGCCTGGCCGGCAACCAGCCGCTGGTGGACGAGGTCACCCGGATGGCCGCGGACGTCGGCGCCGATGCGCAGGAGAGCGCCGTGCGCACCACCCAGGAGGGCTTCAGCGCCGCCCTGGACGACGCCGGCATCGAGCACAGCTTCGAGGTGGTCGACGGCACCCACAACGCCGAGCTGTGGATGCGCTGCCTGCGCGAGGACCTGCCCGGGATCATGGACGAGCTCACCGCCTGAGCCGCTCCGCGCTGACCAGCCGGCCAGCGCTCT
>DXDT01000076.1 GCA_019115335.1 Candidatus Brachybacterium merdigallinarum
GGTCATGGAGATGATCGGCTCCGGCGATCTCACGATCCATGCCACTGAGATCGACTTCGAGGAGATCCCCGACGGGATCGGCCGCCTCCAGCGCGGCGAGGTCACCGGGCGTCTGTACGCCACCCTCCCCGCCTGAGGTCCGGGCGCGCAGCGGAGAGCGCCGGCCGCCCCTCGGGGACGGCCGGCGCTTCGCGTCACGCGGCCTCTGCGCCCGTGCGAGGCGTGGTGCCCCGCGGGGGCTCAGCGCGTCATCGGGGTCTCAGTGCTGGTGGCCCTCGGCGAGCTTGAAGGCCAGCCGGCCGTGCGCGTAGGCGCCGCCGGCGCGGATCGCGGAGGCGACCCAGGCGGTCTCGGCCAGCTCGGCCTCGCTCGCCCCGGCGTTCACCGCGTTCTTGGTGTGCCCGTCGATGCAGTACGTGCACTGGGTGGTCAGCGCGACCGCGACCGCGATCAGCTCGCGGTACTTCAGCGGGATCTCCCGCCCCTCCTCGGCGAACACGGTGTCGTTGAACGCTGCGAAGGCCTGCAGGATGTCCGGGGTCTGCTTCTTGTAGACGCGGGTGTACGCGCCGTCGTTCTCGAGATCGATGCCGTCGCTCATGAAGATCCTTTCGTCACCTGCGGCGACGACCTGCCGCCGCAGCGCGTGCTCCCGAGCAGGGGTGTGCCCCGGGGATCGTGCACATCGCCCCAGGCTATGGCCGGATGCTCGGGGAGGCCCGCTCGACGTCACGAATCGTCATGGTGGTCCCGTCCTCGGCGGTCTCACCGATGCTCACCCCTGCGCGTCGAGCGCCACGATCGCATCGATCTCGACCAGGAACCCGCTGAGATCCGCCTGGATGGACGTGCGCGCCGGGTACGGCGTGCCCAGGAACTCCTTCGAGACCTCGTTGAACTCGGGCCAGTCGGCGAGGTCGTTCAGGTAGACGCCGATCCGCACCGCATGGCGCATCGACGTGCCGGCGGCAGCGGCGATCGCCTCGAGATTGGCGAAGGTCTGCCGGACCTGATCCGCGAACGTCCCCCCGGTCAAGCGGCTCTCGGCATCGAACGGTCCCTGCCCCGCGAGGAACAGGAAGCCGCCGTGGACGATGCCGGGGGAGTAGGGCCCGGCCGGTTCCGGGGCGGTGGCTGCGGAGATGTGCTGCATGGGTCTTCCTTCCTAGTGGCGGCCCAGGACGGGCCAGATATCGACGACGACGCCGTCCTCCACGGCGACGACGTGCGAGTGCATGTTGGTGAGCCCGCAGGCATGGTTGGGGCGCAGGCGCAGGAGGTCCCCGACCTGCAGGGAGGAGGAGCCGCGCAGGTAGCCGTGCTCCTCGTTCCCGCTCACCAGCACGCCGCTGCCCTCCCCGGATCCGGGGTCGGGGACCACCGTGCCGATCCGGCCGTCGCCGTGCATGCTGGCGTCCGAGCTCATCGCCTTGAGCCCGGCATCGATCAGCACCGGGTCCCCGCGCTGCGTGCTGATCACCCGGCTGAGCACGGTCATGGCGGTGTCGGCCGGGTCGACCGTGCCGATCGCCACCTGGTTCTCGTCGCCGTAGACGTAGGTGCCCGGCCGCGCCTCGGTCACTCCCGCCACGCCGGGAGCGGAGCGCGCACCGGCGGTCGAGCCGACCGAGACGCTGGGCAGCTCGAGCCCGTCCGCCCGCAGCTGCGCGGCGACCTGCGTGAGCATCTCTCCTGCAGCGGTGCCGACCTCGACGCGTCGCTCGGGATCCGCACCCACCCCCTGGACGTGTCCCTCGTGCGTGAAGACGCCCTCCAGCACGATCCCCGGCAGGGCGGCGAGATCGCGCGCCGTCGTGAGCGCCTGCTCGGGGGCGACCCCGGTGCGGCCGAGGCCCGTGTCGACCTCGAGGCGCACCTCGATCTCGACCCCCTCCGCCGTCGCCGCGGCGGCGAGCGGCTGCGCCGCGGCGAGATCGTCGAGGCCGATGATCAGCCGTGCGCTCCGTGCGGCACGCAGAGCGGTCTCGATGCGGTGCGGCCCCACCGGCGGGTACGCCCAGAAGATGTCCTCGATCCCCGCTGCGACCAGCGCGTCGACCTCGGCGGCCGTCGCGGCGGTCAGGCCGACGGCGCCCGCCTCGAGCTGGAGCCGGGCGACCTCCGCGCTCTTGGAGGTCTTCCAGTGCGGCCGCAGCGCGACGTCGAAGCCGCGCGCGACCCCGGCCATCTGGTCGATGTTCCGGCGCAGCGTCGGGAGGTCGATCAGCACGGCCGGGGTGGGCAGGTCCGGGATCGGACGGCCGATCAGGGCGGATGGCTCGGTGAGGGTCACAGGTCCTCCAGGGCTGGTGAGGAGAGGGACTGGTGGGGAAGGGGGCGCGGGGGCGAGGCCTCAGGCGAGCGGGAAGGCGCGCCGCACGTCGAACTGGGAGTAGGAGACGTGGCGGGTGAGCGGGTCCGCCGCCTCCGCGTAGTCGGTCAGGGGCAGCAGCGACCTGGTCTCACCGCGGAACCGGACGTAGGGCTCGGCGAGCGCGACGCCGGCCGAGCGGCCGAACTCGCCGTTGCTCGCCTCGATGAGCTTGCGGGCGAAGGGGCCGTCGTAGCCCTGGCTGGTGAAGCAGTCCATAGCCGCGACCTTGCGGCCCACCACGGAGGTGATGTCGATGAACAGGTCGTTGCGGACCCCGTAGGTGGACAGCGCATCGCTCGCGAGCACCGGGAGCCCGCCGAGGAACACCTGCTTGACGTTGACCTCCTCCTTGCCGTCGATGTTCGTGAGGAACTGGGAGGCGCGGTCGAGGGCGGCGATCAGGGTCATCGTCGCGATGGTGTGCGCGGAGTTGGTCACCGCGGGGTTCTGGGGGTAGTCGGCGATGATCACGTCCGGTCGGTGCTTCGCGATCATCTCGGCGACCTCGTCGACCATGTCCTCGCGCACCACGGAGATGGCGTCGTCGTGGTCGAGGAACTCGATGGTGCCGATCCCGACGATCTCGGCGGCGCGCCGCAGCTCGCCCTTCTTGTTCTCGATGATCTCCGCCCGGTCCGCGGCGAGGAGGTCCGGGTCGGCGTCCTCCTTGCGCGCCTCCTCGGCGTACACGTTGGGGTGGATGCGGCCGCCGTGGGTGAGGATCACCGCGACGATCTCGTCGCCGGCATCGGCGTGCAGCGCGAGGGTCCCGCCGCAGTTGGTGATGGTGTCGGCGGGATGGGCGTAGACGGTCATGATGCGCATGGAGAGTTCTCCTGGTGGGGGGGGTGTGCAGTGTGGTCGGTCGTGTGCGATGCGGGCAGGGCGGTGCAAGCGGTCGCCGGGGAGCGAGGCGGTCAGGGGGTGTGCGGGGCGGTGGTGCCGGTCAGCTGGCGGTCCCGCTGGCGGGCGGGGTCCGGGATCGGTGCGGCATCGACGAGGCGGCGGGTGTACTCGGTCTGCGGGGTGCGGAGCACCGTGCGCGCATCGCCCTGCTCGACGATCCTCCCGCCCTGCAGGACGATGACGCTCTCCGACACCAGCTCGACCACTGCGAGGTCGTGGCTGATGAACAGGCACGAGAACCCCAGCCGCTGCTGCAGGTCCTGGAACACCTCGAGCACGGCGGCCTGGACCGAGACGTCCAGCGCCGAGGTGGGCTCGTCGGCGATCAGCAGCTCCGGCTCGGGGGCCAGGGCGCGAGCGATGCCGACGCGCTGCCGCTGGCCGCCGGAGAGCTCGTGCGGGAACCGGGTGATCCACGCCGCGGGCAGCTCGACCTGCTCGAGCAGCTCGGTGACGCGCTCCCGGCGGGCCGCGGCGGAGAGGTCCCGCCGGTGGGCCAGGAGCGGCTCGGTGATGCACTGCCCGATCGTCATCCGGGGGTTGAGCGAGGAGGCCGGATCCTGGAAGACCATGCCGTAGCTCCTGCGGGCGGTGCGCGCCGCGGCGCGGTCGAGCCCCCGCAGATCCGTGCCCTCGACGAGGACGCTGCCGGCGGTGATCGGGGCCAGGCCCACGACCGCCTTGCCGATCGTGGACTTGCCGGATCCGGATTCCCCGACCAGTCCGACCACGCTGCCGGAGGGCACGGTGAAGCTGACGCCGTCCACCGCGCGGACGCCCTGGCGGCGCCAGGAGCGACGGTACTGGACCACGAGGTCCTTCACCTCGAGCGCGGCGGGCTGGGATGTCTCCTCCGCGGTGCTCGCGGCGGGGTCGTCCCCCGGCTGCGGCACGGCGTCCAGCAGTGTGCGCGTGTAGGGGTGCTCCGGGGAGGCGAACAGCGCATGCACCTCGCCGGTCTCCACGACCTTCCCCTGCTTCATCACCACGATCCGATCGGCCATGTCGGCGATCACCCCCATGTCGTGGGTGATCAGCAGGATCGAGAGGCCGCGCCGGTCGCGCAGCTCGCGCAGGACGGCGAGGATCTCCGCCTGGATCGTGACGTCGAGCGCCGTGGTCGGCTCGTCGGCGATGATCAGGTCCGGGTCGTTGATCAGGGCCATCGCGATCACCGCCCGCTGGCGCATGCCGCCGGACCACTGGTGGGGATACTGCTTCGAGCGCTCCTCGGGGTCGGGCACGCCCACCTGGGTGAGGACCTCGAGCATCTGGGCACGGGCCTCGGCGCGGCTCGCGCTGCGATGGTGGAGGCGGTAGGCCTCCTCGATCTGCGCGCCGATCGAGATGACCGGGTCGAGGGTGGTCATGTGGTCCTGGAAGACCATCGCGATGCGGCGACCGCGGATGGTGCGCATCTGCCGGGCGCTGAGCGTGGCCAGGTCGACGCCCTCGAAGTCGATGCCCCCGCTCGCGATGCGTGCGGTGGTGGGGAGGATCCGCATCACGCTGAGCGCGGTCATGCTCTTGCCGGACCCCGATTCGCCGACGACGCCGACGATCTCGCCCGGGTGCACCTGGAGCGACACCGCCTCGAGGATCCGTGCCGTGCCGTGCGGGGTGGAGATGTCGAGCGTGAGGTCCCGGACGGACAGCAGCGGGCCGGCATCGCCCTGGACGTCCTGGTCGGGGCGGTTCGTCTCGTGTGTCATGTCAGCTGTTCTTCCGGGGGTCGATGGCGTCACGGATGCCGTCGCCGACGGCCATCGCCGACAGGACGACCAGGGCGATCATGAGGCCCGGCGGCACCCACAGCCACGGCATCGAGGACAGGACGGTCAGGGACTGCGCCTCGTTGAGCATATTCCCCCAGCTGGACTGCGGGGGCTGGACCCCGGCGCCGAGGAACGACAGCGAGGACTCCAGCAGCACGGACTCCGCCACCAGCAGCGTCGCCGAGACCACGATGGGAGGCAGTGCCCCGGGCAGGAGATGCCGGGCCAGGATGAACCGGGTCCGCGAACCGATCGCCCGGGCGGCCTGGACGAACTCCTCCTCCCGCAGGCTGAGGACCACGCCGCGGGCGATGCGCGCCGGGGTCGGCCACGCCAGCCCCGCGATCACCAGGATCAGCATCGGCACGCTCGGACCGATCACCCCGGCCAGGACGATGATCACCAGCACCGCCGGCAGGGACAGCATGATGTCGATGAGGCGGCTGATGATGCCGTCGACGATCCCGCCGAACCATCCGGCGAGGATGCCCACCAGGGTGCCGAAGGCGACCGCCGTCAGCGCCGCCGAGAACCCCACCATGAGGGAGACCTGCCCGCCGGCGAGCAGGCGGGAGAACACGTCGCGGCCCGTCGAGTCCGTGCCGAGCAGGTGCTCGCCGGACGGCGGCTGGCGCACGTTCGTCAGGTCGATCTCGGTGGGCGGGTAGGGGCTGATCAGCGGGGCGAGAAGGCTGGCGAGCACCGTGAGCAGCAGCACGACGGCACCGATCATCGCCGCCGGGTTCCGCATGAAGCGGCGCAGCGCGAGCTTGTCGGGCGAGGATTCCGTGGCGGCCGGTGCGAGACCGGAGTCCGTGGCCACCGTGGGCTCGAGACCTTGGGTCGTCATCAGGCAGTCCTCACCCTCGGGTCGATGATCGTGTAGCAGACGTCGGCGATCAGGTTGCAGATCAGCACCAGCAGGGCGACGTACAGCCCGAACCCGATGAGGATCGGGTAGTCGCGGTTGGTCAGCGCGTAGATCGCGAGCTGGCCCATGCCGGGCCAGGCGAAGATCTGCTCGAGCACGACCGCCCCGGAGAGGGAGCCGGGGATCGTCAGCGCCAGCACCGTGATCAGTGACATGAGACTGTTGCGCAGTGCGTGCCCCAGCGCCCGTGCCGAGGTCCCGCCCTTGGCGATGATCGTGCGGACGTAGTCCTTCCCGAGCTCTTCGAGCACTCCGGAGCGCACGTAGCGGGTGAACGCCGCGGCGTTGGCGAGGGCGAGCAGCCCCACCGGCATGATCATGTGCGTCAGCAGGTCGCCGAGGCCGTCGGAGCCCGGGGAGTACATCCCCGAGGAGGGGAGGACCTGCAGCCTCACCGCGAAGGTGTAGATGGCGAGCATGCCCAGGAAGAAGCTGGGCACGGAGATCGCCACCACGCTCACGGAGCTGACCGTGTAGTCCACCACGGTGTTGCGCCGCACCGCCGCGATCACACCGGCCGGCACGGCGACCAGCAGGCCGATGGTGAGCGCGCTCCCCATCAGCAGGGCCGTGGGGCCCAGCCGGCCGACGAGCAGATCGCCGACCGGCTGGCCGTTGGTGTACGAGTAGCCGAGATCCCCGGTCAGCAGTCCGCCGAGCCACCGCACGAACTGCACCACGAGCGGCTGATCGAGGCCCAGCCGCGCGCGGGCCGCCTCGGTGAACGCCTCGCGATCGGCGCCCGAGACCTCCGGCGGCACCATCATCTCGACGGGGTCGCCGGGGGCGAGACGGACGAGTGCGAACAGCCCCACCGCGATGAGCAGGAAGACCGCCACGCTCGACAGGAGACGGATCAGGAGAACTCTCAGCATGCGATCAGTCCGTCACGGTCCATTCGGCAGCGTTCCAGAAGCCGGCGGCGAAGTCGCCGTGGGGCACGAAGCCCTCGATCCGGTCGCTGGTCGCCCAGAGCGTGTCCGGGACGTACAGCCACAGGTAGGGCACCATCTCGTTGTCCCGACGCACCGCGTCCTGGTAGATGCTCGCGCGCTCGTCCTCGTCGGCCGTCACCGCGCCCTGGTCCAGCAGGGAGTCGAGCTCCGGGTCGCAGAACAGGGAGGTGTTGCCGCCGTCGGGGAAGACGGCGTCGCAGCGCAGCGCATTGGCCGAGACCGTGGGGTCGGGGGTGTAGTTCCCGCCGCCGGAGACCATCAGGTCGTACTCCGAGTTCTCGATCAGCTCCAGCTGGTTGGCGGCCTCGATCTGGTTGGCGACCGCATTGACGCCGATCGCCTTGAGGTTCTCGAGGACGACCTGGACGGCCGCATCGCGGTCGGCGGTCCCCGGGATCCAGCTCACCGTGAGCTCCTCGGAGAAGTCGAACCCGGCCTCCTCGAGCAGGGCCTTCGCCGCATCGGGGTCGTAGTCGTAGGTCTCGAGATCCTCGGGGATCGCCCACGGCGTCATGATCGTGCTGTTGAGCACCTCTCCGTGGCCGCCCAGCACACCGTCGATGATGCCCTGGCGGTCGATGGCCTGCAGGAGGCCCTGGCGGATCCGCTCGTCCTCGAAGTTGTTGAAGTTCACCAGCATGCGCAGGAAGCCGGCGGAGGGCGCGGAGCTGACGCTGACCCCGTCGAGGCCCTCGACGGTCTCGAGGTCCTGCGGCGAGATCTGCACGGTGTCGATCTCGCCGGTGGCGAGCTGCGCCGTGGCGACGTCGCTGGTGAGCATCTGGAGGTAGAGCGTGTCGATGCCGACCTCGGTCCAGTACTCGGGGTTGGCCTCGAGCACGACGTTCTGGTCCACGTTGAACTCCGACATGGTGTACGGCCCGGAGCTGACGGTGGGCAGGTCGAAGAACTCGTGCTCCATGATCGCGCTGGGCTCGACGTCGCCGAGCACGTGCTCGGGGAGGATCCCGTACCCGATGCCGAACAGGGCGAGGAAGCCGGGGGCCGGCTCGGCCAGCGTGATCGTGATGGTCTGGTCGTCCGTGGCCTCGAGCCCTGCGAGCTCCTCGGCCTCGCCGTCGCGGAACTCCTGATAGCCCACGACCCCGGCGAACGGGGCGGAGTTGGGGCTGGCGACGTCCGGGTCGGCGAACAGGTTGTAGGTGAACACGACGTCCTCGGCGGTGATCGGCTCACCGTCGCTCCACGTCGCGCCCTCCCGCAGGTGGAAGGTGTAGGTGGTGGCGTCCTCCGAGACGTCCCACGACTCGGCCAGGCGTGGGACCGGCTCGAAGTTCGGGTCCATGGTGAACAGCCCGTCGTAGACGAGCGACATGGTCAGCTGCTCGGCGCCCTGGCCGGGCGCGAGCGGGTTGAACTGGACCGGCTTCTGGTACAGGTGGAGGTTGGCCGAGGTGGCGTCGTCGCCCCCGGCGCTCGATCCTCCGCTGCAGCCGACCAGCAGGGCCAGGGCGGCGCCGAACGCCATCGCGGCGGCGGCTGTACGTGATCGCATCATTGCTCCTCGTCATCGAAGGGTGGGACCAGCGTGCACCGGGTGGTGCGGTCAAGCGGGACTGCGTCTGCGGGACATGCGTCTAGTGGTCGTCGGCCGCCACGACGGGCGTGCGCAGCGCGCCGAGCCCCTCGACCTCGGCGACCATCACGTCGCCGGGGGCGAGGAAGCGGCCGGTGGTGGCGCCCACCCCGGACGGGGTGCCGGTGAGGATCACGTCCCCGGGGTGGAGGGTCATCAGGCGCGAGCTGAAGGAGACGAGCTCGGCGATGGTGTGGACCATGTCCGTGGAGCTGCCGTCCTGCATCACCTCGCCGTTGAGCGTGAGGGTGAGGGCGAGGTCCTGGGGGTCGCCCACCTCGTCGGCCGTGACCAGGTAGGGGCCGAGCGGGGCGGAGCCGTCGAGCCACTTGCCCTCGAGCCAGTCGAAGAACCCCGTCCACGCCTCACCGTCCCGGTCATCGCCCAGGTCGAGGCTGCGGGCCGAGATGTCGTTGCTGGTGGCGTAGCCGAACACGTGCTCCAGGGCCTGCTCGACGGAGACGCCCTGCGCGCGCCGGCCGATCACCACCGCGATCTCCACCTCCCAGTCCAGCTGATGGGTGATCGGGTTCAGCGCGACGGGCGCGTCCGGGCCGGTGATCGAGGTGTCGGGCTTGAGGAACAGGCGCGGGGTCGCGGTCCTCTGGTCGCGGGCCCGGGCACCAGCCTCTTTGACGTGCTCCTGGTAGTTCGCGGCGACCGCGATCACCTTGCCCGGGGTGAGCAGCGGGGCGAGGATCCGGGTGCCCTGCAGGGGGCGCCGCTCCCGTTCCCCGGCGCGTCCTTCACCAGCGCGCGCGTCGGCGTCGCCGCGGACCACGGCGGCGAGGTCGCCCGTGCCGGTCACGACGATCTCCTCGCCCTCGAGGTACCCGTGCCGGGTGGTGCCCTCGTCGTCGAACGTCAGCCACTTCATGATTCGTCCTCCCTCACCAGGTGATCGTCAGGCGTCGACCGGATCGCGCGGACTCGGCGATTCCGGAGAGTGCATCGCTCGGGCCGCCCGGCGGGATGGCCGACGGATCGGCCGGGCCGGGCTCCCCGAAGGGAACGTGCGTCGCGCCGGCTGCCGTGCGCACCTCCAGCTGCGGGCGCAGCAGGTCCACGAGCATCGAGCCGTGGGTGCCGACGATCCGCAGCGCGGCGCGCAGGTGCTCGGGGCGCTCGCCGGGGATCAGCGACAGGTGCGCGCTGACCACCACCCCGTGGCCCGCCCGGGCGAGGAAGGTGGTGGCCCTGCCATCGCGGGTCGAGTGCGCCTGGAGGTCGAGGGAGGTGGGGCCGATGACCCGGCGCAGCACCTCGATCGCCTCGGGGCCCAGCTCCTGCAGCGCTCCTCCCGCAGCGTCCGCCGGTGCGTCGGCGGCGCTCGCTGGGCCGAGGGCGACGAGGTCGAGCGCGACCGCGCGCAGGAGCCCGATCTCGGCGCTGCGGACGGCGCCGAGCGCGCGGGCGAGCCCGGGACGGGCAGTCAGGGCCATGAGTGCTGTCGGGGAGGCGGTCATGCCGGGGCTCCGATCTGGACGGTGGTGCCGCTGCGCAGGGACTGCTCGGAGGCGACGGCGATGTCGACGGCGTGGATCGCGGTGGGCAGCGGCGGGACCGTCTCCGCCTCGCCGCGCGCGGCTGCGACGAAGGCCTCGAGCTCGCGCACGAAGGTGCGCTGCGCGGCGCCGTCGTCGGCCCAGGCGGTGAGCCCGGTGTCGGTCCAGGCCAGGATCCCCTCGGCGTCCCAGGAGCGGGTGAGGACCCCCTCGGTGCCGACGACGGTCAGCTCCAGGTATCCGGCTCCGCGCGGCCGCTCGCCGCGGCTGATCTCGCACACGGCCGCGGCGCCGCTGGCGAAGCCGAGCTCCATCACCAGGTAGTCGTGCAGCTGCAGGGCCTCGCTCGTGGCGTGCTGGCCGACCGAGTAGACGCTGGTGGCCGGTTCGCCGATCCACCAGCTGGCGAGGTCGACGAGATGGACGCCGTTGTGCAGCGAATGCCCTCCGGACAGCGCCGGATCGAGCACCCAGGACTGCCATCCCGGCCAGATCCAGCCCCCGTTCATGACCACGCGCACGAACCGCGGGGTGCCGATGTCGCCGGCGTCGATGACCTGGCGGATCGCGAGGCTCTGGTCGGTGAAGCGATGGCTGTGGCCGACGGCGAGGGCGAGGTCGCGGGAGGTCGCCTCGGCCACCACGGCCCGGGCGCCCTCGGCGGTCATCGCCAGCGGCTTCTCGATGAGCAGGTGCTTGCCCGCGGCGAGGACCTGGAGGCCGAGCGGCTCGTGCGTCATGTTCGGGGTGCACAGGATGACCGCCTCGACGGCGGGGTCCGCGAGGAGCTCCTCGAGGGTGCCGTAGCCGGTGCAGCGCTCGATGTGCGCGACCTCGGCCGCGCGGGCGGCGTCCAGATCGCACACCGCGACCAGCTGGGCGCTGGTCATGGTGCGCAGCGCGGCCATGTGGGAGAGGGCGATGCCGCCGACTCCCACGATGCCGATGCCGAGGCCGGTCTCCGACGGGTTTCGGTGTGCGGTCACTGCGGGGCCTTCCTGAGGAGAGTGCCGGGGCGGGCTCCGGTGAGCTGCCCCGAGTCGAGCACGGCCGTGCCGCTGACCAGGACGTGATCGAGCCCGGTGGAGGGCTGCGCGGGATCCTGGAACGTCGCGGGGGAGTCAAAGGTGAGAGGGTCGAGCACGACCACGTCGGCGCGGTGCCCGGGCACCAGGCCGCTGCGGATACCGGCGCGTGCGGCCGGCGCGGTGGAGAGGCGGCGCACGATCTCGCCGAGCGGGGTGCCCAGCTGCCGCATCCTCTGGAACCCGGCGGAGAAGGCGCCCCAGGAGCGGGGGTGCGCGGCCGAGGCGCGATGGGTGCGAGCCAGCGCGGTGCCGTCGGAGGCGATGCTGATCCACGGCGTGGACAGCGCCAGGTCGACGTCGCTCCACAGCCCGCTCTCGAGGGCCACGTCCACCAGCCCCCGGTTCGCGACCAGCAGGTCCACGAGCCAGCGCCAGGGATCGCCGGGCGCATCGGTGAGGTCCTTCCCCACGACCTCGGGGGTCCGGGCGGCCTTCATGAGGATGATCTCCGCCGGCTCGTAGCCGGAACGCGCCAGGGCGGCGGCGATCGCCGCTGGATCGCTCGTGCAGGCCTCGACCGCGGCGTCCGGGCCGGCGGCCCGCAGCGCGCTGGGCAGCAGCTGGAGCAGCGTGGTGTGCCCGTGGATGTAGGGGTAGGCGTCCGCGGCGATGTCCTGGCCCTCGCGGAGCTGCTCGAGGTGGGCGAGCACCGCGGGGAACCCGTCGCCCCCGCCCACGCCCCGCAGGTGGGAGATCTGCAGGCGAGCGCCGCCCGCCCCAGCGGCGACGGCCATCTCGTCGATCGATCCGATCAGCGTATCGGTGGCGTAGTCGCGCAGGTGGGCGGAGAGCAGGCCGTCGTGGGCGGCGACGATGCGGGCGACGGCCTCGAGCTCGGCCGCGCTCGCCGACTCGCCCGGGGCGTACATCAGCCCGACGCTGACCCCGACCGCGCCGGCGGCGAAGGCGTCTTCCAGCTCGTGCTCGAGCACCGCCAGCTGGTCGGCGTCGAGGGGAGCGATGCTGGTGCCGGCCGCCGCGAACCGGGCCGAGCCGTGGCCCACCTGTGCGGCGACGTGGGTGGCGGTGGGGGTGCCCTCGAGGGTCTGCAGCCAGCCGGCCAGATCGTCCCAGGCCCATTCGAGGTCCGGGGTGACGTCGATCGTGCTGATCACGCGAGCCAGCCCGGCGGTGTCGGCGGTGCCGGGGGCGGGGGACATGCCGCAGTTCCCGACCACCTCCGTGGTCACTCCCTGGGTGATCCGGCTCTCGTTGCCCGGGTAGGCGAGCAGGCTGAGGTCGGAGTGGGTGTGGATGTCCACGAACCCCGGGGCGACGACATGGTCGGTGCAGTCGATGATCTCCGCGTCGTACCCGCCGGCGGGTCGCTCGCGCACCGGGAGCACCGCGTCGATCCGCTCCTCGGTGACCAGGACGTCACCGAGGAAGGGATCGCCGCCAGACCCGTCGGCGACGAGGCCGCCGAGCAGCACGATGCGGCCGCTGCGCGGCATGGTGCGGGAGAGCGAGGACATGTCAGACTCCAGCCCTCGCGGCGGCGAACACGCCCTCGCGCGCCATCTCGCCGAGGACCTCGCGGGCCTGCGCGAGCGTCCGGTCGATCTCGACCTCGGTGTGGGCGAGGGAGATGTGGTTGCGCTTGAGCGCCATCGGGTACATGAACGAGCCCTTCTCGATCATGCGGCGGTGGAAGCCGGCATAGGCCTCGTCGTCGTTGCGGAGCAGGTCGCGGTAGCCGCGGACTTCGCCCTCGAGGAAGTAGGGGATGAACACGGAGCCGAGGCCGGTGATGTGCGCGGCGATGCCGAGCTCGTCGGTGATCGACTGGAGCCCGGTGCGCATGCGGTCGCCCAGGCGGTGCACGTGACCGTAGAAGTCGACCTCGGGATCCTTCAGCACGGAGATCGTGGCGATGGCGGCGGCCATCGAGGCAGCGTTGCCGTTGAAGGTGCCCGCGAGCATCACCGTGCCGCCGGCGGGGGTGAAGTTCCCCATGACCTCGGCGCTGCCGGCGAGGCCTGCGACCGGGAACCCGTTGCCCATCGCCTTGCCGAAGGTGGTGAGGTCGGGCATGACGCCGCAGATCTCCTGGTAGCCGCCGAGCGCGTGGCGGAAGCCGGTGATCACCTCGTCGAAGATCAGCACGCTGCCGTGCTCGCGGGTGATCTCCCGCAGGCCCTCGAGGAAGGACTGCTCGGGCAGCAGCGCGCCCACGTTGTGCGGCACGGGCTCGAGGATCACCGCGGCGATCTGCTCGGGGTGACGGTCGAACAGCTCCTGGACCGAGGCGAGGTCGTTGAACTCGGCGATGAGCGTGTGGTCGATCGCGTCGTCGAGGATGCCGGAGGAGTTGGGGTCCCGCTTCCACGCCAGCTCGGGCGGGGAGATCACGTTGCGGGCGATCGCGTCGTAGGAGCCGTGGAAGCAGCCCTGGAACTTCAGGATGTAGGGGCGCCCGGTCGCGCCGCGCGCGAGACGGACCGCCTGGAACGTCGACTCCGAGCCGCTCATCGTGGTGATCACCATCTCGGCGCTGGGGATGGCGTCCACGATCAGCTCCGCCGCCTCCACCTCGAGCTCCGTGGTCCCGACACCCACCAGGTCGATGTCCGCCATGGCGCGGGTCACGGCCGTGTTGACCCGCTCGTCGCTGTGCCCGAGCAGGATTGCGCCGAACGCCGCGTGGTAGTCGGTGTAGCTGCGGCCGTCCAGGTCGGTGATCGTCGCGCCCTGCGCGGAGCTCCACGCCCAGGGGGCGCCGATGGCGCGGGTCGCGGAGTTCACTCCGCCCGGGATGATGCGCTCGGCCCTCTCGGCGAGCTGGCGGGAAACGGATGTCACGGGGTTGCTCCTCGGTGTCGAATCGTCGATGAATCGATGAGTTGGGCCTGCGCGGCGGGGGCGCAGCGGGGTGGTGTCAGCAGCGGTGCGGAGTCAGGGGAGGGAGTCGGAGCGGCGGGGGTCGGTGAGGTGGAGCATGGTCAGCGCATCGCAGTGGATGATCTGCTCGATCGTCTCGTCGGTCACGAACGGCAGGTTCCCGGCCCGGAAGCGGGCGATCTCGCGGAGGTTCTCGATGGCCTGCGCGGGGGCCCACAGCGGGTAGTCGGAGCCGAAGACGAGCTTGTCGACGGTGCGCCACTCCTGCGCGCCGACGAGCGCGAAGAAGGCGTCCATCGGACGGGAGGGGACGCCGGAGACGTCGGCGAAGACACGGCGGTTCTTGCGCAGCACCACGTTCGTGTCGCGCTGCCAGGGATGGCCCATGTGCGCCATCACCTGGGTCAGGTCCGGGTGGCGGCGGGCGACCTCGTCGATCACCAGCGGCTGGCTCACCGTGAGCCGGCCGACCGGGCTGGGGGTGGCGCCCATGTGCCACAGGGCGACCATCCCGTGCGAGGTCAGCCGCGTGTAGAAGTCGTCGAACTCGGGAGCGAGCGGGTCGAAGAGGGAGAGGACCGGGTAGAGCTTCACGCCCTGGAAGCCCAGTTCGATCGCCTCCTCGAGCTGCTCGCGCCAGTCCGCATCCAGCGGGTCGATCGCGCAGAACGGGATCGCGGGGGTCTGCATCCGCGAGACGAAATCGGCGACGAAGGAGTTCGGGGTGCGCACCCCGGCCTGGGACGCCGCGAGGCCGAACACGACCGCGACGTCGACCCCGGCCTCGCGCATGACCTGGTCGTAGGACTCGGGCGTCACCACGGGGTAGGGCTCACCGCCGTAGGCGCCCTGCCAGTGGTCCTCGTGCTCGTGGCCCCAGTGCTCGGGCTGGTGGCAGTGGCTGTGGACGTCGATGATCATGCCAGGGCCATCCGGGTGCGCAGGGGAGCGATCGCGGCGTCGAAGCCGGGCAGGTCCACGAGCTCCGCGGCCGCCGCGGTCAGCACCGGCAGCATCTGCTCGCGGGCGGGCTCGTCGAGCTCGCCGCTCGGCGCCGAGACCGACAGCGCGAGCGCCGGCGCGTGATCCGTGGGCAGCAGCACGGCCATGCAGGTCACGCCGCGGTTGCGCTCCTCGCCGTCGATGCTGCGGCCGGTCTCGCGGATCCGCTCGAGGTCGGCGACGATCTCGGCGCGGGTGGTGAGGGTGTGCGGGGTCCAGCTCGCGTAGGGCTCGGACTCCGGCAGGTGGGCATCGATCTCGTCGTCGGCGAGCACGGACATCAACATCTTGCCCAGGCCCGTGCAGTAGGCGTAGTCGAGGGTGCCGCCGGTGGCGAACCGCAGGGCGCGCTGCGGCTCGGCGACGTGCAGGTGGAGGACCGAGGGCCCTTCCAGCATGCCGAGGTTCGTGGTGAAGCCCACCTCGTCGGCGAGCCGGCTGAGCACGGGAGCCGTGACCTCGGCCATCGTCGGCGCTCGGTAGCTCTCGGCGATCTCGTGCACGGCGTGACCGATCGAGTACGCGGGGGGCTCGCCGAAGCGGCGCACGAACCCCTCCTCCTCCATCACGTTCAGGAGGCGGATCGCGGTGGACTTCGGCAGGTCCAGCTGCGCGGCGACCGCGGACAGCGTCAGCGGGCCGCCCGCCTCGCCGAGCAGTCGCAGGATCGCCAGGGCGCGGTGCAGCCCCTGCGAGTGATACGACTTGGCACGCTGTTCCATGTCGAGCACCGTAGCGGAGGATCGTCGACATGGAAAGGTGTTCCATGTAACGGCGAGGTTACGGGGCGTGGCATGCAGGTGGTGGCCGGGCGGCGACGACACCGGGCGGCCGGCCCGTGCTCCCCGGGCGTGAAGATCTGGTGCAGCGACATGGAACGCTGGACATGGAACGGCGCTCCATGTGCATATTCGGAGGTATCCGGCACGCGACGGAGCGATGCCGCACGGTACGCGAAGGAGCGCTCGTGAGCACCCATCCCCTGGTCAGATCCGTCCCCGCCGCCCACCGCCGGTGGGCGATCCTCGTCGCCGGCGTGCTCTGCGCCCTGGTCGCCACCCTGGCACCGGGGCCGCTGGCCGTCGCCGCACCCGCCGACGGCACGGTGCGCACCTTCGACGACGAACCGCTCGGCGACCCGCCCGCGGACTGCGAGGTGATCGGGGACGTCAGCATCGCCGAGGCGGGATTCGGCGGCGCCGACGCCACGAACCGCGCGATGCGCGTGCTCGACCAGAGCAGCACCGAGTACACCCGCGCCTGGTGCCACTACCCTCAGACCGCAGAGCGCTCGGTCTCCTACCGCTTCTCTCCCGCCCAGCTCGATGTCGCGCCGTACGTGGCGATCCAGGGCGCGCCCGGCACCAGCACCAACGGCGTGTGGCGCTTCACCTTCAATCGCGAGGGCGAGGACATCCGCATCGCCGCCTACGACGGCTCCTCCTTCACCGACGTCGGCAGGATCGACGGCGGCGCGGTGCCCGGGCAGTGGGTCGATGTCACCCTCAACGCCACCCTCGAGAAGGCCGAGCTGATCGTCAACGGCGTCCGCTTCGAGACCGAGCTGCGCAATGCTCCCTCACCCACCCTGGGGGACGTCTTCTTCGGCTCCGGCGGCCAGAGCCCCGTCGGCACCGACTACTACATCGACGACCTCGCCGTCTCCGGCGAGCTGCCGGACGACGCCTTCGCCGGGGTCACGATCGAGCCCCTCCTGGAGGGGGCGAGCATCCTGCGGGACACCGAGATCGTCGACGAGCCGCTCGCCCGCTTCCAGCTCCCGGAGGGCACCGCGGTCACCGACTTCTCGGCGACGGCGCTGTGGCAGGACGAGAGCATCCCGGTGCAGCTGAGCGGCCCCGATGCGGACGGCTGGGTCACGGCGACGATCACCCACACCTTCCCCCGGGCCGGTGCCGGCACGCTGCGCACCGTGCTCACCGATGCGGACGGCATCACCTCCAGCAGCACCCAGCGGGTCACGATCGCCGGTGACCTCACGAGCCTCACCTTCGAGTCCGATCCGGTGGGCTCCCTGCCGCCGGACTGCTCGCCGCTGGGCGGATACCTCCCGGCCGAGGTGAGCGACCAGAGGGCCTTCGAGGGCGAGCGCTCGCTGCGGCTGCAGGATGCGAGCGCTGAGGCCGCCGCAGGCCTGACCTGCGCGACCCTGCCGCAGCAGGGCGCCTACCTCTCCTTCCAGGTCAACCCCGCCTCGCTGCAGGGCTTCACGGTGGACCTGATCGGCGGCTCGCTGGTCCCCACCGGTCAGCCCGCCAACTCCCTGTTCCGCCTCGCGCTGCGCGAGGACGGCAGCATCGAATGGTACGAGCAGTGGACCGCGACCTGGCACGAGCTGAGCCCGGCCGGCAGCGTGCCCACGGATGCGTGGACCCAGGTCGAGCTGGCGGTGCCGAGCGACAACGCCGCCCTGCGGGTCAGCGTCGACGGCGAGTACGTGGGCTCCGCGGGCTCGACCATCGGCAACAACTCGAGCCAGCACAACGAGATCACCGAGATCACCGGACTCGCCCTGACCACCGGCGCCGACGGCGCCGCGACGACGGGCGACGACGTCTTCGTCGACGACATCGCTTTCGCCGCGCCCGAGGACACGCCGCCCGCCGCCGTGGGCACCGCGCCCTTCGACATCGGCGACACGGTGACGATCGACGACAGCGGCGAGCAGGTCGGCTTCCCGAACCCGGGGGTGGTCGTTCCGAATGACGACGGCGGCAAGCGGGTCCTGATCCCGTACTCGGGCCATCCGGACGTCGACGACGCCGGCGGGATCTTCCTGGGCGGCTCGGACGACGGCGGCGACAGCTGGTTCTCCGCCCAGGACCGCAACCCCATGCCGGACACCTCCGGTGTGACCATGACCCGGCTGCGCAGCGGCGAGCTGCTCGCCGTCAACTTCCACGCCTACATGGAGGAGGGCAGCGAGAACCGTCGGGCCCTGGTGGAGACCGCCGTCTCCACGGACGGCGGCGCGAGCTGGGAGCATCGGGAGGGATCGATGACCACCCCGGAGCCGATGCGGCCGATCGGCGCCTCCGAACGGCCCGGGACGACCCTGGGCGGCTTCGTGCTGCTGCACACCATCGTGGAGGACCCCGACGGCACGCTGCACATGTCCGCCTACGGCTACTACGAGGACGACACGCACTTCCGCCAGATCGTCCTGGTCTCCCATGACGGCGGCATCGACTGGGAGGTCTCCGGGACGGTCGCGGCCGGGGACCCGGAGCAGGCCGACATCACGGCCTACGAGGGGCCGAGCGAGGGCGCGATCGAGCGGCTCGCCGACGGCTCCCTGCTGATGGTGATGCGGGTGGGCTGGCGCCTGCCGATGCTCGCCTCCCGCTCGACCGACGACGGCAAGACCTGGAGCGAGCCGGAGGAGATCGAGGTGGGGCCGGCCGGGCAGGAGCTGCTCAGCGTCCAGCCGACCCTCGAGCTGCTGCCCACCGGGGAGCTGCTGCTGATGGTGGGGCGGCCCGGCATCGTCATGACGGTCTCCGAGAGCGGGCTGGGTGATGACTGGAGCGTCCCGGTCGGCATCGACTACGCCAACACCGAGAACGGCAGCTTCACCGTGCTGGATCCGACCACCCTGGTCGTGGCCGGGGACCGGGGACGCGCGGCGCCCTGGGAGGTCTGGTCCCGTGAGGTCACCGTCGATCCTCCCTGCGAGGACACCATCACCGGTGAGCACGACGGGCCGGTGACCGCCGGAGCGGGCGGGCTGTGCCTCATCGATGCGGACGTCGACGGCTCGGTCCGGGTCACCGACGGCGGCCGGCTGATCGTGCAGGGCTCGGAGGTCACCGGCGCCGTCACCACCACCGGGGCCTCGACGGTCGCGGTGTGCGGATCCCGCATCGAGGGCCCGGTCACGGTCGACGGGACCACCGGCGGCGTCTCGATCGGCGACACCACCGCCGGCTGCGACCCCTCCACCCTCGTGGGACCGCTGCGGGTGACCGGCACGGAGGGTCCGGTGGTCCTGGACCGCTCGGAGGTCACCGGCCGGGTGACCCTGTCGGGCAGCACCAGCGGCCAGGCGACCATCCTCTCCGGGCTCGTGGTGAACGGGTCGCTGAGCTGCACGGACAATGCGGTCGCGCCGACCGGAGCGGGCGTGGAGCCGGACGTCGACGGCGCCCGGCGCGGGGAGTGCGCTGCCTGACGCTCACCGGTTCCCCTCTCAGCCTGGCCTGCGCGCGCTGGCCTGCTCGAACATTCCGGCGAGTCCCTTCCAGGAGCGCCGCGCCCAGGTACCGATCGGGCAGGCGCAGCGGATCGAGGCCGAGTCCGGAGCTGGAACCGAGGGTCGGGGACCTCGGCGTCACCTCCCCGCCTCCCCCGCCCGAAAGGTCGGTGCCCTTCCGGGGGCTGACGGGGCAGTGCCAGACTGATGGACCTGTGCCGGGGCGCTTCGCGCGCCGCCGTGCCGCGACCACCGGTTCCGGCCCGCCCTCGACCGAGGAGAGACCATGCCCTTCGTTCCCACTCGTGCCATCGTCGTCGGATCCGACTCCGGGATCGGCCGGGCCACCGCCGTGGCCCTCGCCGAGGCCGGCATGGACGTCGCCGTCACCTACAACACCGATCAGGAAGGTGCTGAGGAGACTGCCGCCGAGGTCCGCTCCCACGGCCGCCGCGCCCCGGTCGCGCACCTGGACACCTCCGAGCTCACCCGCGCCGGACGCGTCGTCGACGAGCTGGTGGGGGAGCTGGGCCGCCCCGGCGATGCTCGCGAGGTGGCGGCCGTGATCGCGTTCCTCGCCTCACCACAGGCCGCGTATGTCACCGGCGCATCCTGGGCCGTGGACGGCGGGATGCTGCAGATGGGCCCGGTCGGCGCGGCTGCGGTCGGCGAGGACACCTGGCGCCGCCCGTGAGGAGCTGACCCGGACGGCGCCGGCCATACCATCGGTCGGAGACACACCTGCGCCGTCGGCGCACCGACGGGAGGAGACGACGTGCCGGACTGGTTCGCGATGTTCGGATTGAGCGTTCCGGTGTTGGAGCAGATCATCCGGGGCACCATCACCTATCTGGTGCTCGTCCTCCTGATGCGGCTGGTGGGCCGGCGCGAGGCCGGCGGGCTGGGACTGACCGACGTCCTCGTCGTCGTGCTGGTGGCGGATGCAGCGAGTTCCGGACTCACCGGCTCAGCGGATTCCATCGCCGACGGGATGGTGCTGGCGTGCACCATTCTGTTCTGGAGCGTCGTGGTCGATGCAGCGAGCTACCGCTGGCCCTGGTTCTCGACGCTGGTCAAGGCACAGCCGCGCACGCTGATCCGGGACGGCGAGCTGAACCGCAGCAGCATGCGTCGCGAGCTGATGTCGGAGGACGAGGTCATCTCTCAGTTGCGCCTGCACGGCATCGAGGACCCGGCCCGGGTTGCTCGCGCGTTCATGGAGCCCAACGGCATGGTCAGCATCATCCGCAACGAGGACGAGCCGCCCGAACCCGATCAGCCGGGCAAGCCGTTCCTCTCGTGAGCGTGTTCGCCGACGCTGCAGGTCAGCGCCGGTGTGCAGCCTCCTCCGGATTCCGTAGAGCGGATCCCCGGCTCGACCCCGATGGCCGAGGGTGGCCTGTCGGACGCGCTGGCGGCACTGACGTGCTTCCCCGGCGGGTGTGGGACCACACGAGCCAGGCAGGTCTCAGCCAGGCCGGCGGGCGCTGAAGCGGTGCTGCAGCTGCGGGGAGTGCCCGGCGGCGACGCCGTGGGCACGGTCCAGCTCGAGCACCTCGGGCAGCGGATCCACCTGCACCTCGATGAAGCCCGCCGCCTCCCACTCGGCGTGGATCTGCTCGGACCCGGCCCGCCCGAAGGGGAGCCGGTCGAAGGCTGCCCGGTCATAGGCCGCGGCGAAGTGGTCCTGGCGCTCGGTGCCGCGCGGCAGCTCCGTGCCCTCCTCGAACCAGGGGGCGTCCACCGCGACCAGTGCGCCGCCGGGCCGCAGCAGCTCGAACCAGCGGGCCAGGGCGGTCGGGGCATCGCGCAGCGTCCACAGCAGGTATCGCGAGACGATCGCGTCGAAGGATCTCGGCGGGAACGGCGGCTGCACCGCGTCACCGGTGAGGAAGCGGGGCGGGCGGGGATGCCCGGCGAGCTTCGCGCGCGCCTGCTCGAGCATCCCTTCGGCCAGGTCGATGCCGGTGACGTCGTATCCGTCGGCCGCCAGCAGCAGGGCGACGTTGCCGCTGCCGGTGCCGACGTCCAGCACGGTGCGGGTCCCCGCGGGTAGCGCCGCCGACCACACCCGCGACCAGGTCTCCCGCTCGCGGGGCTGGGAGAGGCGGTGCAGCTGGTGCTCGTCGTACTCGGCGGCGTATCGGGTCCAGTACTCGTTCCAGCGTGCCTGCGCAGGGTCAGCGGTGCGTGTCATCGGTGGGCTCCTCGGTCATCGGTGGGCTCGCCGGGGGCGGCGGCGGGGATCCTGGCAGTCATCGGGGCCGGCTTCCGCTGCGGTGGCCGCGGAATAGGAACTGGGCGGTGTCGTCGGCGGCGGTGACGCGCTCGGCGGAGACGCGGTAGGTGTCGCTGACCAGCGAGGCGTCGAGCGCCTCGGCGGGGGGTCCGTCGATCAGGGCCCGGCCCTGATCCAGCACGATCACCCGGTCGCAGTAACGGGCCGCGAGGTTCAGGTCGTGCAGCACGACCACGGTGGCCAGGCGCCGCTCCCGCACCACCTGCAGCACATGGTGCTGGGAGCCGATGTCCAGATGGTTGGTCGGCTCGTCCATCAGCAGCAGGCGGGGCCGCTGGGCGAGCGCCCGGGCGATAAGCACCCGCTGCTTCTCCCCGCCGGAGAGGACCCCGAACTCCCGCCGCGCCAGGTGCAGCGCCCCGGCACCGGTCAGGGATTCCGTGGCGATCTGCAGGTCCTCGTCGGTGGTGGCGCCGAACGATCCGGAATGGGGGATGCGGCCCAGCAGCACCACGTCCGCAGCGGTCAGCGGCACCTCCCCGGAGAGCTCCTGCGCCATCACCGCGATCCGCCGAGCCCGCTCGCGCCCGGAGAGCTCGGCCAGGTCGCGCCCCTCCAGCAGCACCTGCCCCGCATCGGGCACCAGGGCGCGGTGCAGGATCCGCAGCGCGGTCGTCTTCCCGCTGCCGTTGGGACCGATCAGCCCGAGCATCTCCCCGTCCCGCACAGCCAGGTCCAGCCCCTGCAGCACCGGCGCGGGCCCGAAGGCGTGACGCAGCCCGCGGGCCTCGAGGATCGGCGCCCGGGTCCCCGCGACCCCACCGGCCGCTGGCCCGGTGGCCGCGGTCAGCCCTCCTGCTCGAGCAGCCACTCGTGGATCCTCTCCAGTCCGTCCACCACCAGCGGGGAGGCGGGCTCGGCGAAGTTGAACAGCAGCGGCAGCACCGCCTGCTCCTGCACGGCGCGCAGGCCCGAGAGCTGGTCCTGGGCGATCATCTCCTCGGTGACGTCGCTGCCGTCGTCCTCGCCCTGGTAGAGGACGATCAGCACGTCCGGATCGGCGGCCAGCAGCGGCTCCGCGCTGATCTCGAACACCCGCTCGTCGGTATCGGCGAAGACGTTCTCGATGCCCAGGGCGTCCAGCTGCGCGGTGACCATGGAGCCGGAGCCGTAGGTGTACAGCGGGCCGCCGCCGAGCGAGGGGTACAGCACCGCTGCGGTGGCGGTGCTCAGATCCTGCGCGGACTCCGAGACCGCCGCGACCCGCTCCAGCAGCGCGGCGACCAGGGAGCCCGCCTCCTCGGTGCGGCCGAAGACCTTCCCATAGGTGCTGATCGTCGTGTACAGCGTCTCGAAGCTCGCCCGCTCCTCGGTGGTCCCGCAGTAGATGTCCTGGACCATCACTGCGGCGCCGGCAACGGCCAGGGCCTCCCGGGTCACGCCATTGGGGAGCCCGAACACGATGTCCGGTTCCTGGGCGATCACCATCTCCTGGGAGATCTGCAGGTGGCCGGAGGCGTCGATGTCCTCGGACAGCGCCGGGATCACCTCGATGCGGGCGGCGAGATCCTCCTCGTAGTACCCGGGCGGGAACGCCCCGGCGCGGGAGACGACCCGATCCAGCACCCCGATGCCGTCCAGCGTGGTCACGGGTGCGGATTCCAGCAGCACGATCCGCTCCGGCGGGGCGTCGAACCTCAGCGTCGCCTCGCAGTTGGCCAGCTCGAGCGGGAAGCCCTCCGCCGCGCCGCCGCCGTCGGAGCCGCCGGTGCCGTCGGAACCGCTTCCTGCGCTGCAGGCCGCGGTCAGGCCGACGGCGCCGACGAGGCCCGTCATCAGCGTGCGGCGACGCAGCGGGGCGCGCCGGGGCTGGGAGGCGGGGGAGGTGATCAGCGGTGTGCGAGGCATGGAGCTCCTTCGAGCAGGGCGGGGAGAGCCGGGGGTCAGCGCTGGCGGGCGTAGAGGCGACGGACGAGGATCAGCAGGAACGGAGCGCCGATCGCCGCGGTGATCACGCCGATCGGCAGCTCGCGGGGCTGCATCACGATGCGGGCGAAGGCGTCGGCCCACAGCAGGAACAGGGAGCCGAGCAGGGCGGCGGCGGGGATCAGCACCCGGTGGCGAGCCCCGACCAGGCGGCGGGCCAGGTGCGGGATCACCAGGCCCACGAAGCCGATCGCACCGGCCCCGGCGACCGCCGCCGCGGTGCACAGCGAGACCACCAGCAGGAATCCGACCCGGGCCCGGTCCGGGGAGATGCCCAGGCCGTGCGCGATCTCGTCGCCGGCGCTGAGCGCATCGAGCACCCGCGCCCCGGCGAGCATCACCAGCAGTCCGATCCCGGCGGCGAGCAGGGCGATCAGCAGGAACGCGTTCCAGCGGGCCAGGGACAGCGAGCCCAGCATCCAGAACATCACCGAGCGCGACCCCTCCGCGGAATCGGAGGAGAAGATCAGCAGGTTGGTCACCGCGGTGAGCGCGTAGCCGACCGCGACCCCGGACAGCAGCATCCGCAGCGAGGTGACATGCCCGCCGGCGCGGGCGATGAAGAACACCAGCAGCGCCGCGCCGAGCGCCCCCGCGAAGGCCAGCAGGGACTGTGCGTACTCCCCGAACGCGGCACCGACCCCGAACAGGATCGCGGCCGCGGCGCCGGTGGAGGCGCCGCCGGAGACGCCCAGGATGTAGGGATCAGCGAGCATGTTGCGCACCATCGCCTGCAGGGCCGCACCGCTCATCGCCAGGCACGCCCCGACCGCGGCCCCCATCAGCACCCGGGGCAGGCGCACGGTCCACACGATCGAATCCGTCGACGCCTCCCAGGTCACCGGCACCGACAGGCCCAGATGCTGGGCGATCACCTGGGCGGTGATGCCGGGCGCGATCGGGACCGGGCCGATGCCCATGCAGACCACCAGGCTGAGC
>DXDT01000077.1 GCA_019115335.1 Candidatus Brachybacterium merdigallinarum
GTCGAGCCCGCTGCCGGGGGCGACGGCGATCTCGGAGAGCTCGGGCTCGCCGCGGGTGAGGGTGCCGGTCTTGTCGAACAGGACGGTGTCGACGGTGCGCATGCCCTCGAGGGCGAGCCGGTCGGTGACGAGCACGCCGGCGCGGGCGGCGCGCTCGGTCGCGAGCGAGACCACCAGCGGGATCGCCAGGCCCAGGGCGTGCGGGCAGGCGATGACCAGCACGGTGACGGTGCGGATGACGGCGTCATCGGGCATGCCCAGCAGCGTCCACACGAGCGCGGTGATGACGGCCGCGCCGAGCGCGAACCAGAACAGCCAGGCGGCGGCGCGGTCCGCGATCCGCTGGGCGCGGGAGGAGGAGCTCTGCGCCTCGGAGACCAGGCGCTGGATGCCGGCGAGCGCGGTGCCCTCACCGGTCTCGGTGACCTCGATGCGCAGGTTCGAGTCGGTCGCGACGGTGCCGGCGACCACGCGGTCCCCGGCGGTGCGCGGGGCGGCCCGGGACTCGCCGGTGATCATCGACTCGTCGACGTCGGCGCGCCCCTCGACGACGGTGCCGTCGGCCGGGATCGAGGCGCCGGGGCGGACCAGCACGAGATCGCCGGTGCGCAGGTCGGAGGGGGCGACGGTGACGATCTCCTCCCCCTCGATCCGCTCGGCCCCATCGGGCAGCAGCGCCGCGAGGGAGTCGAGCGCGGAGGAGGTCTGCGCGAGGGAGCGCATCTCGATCCAGTGCCCGAGCAGCATGATCACGATCAGCAGCGCGAGCTCCCACCAGAACTCGAGCTGATGGTCGAGCAGTCCCAGGGTCGCGCCCCACGAGGCGAGGAACGCGACGGTGATGCCGAGGCTGATCAGCAGCATCATCCCGGGCTGGCGGGAGCGGATCTCGGAGAGCCCCGCGGTGAGGAACGGCTTCCCGCCCCACACGTACATGACGGTGCCGAGGATCGGCGCGACCCAGGCCAGGCCCGGCACGTCCGGGATGGTGTAGTCGATCAGGTCCGCGAACATCGGCGAGAGGCCGACGACGGGCACCGCGAGCACCAGCATGATCCAGAACAGCCGACGGAACTGCGCGACGTGATCGCCGTGCCCGCCGTGACCGCCATGTCCGTGATGCCCGCCGTGCGCGTCATGACCGGCGTGCATGTCGTGACCGACATGGGCGTCGTGCCCGGCGTGCAGGTCGTGCTCGCTGTGGGTGTCGTGCCCGTCGTGCGCGTGATGGCCTGCGTGTCCCTGCCCTTCGTGATGTGCGCTCATACCCCGATTGTATACCCCCTGGGGGTATATGAGAAGAGGCCCTGCCGCTCTCCTTGCACAGCCCCGACATCGATGCCGCCCCGTGCGAGCGCGCTTCACTGCCGCTGGATACGGGTGAGAGCACAGCGGCTCCCTTCGTGGTCGAGCTCGTGACTGCGCCCGTGGGTGTTCTTCGTCGAGTCACGTACATGATGTACATGACGTACACAGATCTCCGCACGAGAACCCCGTCCGCCCCTTCACGAGTTGCCCGCCGTCTCCCTCCCCCGGAGCCCCGCCAACGCACTGTGGGACCCACTGCCTCCCAACCGGCCGCACTCTGGCCGCCGGCGGCTCCGCGGAATAGGGTTTCCCGCAGCGGACCTCGCTCCCCCGCAGCGACGCCGCCACGACACGAGGAGCGCACCACCATGCAGCAGGCCCAGCTCGGACGCACCGGGGCGACCGTCTCCCGACTCGTCCTCGGCACCATGAACTTCGGCCCCCACACCGCGGAGGAGGACGCCTTCGCGATCATGGACCGGGCCCTGGACCAGGGAGTGACGTTCTTCGACACCGCCAACGTGTACGGCGGCAAGGACCGCAAGGGCTGGACCGAGGAGATCGTCGGCCGCTGGCTCGCTTCCCGCGGCCGACGCGAGGAGATCGTGCTGGCCACCAAGGTGTTCGGCGAGATGGGCCCCGGCGCGAACGACCGCGGCCTCTCCGCCCTGAACATTCGCCGCGCTGTCGATGCGTCCTTGCGCCGCCTGCAGACCGACCACATCGACCTCTACCAGATGCACCACGTGGACCGCTCCGCGCCCTGGGAGGAGATCTGGCAGGCGATGGACCTGCTGATCGCGCAGGGGAAGATCAGCTACGTCGGCTCCTCGAACTTCGCCGGCTGGCACCTCGCCCAGGCGAACGAGATCGCCCGTGCCCGCCACACGCTGGGGCTCGTCTCCGAGCAGTCGCTGTACAACCTGCTCTCCCGGGACATCGAGCTCGAGGTGCTGCCCGCAGCGGAGCACTACGGCATGGGGGTGATCCCCTGGTCGCCGCTGTCCGGCGGGAAGCTCGGCGGCCGACGAGAGGACGGCGTGCGCCGCCGGAACGCCGACCGTCGGCACGATCCGGCCGATCTCACGGACCAGCTGGATCGCTGGGAGTCCTTCTGCGCCGAGCGCGACCTCGCCCCCGGTCAGGCGGCGCTGGCCTGGCTGCTGCACCGTCCGGGAGTGCTGGGCCCGATCATCGGCCCGCGCACCATGGAGCAGCTGGACTCCGCGATCGCCGCCATGGACATCGAGCTCACCGAGGACGACCTCGCGGCGCTCGACGAGATCTTCCCCGGCCCGGGCGGTCCGGCCCCGGAGGCCTACGCCTGGTGAGCGGCATCGACGTCGACTGAGACGCCTGGCCGGCCGAGGGTCGATGGTTCGGACGTCGTGGGTCCGCATCGCAGCGCAGGTCGCGGGCGCCGATGCAGGTCAGGCCTTGGGCGACGGTCGGCCACACCCGGCGTGGACCGCGGGCCTCTCCGGACCATCCCGCAGGCCGATCCATCGGCTCCGCTCCGTTCCTACGCTGGCGAGCACGCTCAGGGACCTGGGCGCACATCGACCACCAGGAGGGCCTGCCCGTGACCGCCTACGACGGACCGACCACGCACCACGGCACCGGCAAGGGCACTGCGAGCCTGCTGCTCGGGATCCTCTCGCTGCTGGCGGGATGGACCCTGATCGCGCCGATGCTCGAGCTGATCCTCGGGGTCATGTCGCGCGGGAGCGAGCCGTTCGCCCGCGGACGCGCCGGCTGGGGGATCCTCCTGAACCTGCTGGCGATGCTGGGCTGGATCCTCGCCGGCGGGCTCCTGCTCGCCGCCGGCGCCAGCTGGGCGATCTGGGAGGTCGACGTCGGGACGCTGTTCGGCGGCTGAGGCGACTGCACCGAACCGCATCACCTCATCGTGCGGCCGCCGCCTCCCGCTGCTCCTCCGTGGACGGCCGACGGGTGCCGGTGGCGGGGCTGAGCAGCACCGCCACGAGCGCGACCGCGAGCGGCACTACCAGTGCGCCGCGCAGCCCGATCTCCTCGCCGAGGAACCCGAGCGTCGGCGGGCCGACGAGGAAGGCGAGATAGCCGATCACCGAGGCGAGGGCGACGCGCGCGGCGGAGTCCTGACCGGAGTCCCCGGCGGCGGAGAGCGCGAGCGGGAAGCCGAGGGAGGCTCCGAGGCCCCACAGCACCACCGCCGCGACGGCCACGACCTGACTGTCCACGAACGCGATGAGCGCGAGACCGGTCGCGGCGAACAGGGCGCTGACCAGGAGCACGCGGGATCGACCGACGCGCTCCACGATCGGCCCGCCGGCGAAGCGGCCGATCGTCATCGAGGCCGCGAACAGCGCGAACACGAGCGAACCCATCGTCGCGCCGAAGCCGTGCCCGTCGACCATGATCAGCGGCAGCCAGTCGTTGGCGGTGCCCTCGGCGAGCGCCATGGCGAGCACGACACCACCGATCATGACCAGCCGCGTGTCCTTCCAGATCGCAAGTCGCGGCGTCGCGGCCTGCGCGGCCCGCTCGTCGGCCGTGACCTTTCCGGTCCCGGCGGGGATCGCACGCATCGCCCAGACCAGCAGTCCTGCCCCGACGGCGGCGGTCGCGACGAGATGGGGCACCACCGGGAAGCTCGCCCCGTTGGCGAGAATGCCGAGCACCGCCCCGATCACGGTGCCGAGGCTGAAGCAGCCGTGCAGGGAGGGCAGGAAGGAGCGCCTGCTGAGCTTCTCGACGTCCGCGCCCTCGACGTTCATAGCGACCTCGCCGCCGCCCATCCCGCCGCCGAACAGCGCCAGGCCGAACGCGGTCAGCAGCGGCTGGCCGCTGGCGGCGCCGATGGCGATCGTCGGCAGTGCCACGACCACGAGCGCCGAGCCGAGGAGCACGACGGGCCGGGTGCCGAGCCGCATCACCAGCGGCCCCGAGGACAGGATCCCCAGCATCGACCCGATCGAGAGCCCGAACAGCACCAGCCCCATCTGCGCGGTGGAGGCCTCCAGCAGGTCCCGCACCGCCGGGGTGCGAGTGACCCAGGCGGACATGCTCAGTCCCGGCAGCAGGAACAGGGCGTACAGCGCGAAGCGCCGCCGGCGCAGGGAGATCGGAGAGGCGGGAACCGCGGGCGAGGAGGTCACGCGGACGATCGTACGCAGGAGAGGGGCCTGGTCCGCAGGTTGTCCGGGTGCATGCGTACACCCGTGGCACCAACGTCACCCTCTTCCTGATGGGCGATGACGAGGCGGTGCTGCGCAGCGCCTACGAGACGCTCTCCGTGGGCGGCACCATCCAGATGCCGCTCGAGAAACAGATGTGGGGCGACGTCTACAGCGCCTTCACCGACCGCTTCGGCATCGAGTGGCAGGTGAACATCTCCGCCGCGGAGGGCTGATCGGCTCCCGACTGCACGGTCGCGGACGCCGCGGCCGCCCCCATCGGCCGGGAGTATCCTGCACCGGGGCGTGAGCCCGCGAGGGCGCGCCTGGCACCGAGCGGACCCGTTCGGCGCACCCCAGCACGAAGGACCCCCTCATGACCTCTCCCCGCGTCACCGTCCAGCAGGCCTGGGATGCCCTCGCCCAGGGGAACGAGCGATTCATGGCGGGCGATCTGCGCCACCCGCAGCAGAATGCGGCGCGGCGCTCCGAGCTGACCGGCTCGCAGGCGCCGAACGCGGCGTTCCTGGGCTGCTCGGACTCGCGCGTCGCCGCGGAGATCCTCTTCGACTGCGGCCTGGGCGACCTGTTCGTGGTGCGCAACATCGGCCAGATCGCGAACGAGAACACGGTCGCGACCATGGAGTTCGCGGTCGCTGAGCTCGGCGTCGCGGTCATCGTGGTGCTCGCCCACGGCTCCTGCGGCGCGGTGAAGGCCGCGATCGACCAGACCACCGCGAACCCCTCCGAGGTCACCCCCGCGATCCGCAAGGAGCTGGAGGAGATCCGCCCGGCCGTGCAGCAGG
>DXDT01000078.1 GCA_019115335.1 Candidatus Brachybacterium merdigallinarum
TCCGCCTGGTGGGAGCCGAGACCGCGGATCTTGCGCGAGGGCGAGATGCCGATCTCCTCCATGATCTGCTGGGCCTTGACCTTGCCGACGCCCGGCAGGGCCTCGAGCAGGGCGGAGACGCGGAGTCGGCCGACGATCTCGTTGGTCTCTGCTTCCTTGAGGACCTTCTTGATCTCTTCGCCGCGACGGCCGGCGCTGTCCTTCAGGCGGGCCTTGATGGCGGCGCGCTCGCGACGAGCCTCTGCGGCCTTCTTCAGGGCCTCGGCCCGCTGCTCAGGGGTGAGGGGAGGGAGAGCCACTGTTCTTACCTCTTGTTCTGTCGGTGCGGTTGCTCGTGCAGGTCACACTTCGGGATTCTTCCGGCGTGTGTGGGAAGAGCGTAACCCCAAAGGCGTGGTGGGGCGCACATTTCCCGGATGAATGTCCAGCTCGGCACCCGAAGAGCACCCTCGCGGAGCGCTCTGCAGCACCCCGGGAGGGCATCATCGGCGGGCCGGGACCGTGCGGTGACGGCGCCGGTCAGCGGTACTGGGAGCGCAGCTGCCGGAGCCGTTCCTGCAGCGCCTCCTGATCGGGGCCGGCGGAGAGCAGTCCACGGGACAGCGCAACCAGCACGTGACCTGCACTTTCACCGAACACTTCGGTGAGCTCGCGCGGGCCTGCGCCCTGAGCTCCGAAGCCCGGGGCCAGCAGCGGGGCGTGCGGCGCGGCCACGTCGAGCCCGAGGCGGCGGTAGGCATCGCCCACGGTCGCGCCGACGACCAGGCCGATGCTCCCCCAGGAGCTCTTCGTGCCTCCGCCGTGCTCTTCGGCGTGTCGCGCCACGTCCCGGGCCACGGAGTGTGCCGACGGGTCGTCCGCAGCGGCCGGATGATCCGTCGCGGCCGGTGCGGACAGGCGCGCGTGCTGGTAGTGCTCGGCCCCGGGGTTCGAGGTCAGGGCGAGGACGAACAGCCCCTTGCCATGGTCCCGGGCGAGCTGGAGGGCCGGATCCAGCGATCCGACCCCGAGATAGGGGCTGACGGTGATCGCATCGGCCTCGAGAGGAGCTCCCGGGAGGAGGTGCGCGGCGGCGTAGGCGCCCATGGTCGAGCCGATGTCACCGCGCTTGACGTCCAGGATGGTCAGCACCCCGGCCTCTCGGGCGGCGGCGAGGAGCTCCTCGAGGACCGCCACGCCGGCGGAGCCGTGGCGCTCGAAGAACGCCGACTGCGGCTTGATCGCGGCGACCTGGCCCCGCACCGCCGCCAGGGCAGTGCGGGAGAAGGCCCACAGGCCAGTGGGGTCGTCGGGCAGCCCCCACTCCTCCAGCAGGGAGGCGTGGGGGTCGATGCCCGCCACGAGCGGCCCGCAGCGTCGTCGCGCCGCCTGCAGGCGCTGCCCGAAGGGGGCCGGGCCAGGCACGGCCGGTGCCGGCGCGCTCATGCTCCCGCCACGAGGCGCTGCTCGGTCAGGCGCCGGGTGTGATCCTGGAGGCTGGTGACCGCGAACGGCTCCACGGGGCGCGCCTCGATCGCCTGCACCGCTGCCTGGAACTCCTGCAGGGTGGTGATGATCGGGACGTCCATCGAGGTCGCCGCGGCTCGGATGGCGTAGCCGTCGGCCCGGGCATCGGAGCCCGAGGGCGTGTTCAGGACCAGGGAGATGCCCCCGGCCTCGATGTGCTCGATGACGCTGAGCCCCTCGCCCTCCTCGGAGGCCTTGCGCAGCACCTGGCAGGGGATGCCGGAGCGGTTCAGCACACGGCCGGTCCCGGCCGTGGTGAGGATCTCGAAGCCGAGCGCGGCCAGGCGCGCCACCGGGAGCATGAGCCCGCGCTTGTCCGCATCCGCCACCGAGACGAACACGGTGCCGGAGGTGGGCAGGCCCTGCCCGGAGATCGCCAGCTGCGACTTGGCGAAGGCGAGGGGGAAGGTCTTGTCCATGCCCATCACCTCACCGGTCGAGCGCATCTCGGGGCCCAGCACGGAGTCGACCGCCCGACCATCACTGGTGCGGAACCGCTTGAAGGGCATCACGGCCTCCTTCACCGCGATCGGGGCGTCCGCGGGAAGGTGGGTGCCGTCGCCGCCGGTGGGCAGGGCACCCGCGGTGCGTAGCTGGGCGATCGTCTCACCGGCCATCACGCGGGCGGCGGCCTGGGCGAGCTGCACGCCGGTCGCCTTGGAGACGAAGGGCACCGTGCGAGAGGCCCGCGGGTTCGCCTCGAGGACGTACAGGATCCCCTGGGCGAGGGCGTACTGGACGTTGAGCAGTCCGCGCACGCCGACGCCGCGGGCGATAGCGAGGGTGGACTCGCGGATCCGGTCCAGGACGTCGTCCCCCAGGGCGACGGGCGGGAGGGTGCAGGCGGAGTCGCCGGAGTGGACGCCGGCCTCCTCGATGTGCTCCATGATGCCGCCGAGGTAGAGCTCCTCGCCGTCGAACAGGGCGTCCACGTCGATCTCCACGGCCGTATCGAGGAACCGGTCGATGAGGATGGGGGCCTCGGCCCGGCCGCCGTCGGGCACGTTGCGGCCCACGTAGTCCACGAGCTGCTCCTCGTCGTAGACGATCTCCATGCCGCGGCCGCCCAGGACGTAGCTGGGGCGCACCAGCACCGGGTAGCCCACGGCGGCGGCGACCTCGGTCGCATCGGCCAGCCCCCACGCGGTGCCGTAGGGCGGGGCGGGCAGCGAGGCGCCGGTGAGCACCGCTCCGAAGTGGCCGCGGTCCTCGGCGAGGTCGATCGCGGCGGGGGTGGTGCCGATGATCGGCAGTCCTGCCGCCTCGAGCCGGCGAGCCAGCGACAGCGGGGTCTGCCCGCCCAGCTGCACGATGACGCCGGCGACGGGGCCGGCGGCCTTCTCCGCCTCGTACACCTCGACGACGTCCTCGAAGGTGAGGGGCTCGAAGTAGAGCCGGTCGGCGATGTCGTAGTCGGTGGAGACCGTCTCGGGGTTGCAGTTGACCATCACGGTCTCGTAGCCGCCGCCGGGCAGGTCCCGGTCGCCGAGGGCGAGCGCGGCGTGGACGCACGAGTAGTCGAACTCGATGCCCTGTCCGATGCGGTTCGGACCCGAGCCCAGGATCAGGATCGCGGGCCGCTCGCGCGGCTCGACCTCGGTCTCCTGGTCGTAGCTGGAGTAGTGGTACGGGGTGCGGGAGGCGAACTCGGCGGCGCAGGTGTCGACCGTCTTGAACACCGGGTTGATGCCGAGGGCCTCCCGGACCCCCTTGACGACGTCGCCGTGCTGTCCGCGCAGGTTCCCGATCTGGTCGTCGGAGAGGCCGTGGCGCTTGGCCAGGCGCAGCAGATCGGCGTCCAGCACCGGCGAGGTGCGGATCTCGGCGGCGAGCTCGGCGACCAGCAGCATCTGGTCCAGGAACCAGCGGTCGATCGAGGTGGCCTCGTACAAGCGCTCCACGGTCTCGGCGGGGTCCACCACGCCCTCGGCGGCGGCCCAGAGCACCCGGGAGATATCCACCAGGCGGCCCGCGGTGGGCGTGCGTGCGGCGTCGATCAGCTCGGTGACCTCCTCGGCGCTCGGCGGGGTGCCGTCATAGGTCAGCTGGCTGCCCTTCGCGTCCAGGGAGCGCTGGGCCTTGCCGAGCGCCTCGGTGAAGTTGCGGCCCAGTGCCATCGCCTCGCCCACCGACTTCATGGTGGTGGTGAGAGTGGGATCGGCGGCCGGGAACTTCTCGAAGGCGAAGCGCGGCACCTTGACCACCACGTAGTCCAGGGCCGGCTCGAAGCTCGCCGGGGTGGTGCCGGTGATGTCGTTGCGGATCTCGTCCAGGGAGTAGCCGATGGCCAAGCGGGCCGCGATCTTGGCGATCGGGAAGCCGGTGGCCTTGGAGGCCAGCGCCGAGGAGCGGGAGACGCGCGGGTTCATCTCGATGACGACCACGCGGCCGGTCTCGGGGTGGGTCGCGAACTGCACGTTGCAGCCGCCGGTGTCCACCCCGACCTCACGGATGATGGCGATGCCGAGGTCGCGCAGGTGCTGCATCTCGACGTCGGTGAGGGTCAGGGCCGGCGCCACGGTGACGGAGTCGCCGGTGTGCACGCCGACGGCGTCGACGTTCTCGATCGAGCAGACCACGACGCAGTTGTCGTTGCGGTCGCGCATGAGCTCGAGCTCGAACTCCTTCCAGCCCAGGATCGACTCCTCCAGGAGCACCTCGGTGGTCGGCGAGTAGTGCAGCCCGTCGCCGCCGATGCGGCGCAGGTCCGCCTCGTCGTAGGCCATGCCGGAACCGAGGCCGCCCATGGTGAAGCTGGGGCGGACCACCATCGGGTAGCCGAGGTCGTCGGCGGCCGCGAGCATGTCGTCCATGGAGTGGCAGATCCGGGAACGGGCGGACTCGCCGCCCACGCGCTCGACGACCTCCTTGAACAGCTGTCGGTCCTCGGCCTTCTGGATCGCGTCCAGGCTGGCGCCGATCATCTCGACGCCGAACTCCTCGAGGGTGCCGTTCTCGGCCAGGGCCACGGCGGCGTTCAGCGCCGTCTGCCCGCCGAGGGTGGGCAGGATCGCGTCGGGACGCTCGGCGGCGATGATCGAGCGGATGATGTCCGGGTCGATCGGCTCGATGTAGGTGGCGTCGGCGATCTCCGGGTCGGTCATGATCGTG
>DXDT01000079.1 GCA_019115335.1 Candidatus Brachybacterium merdigallinarum
AAGCGCGGCCCGGTGGGTCTGATCGGCGCGACTAAGTCCGATGCGATCGAGACCGTCACCAGCATGCTCGCGGATCTCGACGCCGGAGTGCTCTCCCCCGCCACCGAGCGGGACGGCGATGCGATCCTGCGCCTGCTCGAGGAGCGGGGCGTCGAGTTCACGACCTGGGACGGCTGGACGGCGCTGGACGCCCACGAGAAGGAGCTCGGCGCCGCTGCCCTGGACGCCGACGGTGAGGCCCGGGCCCGCGTCAAGGTCGTCGACCGCGAGGAGATGGTGCGCATCTCCCGCGAGAGCATGATGAGCGACCACCCCGCCTGAGCCCGGCTGGGCCGGCCCACCCGCCCGGCCCACACAGGACGCCGGCGCCCACGCTCCCGACACGCCAGCCCGCCTACGCGACACGCCGCTCGAGAGCACGGATTTCCCCCAGAACCGGGGGATTTCCGTGTTCTCGAGGGCCCTCGACCGGCGTGTCCGGCTCTTCCTGGGCTCGTCGCGGAGCTGCGGTGTCGAACGGTCCAGCCGCAGAGCCGTCTGGTCCGGCAACGGAGCCGTCTGGTCCGGCAACGGAGCAGTATGGTCCGGCCGCAGAGCCGAACGGCTCAACCGCGCTGCCGAGCGGTCCGGCTACATCTCCTGGCCCTCCCGCCGCTTCGCTGCCGCGATCGTGGCATCCAGCTTGGTCAGGAACCGACGCGGGTCATCGAGATCATGGCTGGTGATCCGCAGGACGGACCAGTTCTGCTCGTGCAGTGTCTCGTCCTTGGCCCGGTCCCGCTTGATGCGCTCCGGGTCGAAGTGGTCCTTCCCGTCGTACTCGATCGCGATCCTCCAGCGACCATAGGACAGGTCGAGGTAGTACGTGACCCCGGTGTCCCGGTCGATGATCGGCCGGTTGGTCAGCGGTTCCGGGTAGCCGCGTCGGACCAGCAGTAGCCGGGTCATCGTCTCGCGGGGTGAGTCCACGGCGTCACGTGCGTCCCGGGCCGCACGGCGCAGGGCCTTGACGTGCCGTCCGGTCATCCCCTGCGCGGCCGACCGGGCCGTCTCGACGGGGATCCTCACGTCCCTCCTGCGCAGGGAGCCCAGAGCATCGATACAGGCGACCAGGTCGTCGTGGACCAGGATCCCGGCCAGATCGAGCAGCACCTCGAGCGGATCCGCGATCATCAGCCCCGAGCTCAGCCGGACCGGACGGCGACGGGGCCGGGTATGGACCACGAGACCCCGGGACCCGGTGCGACGCCGGGACGGTTCGACATCGACATGGATCTGCGCCCGCTTCCCCCAGCTCAGTCGCCGAGGCAGAGGCATCCCCAGCAGTTCCGCAGCCGTGAGGTGCGAGAGGATGCCGTGCGGGACCAGGTGCTCCTGCGCCGCCCTGGCGACCTCGGCGAGAGGGACCGGTTCCGCGGCCAGGCCGTAATACCCGGGCAGCACTCCGACGAACTCGCGGGACTCGATCCGCCGGGAGCTCACGCCGAGGCTCCTCAATCTGCTGCGTGAGAAGACCCTGCCCGCAGGGATCTTGGTGCGACTTCGGCGTCGAGGGGCGGGTGCCGTGGTGGACGGCGAAGCAGGTGGTGACGTGGACGCCATGGTGGACGGCGAAGCAGGTGGTGACGTGGACGGCGAGGGCGGCATGGAAGGACGTTAGGAGTCCGCGTCGCCGCTCTGCGCGGCGCAGGACCCGGCTGTGGACAGCACGGCCATGGGGAGGAAGCGCGGTACCCGAGCCCGGGCAGGTTCACACGTACCGCCAGGTAGGACCACGCCGCAGTACGTGGACAGCCTCCGGCTGGGCGGAAGCAGCGCCCGGACAGGCGAGATCGCACCCCACCGGGCGGGAATCCGCGGCGCGCCGGTCGAGAACACGAAAATCCCTCGAACTTGAAGGATTTCCGCGAACTGAACGAACCATCACGGCGTGTCGCGCGAAAGGGCGCCGACGGGCGGGCCCTGGCAGGGCTCGGGGCAGCCGGCGGACAGCCCCGGCCGGCCTGCTGACCTCGGGCAGGCCGAGGTCAACGGCGGATGGAGGCCAGGTGGTCGGCGATGCGGTCGATCGCGTTCTCGAGCACCTCGACGCTCGGCAGGGTGATGATGCGGAAGTGGTCCGGGGTGGCGAGGTTGAAGCCCGTCCCCTGCGTGACCAGCAGTTTCTTCGCGCGCAAGAGGTCGAAGGCGAACTCCTCGTCGTCCGTGATGGGGTACATCTCGGGATCGAGGCGGGGGAACATGTACAGCGCGCCCTGGGCCTTGACCACGTGGACTCCGTCGATCGCACTGAGGCCCTCGTAGGCCGCATCCCGCTGCTCGCGCAGGCGCCCACCGGGCAGCAGCAGCTCGTTCACGCTCTGGTACCCGCCGAGCGCCGTGGCGACCACGTGCTGGGCGGGGACGTTCGGACACAGCCGCATGTTCGAGAGCACGTCCAGGCCCTCGATGAAGCTGGTGGCATGATCCTTCGGACCGTACAGCGCCATCCATCCGGCCCGGAATCCCGCCACGCGGTACGCCTTGGACAGGCCATTGAAGGTGATGGTCAGCAGATCCGGGGCGAGAGCCGCGATCGGGGTGTGGACCGCGTCGTCGTAGAGGATCTTGTCGTAGATCTCATCGGCCAGGATCAGCAGGCCGTGCTTGCGCGCGACCTCGACGATGTCCTTCAGCACATGCTCCGGGTACACGGCGCCGGTGGGGTTGTTGGGGTTGATCACCACGATCGCCTTGGTGCGCGGGGTGATCTTGTCCGCGATGTCGGAGACGTCCGGCCACCAGCTGTCCTCCTCGTCGCAGCGGTAGTGCACGGCCTTGCCGCCGGCGAGGGAGACCGAGGCGGTCCACAGCGGGTAGTCGGGCTGCGGGACGAGCACCTCGTCGCCGTCGTCCACCAGCGCCTGGCAGGTCATCTGGATCAGCTCGGAGACCCCGTTGCCCAGGTAGATGTCATCCAGCTCCATCCCGGGCATGCCCTTGGTCTGGTAGTACTGGGCGACCGCCCGGCGCGCCGAGGGGATGCCCTTGGAGTCCGAGTAGCCCTGCGCGGTGGGCAGGTTCTTGATCATGTCCACGAGGATCTCGTCCGGCGCCTCGAAGCCGAAGGTGGCGGGGTTGCCGATGTTGAGCTTGATGATCCGGTGCCCCTCGGCCTCCATGCGGGCTGCCTCGGCGGGCACCGGTCCTCGGATCTCGTAGCACACATTGCGCAGCTTCGAGGACTGGGTGAAGATCATCGGGGGGCTCCTGGCCTGCTCGTCGGAGGGATCAGACTAGCGCCCCACGGCCTGGGACGACACGACGACCGACCGACGGACACTGCACTGCCCGGCCCGACACGGCACGGTCCGATCCGGTCCGGTCCGGCAGGCCCGACGTGGCCCGACGCGGCACGGCCCGACGCGGCGCGCCACACCACGCCCCGGCCCTGAGCGATCCGCCGCCCGCCGGCCGTCAGTCCAGGTGGATGCCGTTGGCGGGCCCGATCGGCAGGTCCAGGCCCCAGAAGACCAGCAGCACGCCCACCCACACGGTGAAGAACACGACCGTGAAGGGCAGCAGGCGCGCCACCAGGGTGCCCAGTCCGACTCCCGGCTCGTACCGTCGCACCATGCCCAGCAGCACGATGAGGTAGGGGCTGAGCGGGGTGATGATCTGGGTGGAGGAGTCGCCGATCCGGAAGGCCGCCTGCACGAAGGCCGGCTCGATGCCGGTCAGGGCGAGCATCGGGACGAACACCACCGCCATCAGGCCCCACATCGAGGTGCCGGAGGTGATGAACAGGTTCGCCACGGCGCACAGCGCCACGAAGGCGAGCACCACCGGCAGGCCGCCGAGCTGGGCTGATTCGAGCCAGGCCGCGCCGTGGACGGCGAGGTAGGTGCCGATGCCGCTCCACTCGAACAGTGCCAGGAACTGGGCGAGCGCGAAGGCCACCACCAGGAAGCCGGTCATCGAGCGCAGTCCCTGCCCCATGTGCTCGGCCACGTCACCGCCGCTGCGGATGGTGCCCGCCCGGGCGCCGTAGACGATGCCGGTCACCGAGAAGACCAGCACGATGAGGAACACGATGGAGCTCATGAACGGTGAGGTCGGCAGCAGGCCGCCGTCCTCGTTCCGCCACGGCGAGATCGGCAGCACGGCCATCGCCACGATCACGGCGATCAGGGCGAGCAGCGTCGCGCCCGCCCAGAGCAGCGCCCGCTTCTCGGAGGTGCTCACCGCGGAGCCGATGTCGTCGGTGTCCGCACCGGCCCCGGAATCATCTCCTGGCGTGGCGCCCGGCTCGTCCTGCGTCGCCATGGTCCGCGGCACCCCGGCGCGCTCCAGGCGCGGCTCGAGCACGCGGTCGATCAGGAGGCCGCACGCGAGCACCAGCACGAGGGAGGAGGCGAGGTTGATCCAGTAGTTCGAGACCACGGTGACCGCGGCGGCGTCGAGCGAATCCGGCAGCGATCCCATCACGCTGGTGGTGATCCCGGCGAAGTTCGCGTCGATCGGCGAGGGCAGCATGGCCGTGGAGAACGAGGCGCCCACGGCCGCGAAGCCGCCGATCATCCCGGCCATCGGATGCCGCCCCACGGCCGCGAACACCAGTGCGGCCAGCGGCGGGATCACCACGAAGGAGGTGTCGCTCATGAGGTTGCCGTTGACGCCCACGATCGCCACGGCATAGGGCAGCAGCCATCGCGGAGCAGAGCCGAACAGCCAGCGGATCGCGGCGCTGAGCAGGCCGGACCCTTCGGCGATGCCCACCGCGAGGATGATCGGCAGGACGTTCACCAGCGGCGGGAACCCGATGAAGTTCTGCCCGAGAGTGGTGGTGAACCAGGTCAGCCCCTCGGTGCTGAAGAATCCGAGCACTCGCAGCGGCTCGTCCTGCCCCGGGACCTCCACCTGGGCCCCGAGGGCGGCGAGCACTGTGGTGAGCACGGCGGTGAGCAGGAACAGCCCGGCGAACAGCACCAGCGGATCGGGCAGGCGATTGCCGAGCCGCTCGATGCGGTCCAGGGTGCGGTCCAGCCGCCGGGGGCGTGCGGACGGGGTCGTGGCGGACATCGAGCTCCGACGGGG
>DXDT01000080.1 GCA_019115335.1 Candidatus Brachybacterium merdigallinarum
CGCACCGAGGTCGGCGCCCTCAGCCCCCGGATCGTCCTGGCCTACGACGGCGGCGTGACCACCCTCGACTCCACCGACGGCACCGTGCTCGACGACTCCGCCGCCGAGGGCTACGTGCGACTGAACCCCGCCGGCGACGGCCGGCACGTCGCCGTCAGCGCGAACGACGCCTTCACCTTCTACGACACCGGCCTCGCGGCGATGGGGCACGGCGACCACTTCCACTTCTACGAGAGCACCCCGGCGATGACCGAGCTGGGCCTCGAGGCTCCGCTGCCCGGTCACGTCGTCCCCCACGGTGAGCGCACCGCACTGTTCGCCGACGGCACCGGCGCGATCACCCTCATCGACCCCACCGCACTGGCCGATGGCGAGCTCGAGGTGGTGAGCGAGACCGCCACCGAGGCTCCGCACCACGGCGTCGCCGTGCCGCTCGCCGATGGCGGGCTGCTGACCACCCAGGGCACCGAGGACTCGCGCAGCACCGTGCAGGTCCTCGACGTGGAGGGCAACGTCACCGCCCAGACCGACGACTGCCCCGGCGTGCACGGCGAGGCCGCCGCCCAGCCCACCGAGAGCGGGGACGTCATCTCGCTGGGCTGCGAGAACGGCTCGGTGATCTACCGCGACGGCGAGTTCCACAAGGTCGCCATCGAGGGCGACTACCAGCGCTCCGGCAACCAGAAGGGCCACGAGGACTCCCCGATCGTGCTCGCGGATCACAAGGTCGAGGCCGAGCCCGAGGGCGGCACCGAGCGCCCCACCGAGATCGCGCTGATCGACACCCGCGACGCCACCATGCAGACGGTGGACCTCGGCTCCCCCTACTGGTTCCGCTCCCTGGACCGCGGCCCCGACGGCGAGGCGCTGGTCCTCACCTACGATGGCGAGCTGAACATCCTGGACCCGGAGTCCGGGGAGATCCTCCACGAGGTGCCGGTGACCGCCGAGTGGGAGGAAGGCGAGAACTGGCAGGAGCCCGGCCCGATGCTCACCGTCGCCGACGGCACCGCCTTCGTGGTGGACTCGGAGAACCAGACCCTGGCCATGGTCGACATCGCCAGCGGCGAGGTCTACAACGAGCTCGAGCTGCCCGTGGTCCCGCACGAGATCCAGGTGACCACCGGGACGCCCTCCGGCGAGTACGAGATCGCCCCCGGCGCGGGCGAGGAGCATGGCCACGAAGGCCATGACCACGAGGGCGAGGAGCACGAGCACGCCGAGGAGGGCGAGCACGACCACGAGGCCGAGGAGGGCCACGAGGGTCACGACCACTGAGTCGGATCCGTGATGAAGGCCGCCGGTGAGGCGGGCCGAGGAATCGCCCGGGCGGTCAGCTCCCCAGCTGCTCCGCCCGGGCGATGACCGCCTCGGCCGTGGCGACGGTCCGATCGATGTAGGCCTCGCCGAACAGCTTCACATGGGCGAGCAGTCCGAACAGGACATGGGCGGGCAGGTCCCGCTCCCAGTCCCCGGGCAGCGGGTGCTCGGCCTCGTATCCCGCGAAGATCTCCTCGAGGAACGGCGCGCCGAACAGGGAGAGCATCGCCAGGTCCTCGAGCCGGTGACCGCCGTGGGCCGCAGGGTCGATCAGGGTCGCCCCCTGAGGGGTCCACAGGAGGTTCCCCGACCACAGGTCGCCATGGACCCGGGCGGGCTGCTCGACGCCCTGGCCGCTGATGCCGTCGAAGGCGCCGTCGGCGATCACATCGATCGCCTCGTCGACCGTGTCGTGCCCGTCGGCGCCGAGCACCCGGGTGACCGCATCGGCCAGGGGCCGCAACCGGTCCTCGGCCCAGTAGTCCACGAACTCCTCCCGCGGCGCCGTCTGCACGGGGAAGGGGCCGGCGGCCGGACCGAAGAAGGCGGGATCGGCCGGGGCCCAGCCGAAGCCGGGCGCTCCCGCGTCGTGCAGTCGGGCGAGGCCCCGACCCAGCTCATGGGCCGCCTCCGCCGTCGGGGCCACGGATTCCAGGTGCGCCAGGGTCAGGGCTCGTTTCTGCTCGTCCCGCACCTCCACCACAGGCACCGCCTGCGGCTCGGCCAGCCAGCGCAGTCCGGCCGCCTCGGCGGCGATGTACCCCTGCGGGGCGTTCTCAGCGGTCTTCACGAAGTCGCTCATGGAGACACCGTAGGCATGCGCGGGTGCCCGGGGCGAGGCGAGGGTCAGCCAGCGAGGCCCAGCTCTCGTGCCAGCGTGCCGCGCAGCACCGGCAGCACCTCGCGGTGAGAGCTCCCGGCATCGGCGCGGGAGGCGACGTGCACGAGCATCGCAGTGCGCTCGTAGGCCGTCCAGGCCCGCATCCGGTTCCGCAGCGCGGACTGGTCCGCCACGGCCTCGGGCAGCTCGCCGTGCCCCGCCCTGGCCTGCACGTATGTGCGCACGAACAGGTCCACCTGCGCCTCCTCGAGGGGCAGGTACCAGGGGCCGCCATGGACCGGGCCGCCGATGATCGCGAGGTCACGGGCGGGGTCATCGCCCTGGGCCCATTCGAAGTCGATGTAGCGCACCAGCGGCTCGGGCCCCTCGGCGGGTCGCTCCCACATGATGTTCGTCGCGCACAGATCACCATGGGCGAGCACCAGCCCGTCCAGCTCCGCGACCTCCGCGTCCACGCCCGCGACACGCTCCCGGGCCGCCTCCAGGAACGGCTCCAGATCGTGCCGGGAGATCGTCGCGGCGTGCTTCGCGCGCCAGGCCCCGATCTCCGCCTCCACCTCCGCCAGCAGCGAGGCGGAGTGCTGCCCGTGCACGGCGCGCCAGGGATCCTCGCCGAAGGACACCGGGCCCCGGCCGGGAGCGGGGACGGAGTGCAGGCGCGCCAGCAGGCGGGCATGGGCGTCCAGGTGGGGAGCGGTCCAGGTCTGCGGGGGAGCTGCGGTGCCGGGCACCTCGGTGGTGACCACGTAGGGGACCCCGAGCGGGCTGAGGGCGGGATCATCCTCCACCGCGATCGGACGCGGACCCGCTGCCGAGGGGATCAGCGTCAGCGCGGCGATCTCGTGGGTGAGGTCCTGATGCATCTCGTCCAGCGGCACGTGCGGGATCCTCACGATCACCGGTGCGTTCCCCTGCGGGACCACCCGCCAGGCGGCGAAGCGCTCGCCGATCCCGGCCAGCTGAGCGCGGGCCGGCCCGGCGAGCGACGCCGGCAGCACGCTCTTGTGCAGGCCGGGCAGGCGCACGGGGGAGGAGTCCTCACGCAGGGGCAGCACCAGGGTGCCGTCCTCCCAGGCCGCGGTGAGCCGCTCGCCCATCTCCGGGGAGGCGACCTCGGGGACGTTGCCGCGTGGGTGCTGCTGTGCGGGATCCACGTCGCCTCCTGGACTGCGATGATCAGCTCATCTTACTGCCGCAGCCCCCGTACGATGGGTGCGGCCCGCACGACCGCGCCGTACGGCATCGAGCCATCGTGCGCCGTGCCCCGCCCCCGCCCCGCTGTCCCGCCTGGAGGAGTCTGCATGGAGATCGTCCTGCTCGCGATCGTGGTCGGGATCGGTGTGGGGATCGTGGTCGGGGCGCTCGGTGCGGGAGGCGGCATCCTCTCGGTCCCGGTGCTGGTGTTCCTCCTCGGGATGCCCGCCCACTCCGCGACCGCATCCAGCCTGGTCATCGTGATGATCTCTGCGCTGACGAGCATGCCGCACCACGCCCGGCGCGGCAACATCGCATGGCGCAGCGGCCTGATCTTCGGCGCCGGCTCCGTGATCGCCGCGGTCCTCGGCTCCCGGCTCTCCGCGCTCGTGCCCGCCCAGCTGCTGCTGCTTCTGCTGGCGCTCCTGCTCGCCGTGGTCGCCGCGGTCATGCTGCGACGTGCCCTGCGCACCCGCCGCGAGGAGCGCGCCGCGGAGGAGGGGCAGGACGCGCAGGAGGACCGGGGATCGGCCGAGGCGGACGGCGGCACCTCGCACGACGATGCACCGCACGACGGCGCATCGGACGACGACACCGAGCTGGTCGCCTCCCATGACGATCCGGTGCTCGACCAGCCGGGCCGCGACACGGTCGAGATGGCGGACGGCACCCGCCGCCACCACGGCGAGGTGGAGCTGCCGGTTGCACGCCGGTCCGCTCCCCGGATGCCGCTGGTGGTCGCCGCGGCGACGCTGACGGGCCTGCTCACCGGGTTCTTCGGCGTGGGCGGCGGATTCATCGTGGTGCCGATGCTGGTGCTCGCCCTGGGCCTCGCGATGCGCCAGGCCTCGGGGACCAGCCTGCTGGTGATGGTGATCGTGACCGGCGTGAGCATGCTGGCCCGGATCGGCACCGACGTGCAGGTGGACTGGGCGACCACCCTGGTCTTCGCAGGCGGCTCGGCCCTGGGGGCGATGCTCGGCGGTCCCCTCTCGGCGAAGGCCCGCCCCTCGACACTCGCCCTGCTGTTCGCGCTCCTGCTGGGCGCGGTGGCGACGGTGACGTTCGTGCAGACGCTCCTGTGAGACGGCGATCCGGTGAGCCCACGAGCGCCGGTCCGGGCACCGGGCGGGCGTGCAGGGCGCAGGCGTGCAGAGGACAGGCATGCGGAGGAGGAGAGCGGCATGACGGAGGATGAGCGGTTCCCGAGCGTCCCCGTGGGCGATGCGGCGTGCTGGATCGGGCAGCTGTGCCCGGAGTGCGGCGCCGTGCCCGAGGGGGAAGGTGCGGAGGATCCCCGCGTCCCCTGCTGGCGCTGCGGAGAGGTGCGCGCCTCTCACACTGCGGGCGTGGAGAAGCCCCCGTTGGACAGCAGCAGCTGACCGCGGATCCACGCCCCCTGCTCCGAGACCAGGAAGCGCACCAGGTCCGCGACCGTGTCGGGACTGCCGAGCCGCCCGCCCGGGGTCTGCGTCGCGGCGGCGGCCCGGATCCCGTCATCCATCCACCCGGTGTCGATCGGGCCGGGGTTGACGACGTTGGTGCGGATCCCGCGATCGGCGAGCTCATGGGTGCCGGCCAGCACCAGCCGGTCCAGTGCCCCCTTCGTCGCTCCGTAGGGCAGGTTGTAGGCAGTGTGATCGCTGGTCAGCGCGATCACTGCACCACCGGCAGCGGTCGCGCCCCCGGCAGGGGCTGTGCCGTCGGGGGAGACGGGGCCCAGCGGCACCTGTTCCGCGAAGGACTTCATGAGCAGCCAGCTCGCCCGCACGTTGACCGCGTAGTGCCGGTCGAAGCTCTCCACAGTCGTGTTCAGGATCGAGGAGTCCACCGACTCGCAGTGGCTCATCACCAGGGCTCCGAGCGGACCGAGCGCCTCGCGGGCGGCGGCGACCAGCTGCGGCGGGACCGCCGGATCGGACAGGTCCCCGGGCAGCAGCGTGATGCGCCTGCCCTGGCTGCGCAGCTCCTCGGCGAGCAGCTCGACGTCCGAGTCCTCCCTGAGCACGCGCCGGTCGTAGTCGGCGTGGAAGGACAGCGCCAGATCGAAGCCGTCGGCGGCGAGCCCGCGGGCGATCGCCGCACCGATCCCGCGCCGTCGGCCGACGCCCGTGAGCAGCGCGGTGCGGGGCAGGGCGGGGGAGCGCAGGGGCATAGAAGCACCTTACGGACGCGCACCGGGGAACGGCGAGGACTTTTCCGAGCCCTCCCCGCCGCTCAGCTCGTCGGCTCGGAGAGTCGCACCTCGGCGGTCGAGCCCAGCTCGACCTGCGGGGCGAACAGGCCCAAGGTGTGCAGGGCGGCGGCACCGTTCTCCGCCGAGGAGTGGGCGACCGCATCGGTGACCACGGTGGCGCGGGCGCCGGCATCGGCCGCGGCGAGCACCGTCGTGATCACGCAGCAGTCGGTGGAGACCCCGGTGACGAGCAGCGGTGGCAGCGCGGCAGGATCGCCGCCGAGGGCCGCGAGGAGCTGTGGCCCCCACTTCCCGAAGGTCGGCTCGTCGATCGTGGGGTGCGCGGTCAGCTCCGCCGCGCCCGGGACCAGGTCGTAGAGCGGGTCGCTCGCGGGAACGTCCGCGAAGGGCCAGGCGCGGAAGTAGTCGCCCCAGGCGGTGCGGCGGTCGGCCGTGGGCAGCCAGCGGGTGAGCAGGGTCCGCTCGGGGCCGACGGCGTCGGCGAGCTCGCGGATCCGCTCCCAGGCGCCGTCCCAGAACGGGGAGGCCCAGTCCGAGCCGGGATCGGCGAAGATCCGCTGCGCATCGATCACCAGCAGCCAGGGTGCGGGGGCAGCGGCGGGCGGGACGGGCTCGGGGGAGTGGGGCTCCATGGCCTCAGCCTATCCACCGGCCAGGCCCCGGACGCCGCGGGAGCCGCATCGCTCTGACCCGCTGTCCGAGACGCCCTCACTCCTCCTTCCCCTCCGGGGGTGAGGGCGCGACGCGCCGCTCAGCAGGCACCTATGTGGTCTCATGTGGCCATGGACGAACAGTCGAGTGGTCAGCTCTCCGCCGCTGATCGGGAACATCTGGAACGCTGCGTGGCCCTCGCACAGGAAGCCCTCGACGCGGGCGACGAACCCTTCGGTTCGATCCTCGTCGACAGCGGGGGTAAGGAGCTCTTCGCCGACCGCAACCAGGTCTCCGGCGGCGATCGCACCCAGCACCCCGAGTTCGCGATCGCCCGCTGGGCGGCCGCGCACCTCTCCGTCGAGGAGCGCGTCCGCGCCACGGTGTACACCTCCGGCGAGCACTGCCCGATGTGTGCGGCAGCCCATGCATCGGTGGGCCTGGGGCGGATCGTCGTCGCCAGCAGCACCGCGCAGCTCGTCTCGTGGCGACAGGAGTGGGGGCTGGATCCCGGTCCCGTCGCGCCCCTCCCGATCTCCGTGGTCGCACCGGGCGTCGAGGTCGCCGGCCCCGACCCCGAGCTCAGCCGCCGAGTGCGCGCACTGCAGGCTCGCGCTCAAGGGATCGCCGGAACCTCTGACGCCTGACGCCCGGGTGCCTGACTGTCGGCCCAGCCCGGCGACTCGCAGGCCGCAGAGGCATCGAGGCTCATCGCTGCCGAGCGCCCCTCGGCCCTGCTCAGCCCTGTTCCTGGCGCCGGATCCTGCCCTTGCGGGCCACGAGGGTCACCATGAAGCCGAAGACCAGGGCGAACAGCACGCCGATGTTGGAGTAGGCCCAGTTGCCGTCCCAGTAGGAACCGGCCGGGTCCTCGACGAAGGTGCCCAGGCCCAGCGGCTCGAGCAGGTAGCCCTGCCAGTTGTTCCAGGGGGCGGCGTCGGCGAAGGAGTTGACCACCAG
>DXDT01000081.1 GCA_019115335.1 Candidatus Brachybacterium merdigallinarum
GGCTTGACGTAGCTCCACAGCATGCCCAGCGCACTGCCGCGGTAGCGCACCCGCAGCTCCTTGCGCACCAGCAGGCGCAGCAGGAAGCGCTCCCGGATCGGGTTCAGCCAGCCCGCGTCCTGCCCGGGCGCCCTCCAGCCCTCCGCCTGCTCCGCACGGGTGGGCAGCCGCGCCGGGCGTCCGGCACTGCCGGTGCTCACGCCGCGGTGCGATCAGCCGCGGTGCCCGCGGCGCGGTCGCGCTCACGGATCGGGGCCGGGTTCTCGACGAAGGTGCGCTCCCAGGCCTCGAAGGAGGTGATGCGCGGGGCGGCCTCGCGGTAGCGGTCGCGCAGCGTGTTCCAGCAGCGATGCAGGGCCAGGTGGGCGGTGATCGCCTCGGCGAGCATCTCGCGCACCTGACGCGGATCGCGCTTGTACCAGGAGACCTGCGTGCCCTCGGCGTTCGAGACCAGTGCGCTGTCGTAGGCCGACAGGCGCCACCACTTCGCATCCAGATGCGGGATCGCGGCCTGCGGATTCTCGGCAGCGCGCTGCTTCGGCGAGGTGACCAGCTGCTTGACCAGAGTCTTCGCGGTCCATGCCGGCAGCAGCAGGCGGTGGGGCTCGCTGAAGGGACGTCCCTTGCGCGGGGGCTTGTCGACGTGGATCGGGGGGTACAGCTCCGGGTCCTTCTTCGCGGCGGCGTCGTCGAAGGATGCCGCCATCGCCCGGATCTCCGGCAGTTTGGTGCCGATCGAGGGATGCAGGGCATCGGGGCCGTCGAGCACGTCCTTCTGGGCCATCAGCCGGCCGGCCTCGGTGTAGTACTGCATGGAGATCAGGTGCTTGACGTCCATGAACTGCGACTCCTTGACCACCCGGCCGCCGCGGGCGTACGGGGAGTGCAGGAGCGCCGTGATGATGCGGTTGCGCTCGTGGAAGTAGGCCTGCCAGCCCACCAGGTCATCCTTGTCGACCCAGCTCATGTGCCACACGCCGGCACCGGGCAGGGAGACCGTCGGATAGCCGGCCTTCTTGGCCCTCAGCCCGTACTCGGCATCGTCCCACTTGATGAACACGGGCAGGCTCAGACCGATCGCGCGCACCGTCTCGGTGGGGATCAGCGTGCTCCACCAGCCGTTGTAGTCGACGTCGGCGCGGCGGTGCAGCCACGGCGTCGAGCGCAGCGGCTCGGCCGCGAAGTCGTGCCCCAGCTCGCCTCCGGGGATCGCGACCGCGGGCTGGATGCGCCAGGGATCGACGACCTCGCCGTAGGTGTGCAGCACCGAACGGTTGTTGAGGTCGAACATGTGGGCGCCGACCAGGGTGGGCCTGGTCGCGAAGTCCGCGAAGGTGGTCAGCCGGATCAGCGTCTCGGGTTCGATGACGATGTCGTCGTCGCAGTTGATGACGTAGGTCGAGGCACCGTTGGTGGAGGCCTCGTACATGCCGCGGGAGAACCCGCCCGAGCCGCCGATGTTCCCCTGCTCGATGATCTCCAGCTGCTCGCCGAGCGCCGCCTGCAGCGGAGCGAGCTCCTCGGGATGATCGTTCAGGCGATCGGCGCCCTGGTCGATCACGTACATCACGTCGAGCAGATCGCGCAGATCTGGATCCTCTGCGACCGTGCGGATGTTGTCCAGGCAGTACTCGACCTTGTTCATCGTGGTCATCGAGATCGAGAACGTGCCCTCGGTGCGGGCGAGCGACGCGTCTGCGGTCCACTCGGCGCCGAGGATCGTCAGCGGGTCCGACCCCGCGTAGGCGTCGAACCAGTACCAGCCGCCGTCACCGAACGCGGTGAGCGGGAGATCGAAGACCTGCTCCCCCGTCCCGGAGACGTCCCGGGACTCGTGCCGCTGGAGCGAGCCGCGGGCGGTGGAGCGCATCACGACCAGATGACCGGATCCGGCGGTGCGGATCGTCAGCCGCACGGCCCGCACCGGGGTCCAGCGGCGCCAGTAGCTCGCCGGGAAGGCGTTGAAATACGTGCCGAAGGAGCGCATGTCGCGAGCGGGGACGGACACCGCGTGCCGCTCGCTGAGCTCGGAGATGTCGACCTGGGCCCGCGCCGCCTGCGAGGAGGGCGCGGCCTCGGAGCTGGGGCGAGGACCCTCTGATGAGCCCCCTCCGAGACCCAGGGCGCTGCCGGTGGCTCCGGAGCGCGCGTCGGAGGCCTCGATGTACAGCGGGACGATGTCCGGGGAGGCTTCCAGGGGCAGGATGAGGCGCTGCAGCAGCCGCTGTGGGGCGCCCTCGGCCTCGGTGCCCGTCTCGGGGGAGGTCGCGGTGGCAGGGGTGGCGTTCATGGTGCTCCTCGTCGGCGGTCAGCGGTTGTCGCGCAGCAGGTGGCGCGGTGCTCGCGTCACGCGCGCAGCAGGTCGGGCAGCTTGTTGTCGACCATGGACAGTGCGGAGCCGATGGCCATGTGCATGTCCAGGTACTGGTAGGTGCCGAGCCTGCCCCCGAACAGGGTGCGGGGCTCGGCCTCGGCGAGCTCGCGGTAGGCGAGCACGCGCTCCCGGTCGCTGCCGGAGTTGATCGGGTAGTACGGCTCGTCGCCGGACTCGGCGAAGCGGGAGTACTCGCGCTGGATGACGGTGCGATCGCGGGGGTAGTAGTCGCGCTCGGGGTGGAAGTGGCGAGGCTCGATGATGCGGGTGAAGGGGGTCTCGGCGTCGGCGTAGTTCATCACCGACGTGCCCTGGAAGTCGCCGACGTCGAGGTGCTCGGTCTCCAGGTCGATCGTGCGCCACCCGAGCTCGCCGAGCTCGAAGTCG
>DXDT01000082.1 GCA_019115335.1 Candidatus Brachybacterium merdigallinarum
GCCCGTCGCCCTGGTCGCGCTCGCCTTCGTCATGATCATCGGCTCGCTGTCCTCCACCGCGGACTCCGACCTCGCGGCGCTGAGCTCGATCGTGATGACCGACTTCTACGGCCAGTCCGTCGGCCGGAAGAGGGTCGACCCGAAGCTCATGCTGCTCATCGGCCGGATCACGATGATCGTCGCGACGGGTCTCGCGCTCTACTTCGCCACCGCGCGCTTCAACATCCTCGACCTGCTGGTGTTCGTCGGCGCGCTGTGGGGATGCCTGGTGTTCCCGGTCATCGCCTCCTTCTACTGGAAGAAGGTCACCAACCGCGCCTTCACCCTCTCCGTGATCGCCGCGCTCGCGGTGTTCCTGCCGGTGCGCTTCGAGCTCCTCCCGCTCGAGGGCGCCTGGGCGCTGGTGGTCGAGCTGCTGGCGATCGTCGGCGTGGGCGTGGTGCTGGGGATCATGGCGTTCGGCTTCTTCGGGCTGCGCGCCGCGATCGTGATCGGCGGGACCTCGACCCTCGCGGTGCTGCCCTTCGGGTTCGGGTTCCTGCGCGACTACGAGACCCTCTCGGGCTCGCTGGTCGCCTACGCCGTCTCGTTCCTGGTGTGCTGGGCGCTCAGCGTCCGCTCCTCGCAGGACTTCGACTTCTCGGTGATCAAGAAGGTCACCGGCGACTTCGACGAGGAGACGCCCGCCTCCGACCTCGAGGGCCTCGCCGACGACGACCGCATGGCGGGTCGCGGCCCGGTCCGCTGACCCGGCGGCACCCTCGCCTCCGGCGGCCCCGTGACGACGGGGCCGCCCCGACCACCGCTCCTGCCGGCCGTGCGCCGGCCCCGCTCCCCGAAGGAGACACCATGACCGCTCTGCTGACCGCCTACGTGCTCATGTGGCCCGTGCTCGTGCTCGGGATCCTCATCACGATCGTCCGCGGCTTCGCGAAGGACGCGCGCGAGGCCCGCAAGGAGGGCCACCCGATCATCTGAGACCCGCTCGCCGGCCTGCGCGGCCGGTGCGCTGCGGGCACCTGCAGAAAGGGGCCTCCAGCGGCACGGTGCGACGAGAGTCGACGCGGCGTGCCGCTGGAGGCCCCTTCATGCCGACGGTCCGGCGATGCGAACGCCACCGGGCCAGGCGGGCTCAGTTCCCGACGCCGCTGCTGCGGTAGGCCTCCTTGAGGATCCGCAGCGAGTCCATCGCCTCGGAGGGCCCGATCCAGAACGGCCCCTCGGAGTCCAGACCCTCGTAGAAGTCGCGGATCAGCTCCTCGTGGGAGACGCCCCAGTAGGAGCGGCCTCCCGCGGTCGCGACCCGGTCGGAGAAGGTGTCCACCCGCCCGTCCTTCCAGCGCACGGTGAGCCCGCCGACGCTGCCGGAGCGGACCTCGAGATAGGCGTTGTCGGTCTCCACCTCGAGCTCGACGGGCCGCGCCACCGGCGCGGTGAGGGTGGCGTAGAAGGTGGTCGTGATGCCGGAGGCGTGATGGAGCACGAGGTCGGCGGTGTCCTCGGTCTCGACGACGCCCGCGAACTTCTTCTGCGAGACGAGGCCCTCGGTCCGCTCGACCGGGCCCAGCAGCCACTGCACGAGGTCGAGGGTGTGGATCGCCTGGTTGATCAGCAGCCCGCCGCCCGCGGTCTCCCAGCGGCCGCGCCACGGCTTGGCCGCGTAGTACTCCGCCGTGCGCGACCAGACCACCGACGCATAGGCGCCGCGGACCGCGCCGAGCTCCCCGCTCGCCAGCAGGCGGCGCAGCTCCTGGCTGCCGCGGTTGTAGCGGTTCTGGAAGCAGATCGCGACCTTCGGCGCGCCCGCACCGCCGTCGGCCCGCGGGGCGGAGACGGCGGCCAGCGCCTCGACCAGGCGCTCGCCCTCGGCGAGCGTGTGCGCGAGCGGCTTCTCCTGGAGCACGTGCACGCCCCGCTCGAGCGCGGCGAGGGAGGGGCCGACGTGCTGGTCGTGCGGGGTGGTGACGTGCACGGCGTCGGGACCGAGCGCGTCGATCAGCTCCTCGGCGCTCGCGAAGGTCGGGACGGACAGGTCGGCCGCGGCGCGCTCCCGGGCCGCCGGGTCGGTGTCGGCGATGCCCACGAGCTCGAGCCCGTCGATCGCCTCGATCGCCCCGACGTGGACGACGGAGACGTCCCCGTAGCCGATCAGACCGATGCGACGCTGCGCCATGAGCCGTGCCTCCTCGCCGCTCCGCTGCGGCACCTGGGTGGATAGAGAGAATCCCGGCCATTCTCCCCGGTGGGGTGACGGAGCGGTATCCGTTGCCATGCGATGCCCGTCCTCGCCTGCCCGCGCCCGGGGACTTCTCCCCATCGACGGCGGCGCGGGGGTCGGCCAGACTGAAGCTGACGGCCCTGGGGAGGGTCGGCGTCGCATCGACCTCCAGGGGGAGCCATGACCGCAGGCCAGCGTTTCGAGGACCAGAGCACCATGCGTCCGGGGGACGCGCCGCGCAGCCTGTGGGTCGGGCTCGTCGTCGGCCTGCTCGCCTTCGTCCTGAAGCTGACGTTCTCCTCCACCCGCACCGTCAACGGCGCGATGGTCGAGTGCTCGTACTTCGACGCGGGCGCCCTGATCGCCGCTGGTGTGTGCCTGCTGTGCGGGATCCTTGCGATCACCTCGAAGCTGCGCCGCCCCCATCACTTCCCGATGCACGCCGGGGTCGTGCTCGGGGTGTCCGGGTTCGTGCTGCTCCTGGCCGTGGTGCATGTGCTGCGGGCGTTCGGGATCGTCGGCGGGATCTGCTGAGCGGGGCGCGCCGACGCGGGAGGGCGCTGCGGGCCCGGCTCAGGGCACGATCCACCCGGCCGCGCGGAACAGCTCGTACCACTCGGCGCGGGTCAGCGGGATGTCGGAGCCGGCGGCGGAGTCCGCGACGCGCTGCGGGGTGGTGGTGCCGAGCACGACCTGCATCTGCGCGGGGTGGCGGGTGATCCACGCGGTCGCGATGCCCTCGGGGGTCACGTCGTACTTCGCGGCCAGACGGTCGATGACGGCGTTCAGCTCCGCGTACTCGGGGTGCCCGAGGAACACCCCGTCGAAGAAGCCCGCCTGGAACGGGGACCAGGCCTGGATGGTGATGTCGTGCAGGCGGCAGAAGTCGAGGATCCCGCCTCCGTCGCGCACCAGCGATTGGTCCGTGCCCTGCATGTTCGAGGCGACGCCCTGGGCGATGATCGTCGAGTGGGTGATCGACAGCTGCAGCTGGTTGGCCACGATCGGCTGGTCCAGATGCTTCTGCAGCAGCTCGATCTGGCGCGGGGTGTGGTTGGAGACGCCGAAGTGGCGGACCTTGCCGCTCGCGTGCAGCTCGTCGAAGGCGCGCGCGACCTCCTCCGGCTCGACCAGGGCGTCGGGGCGGTGCAGCAGCAGGATGTCGATGCGGTCGGTGCGCAGCGCGCGCAGCGAACCCTCGACCGACTCGACCAGGTGCTCGTAGCTGTAGTCGAAGTACGGACCCTCGGGCACGATCCCGGCCTTGGTCTGGATCGTGACCTGGTCGCGCTCCGACGGGGTCAGTGCGAGCGCCTCGGCGAAGCGCTCCTCGCAGCGGTGCTTCTGCCCGCCGTAGATGTCGGCGTGGTCGAGGAAGTCGATGCCGGCGTCGCGGGCCGTGCGGACCAGGGTGCGGATCTCCTCGTCGGACTTCTCGGCGATCCGCATCAGGCCGAGCACCACGTTCGGCGCGGTGATGTCGGTGTGGGGGAGGGTGAACTGCTTCATGGCATGACCTCGTCGGC
>DXDT01000009.1 GCA_019115335.1 Candidatus Brachybacterium merdigallinarum
ATGTCCAAGAAGATCGCCGAGGGCACCGCCGCGCTCACCCTGGACGTGAAGACCGGCGCCGGCGCCTTCATGAAGGACGAGGCCGACGCCCGCGAGCTCGCCCGCACGATGGTCGACCTCGGCACCGATGCCGGGGTGCGCACCGTCGCCCTGCTCACCGACATGTCCGCCCCGCTCGGTCGCACCGCCGGCAATGGGCTCGAGGTCCGCGAATCCCTCGAGGTCCTCGCCGGCGGCGGTCCGGCCGACGTGGTCGAGCTGACCGTGGCCCTGGCCCGCGAGATGCTGGAATCCGCCGGGGTGCACGACGCCGATGTGGAGGCCGCGCTCGCTGACGGCCGCGCGATGGACACCTGGCGCGCCATGATCAGCGCCCAGGGCGGTGACGTCGACGCCCCGCTGCCGGTCGCGCAGCACACCGAGGAGCTGCGCGCGAGCGAGGACGGTGTGGTCACCGGCCTGGATGCGATGGGCGTGGGCGTCGCCGCCTGGCGACTGGGCGCCGGTCGCTCCCGCCCCGGGGAAGCGGTGCAGGCCGCCGCAGGAGTGGAGATCCTCGCCCACATCGGCGACGAGGTGCGCGCCGGCGATGCGCTCGCTCGCCTGCACACCGACACGCCCGAGCGGATCGCCCGAGCCGCCGAGGCGATCGACGGCTCCTGGACCCTCGCCCCGGCCGGGACCGAGCTCCCGGCCCGTCGCATCGTGCTGGACCGCATCGCCTGATCCCGCAGTCTCGCAGGGTGGTCCGCCTGGCCCGAATCGTGCCGCGACACGCGGAACGGGGCGTCGAGATCGCGGATTTCCTCCAGTGGTGGGGGAAATCCGGGGTCTCGGCGGTGAGGACCGGGCGTGTCGGACCGGCTCAGGGAGCGTCGAGCGCGTCCGGAAGCTCGGCGGATCGGAGGTCGCGCAGGGCGGGCAGGATGTGCTGGCGCATCAGCGGGGCCAGCCGTCCCGGATCCCGGCCCCCGCCGTCTCGTCCACCCGCGTTGCTGGCCCGACCCACGTCGTGACCTCGGCCCGTGCTCTCTCGTTGATCCGCCGGCTGCCCGGCGACGGGGATCCACTGGTGCTCGGCGAGCTCGGCCCGCACCTGCAGCGGCTCCGGAAGTGCGAAGCGGGTGGTGAAGACCGTCGAGTGCACGGTGGTGCCGGGCTCGTTGGCGGCCACTGCCTCGAAGTCCCCGAGCAGGTCCAGGTCCGCGGCGGTCAGGGCCACGCCGAGCTCTTCGGCCACCTCTCGGATCGCGGCCTGCTCCGAGCTCTCGCCGGGCTCGAGCTTGCCGCCCACCTGCATCCAGGAGCCGGTGCCTCGCTTGCGCACGCACAGCAGCTCCGGCCCGTCCGCGCCATCGCGCAGGAAGCACACCGCCGTGATCCGCAGGACGTCCGAGCGGGGCTGCTGAACCCGGATGCGGCGATCGGCCTCGGCAAGGCCGGCCAGGACGTGGACCCGCCGCACCGCCTGCCGCAGCCCCAGGGGGCGCATCCCGGCACCGCGCCACCGCCGCACATCACTCCTCTGATCACCGGCCAGCGCCAGGTTGCGGCGCAGCAGGACGGGCAGGGACTTGCGATGCTCACGCAGATCACGCGTGATGCGCAGCCCGAGCACCAGAGGCAGGGGCCGGTCCAGCACGATCGCGTCGGCCAGCAGACCGGCCGCAGCCAGCGGCTCGATCAGCTTGGCGGCGAAGATCCCCTCGGCGATCAGCAGCGGCGCCTGCCCCAGCTCGAGCCGCTGGCTCCCGGTGCGGCTGGACGTCGCGATCGAATATGTGGGCACCACCGCCGCGCCCTCGTGGGCGAGCTGGGTGAGAGCGGCCAGAGCTGCCCCGGCACGCCACGAGGCAGGATCATCCCAGTCCACGATGCCGAAGCGTCGGGGCAGCCCCGGGTCGCCCGCCTCGCGGTAGAAGGAGTCCAGCTCGAGCGTCGGCAGCCCCGAGCGTCGCGCGACCTCCCCCTTTCCGCTGCCCGAGGGTCCCGCGAGCAGGACGATGCGCCGAGGCGGACGCGGAGGCTCGGGGACGGTCGAGGGCACGGGCGCTGTGGGGGAGGGCACGGCCGCCCAGTCTAGTGGGGGCACGGACGAGCAACGGCACGGACGAGCAACGGCACGGACGAGTGGCGGCACGGACGAGCAGCGGGCGCGGACACGCGCGGGCCGGCCCGGTGTGAGAGCAGGTGGCTCCCTCGTGCAGGCAGGACTGGGCGCCCCGAGCCGCCTGGACGATGACCCCTATGGCGCGGTGATCTCCGCGATGACCTGGCCCGAGCTCACGGAATCGCCCACGGCGACCCGGAGCTCCCGGAGAGTTCCCGAGAGAGGCGCAGCGATGGGCTGCTCCATCTTCATCGCTTCGATGACCACCAACGTCTCCCCGGCCACGACCTCCGCTCCCGCGTTCACCGCCACCGAGACGACGGTTCCCTGCATGGGTGCTGGGACGTCCCCCGGAGAGCGCTCCTCGGCGGTCCGAGGCGATGGAGACTGATCGTGCTGGGAGCGACCGGTTCCTACCGTGGACCCGACCAACGAGGGGTGCGCGTCGAGTCTGACATCCCGGCCATGAAGTTCGACCACCATCTCGCCGATCCGAGCGGGGCCCGGCTCCGTGACCGAGGCGGATTCGTAGGGAGGGATCGAGTTCTCGAACTCGGTCTCTATCCATCGAGTGTGGACGGCGAACCGCTGCGCGTCGTGACGCCCCTGGGCGCGGTCGTCCTTCCCCTGGCCAGGCGCGAGCTCAGGCGCGAAAGCCGGATCGATGACCACTGCTCGATGGAAGGGGAGAACCGTCGCGACTCCCTCGACGCGCATGTCCTGAAGGGCGCGGCGGGCTCTCTGCAGTGCCTGGAGGCGGGAAACACCGGTGACGATGAGTTTGGCGAACATGGAGTCGAATGCTCCGGAGATGGTCTCGCCCTGACGAACCCCGGAATCGATCCTCACGCCGGGTCCCAGAGGAACTGAGAAGATGTCCAGCCTGCCGGGAGACGGCATGAAGTCCCGGCCGGGGTCCTCACAGGTGATGCGGAACTCGAGACTGTGTCCCCGCGGCTGAGGATCGCCGTATCCCAGGGCTTCACCCCGGGCGATCCGGAACTGCTCCCTCACCAGATCGATACCGGTGATCTCCTCGCTCACCGGATGCTCGACCTGGAGGCGAGTGTTCACCTCGAGAAAGCTGATGGTGCCGTCCTTGCCCACCAGGAACTCGCAGGTCCCGGCACCGCGATAGCCGGCTGCTCGCAGAATGCCCTTCGAGGAGCGAAGCAGCTGCGCTTCCTGATCGCCGGAGAGGAACGGGGCGGGCGCCTCCTCGACCAACTTCTGGTTGCGCCGCTGGAGGGAGCAGTCACGTGTCGAGATCACGACGACGTCGCCGTGGGCATCGGCGAGGCACTGCGTCTCGACATGGCGCGGAGAGTCCAGGTATCTCTCGACGAAGCACTCCCCACGACCGAACGCAGCCACTGCCTCGCGCACCGCAGACTCGTAGAGCTCGCCGATGTCGGCATGTCTGCGGACCACCTTGATGCCTCGACCGCCGCCTCCGTGCGCGGCCTTGATCGCGATCGGCAGGCCGTGCTCCTCGGCGAACGCATAGACCTCGGAGACGTCCCGGACGGGGCGCTGTGTCCCGGGGACCAGGGGCGCGCCGACCTGCCGGGCGAGTCCGCGCGCCGAGACCTTATCCCCCAATGTCCTGATGGCCTCGGGCGGGGGCCCGATCCACACGATCCCAGCGGCGATCACCGACTCCGCGAAATCGGCGTTCTCGGAGAGGAACCCGTAGCCGGGATGAAGGGCGTCGACCGCGGCCGCCCGCGCGATCTCCAGGATCTGATCCGTTGACAGGTAGGTCTGCTGGGCGGAGGTTCCCTCGAGGGGGTACGCCTCGTCTGCCAGGCGGACATGCTCTGCATCCCGGTCCGGCTCGGCGTAGATGGCGACCGACGTCAGTCCCTCATCGCGCGCGGCCTGGATCACCCGCACCGCGATCTCGCCGCGGTTGGCGATGAGGACCTTGGAGAAATCTGCCATGGTTCCCTTTCGACATGGTTCGGCCCGAGGGGCCTGGCGGTCTCAGTAGAAGTGATCCGTATCCACGATGTTGGCGGGCGTTCTGCCATCGAGGATCGCTGAGGCGTTCCGAGCGAAGAGCTCGGCGATCCGCTTCTCCTCCGAGAGCGTGAGTGCGGCGGTATGGGGACTCGCCAGTACCCGTGGATGCGACCAGAGCGGACTGGACGGAGGCAGCGGCTCGACGGCGAAGACGTCCAGTGCCGCGAAGCCGACAGCTCCCGAGTCCAGCGCGTTCAGCAGCGCTGACTCATCGATGACCGTGCCGCGCCCCACATTGACCACTGTCACCCCGGGGGGCACCGCTGCGAACACCTCGGCCCCCAGGAGACCATCTGTGGCTGCGGTACCCGGCAGGGTGCTCACGATGGCGTCGACCCGCGGGAGCACGGACGCGAGCTCATCGAGCGGGACCAGCTCGTCGATGCCCGGGACTGCGCGGCCGCTGCGGTTGCTGCCGATCGTCCTCACTCCCAGGGCCTGCAGATACTCGGCGAGCACTGCACCGATCCCTCCCAGTCCGAGGATCAGGACGGTGGACCCCGCCAGCTGTCCCATCGGCCAGCGATCCGGCCATTCCCGGCGGCTCTGCAGATCGCGCAGGCGGGGGAGGTGCTTGGCCCCGGCCAGGAGCCCGAACAGTGCGAATTCCGCCAAGGGGGCGCCATGCACCCCGGCTGAGGTCGTGAACGTGACGCGAGAGAGGTCCTGCGCACTGAGCCCGGCAGACTTCACCAGCCCACCGCCTCCCGCCGCCATGGTGTGGACCCATCGCAGGCGAGGATTCGCTCCGACCACGCGCTTCAGCGCATGCGGATCCACATCCGGCACCCCGTACAGGGCCTCCGCGGAATCCACCAGGGCGTTGAACCTCTCCTGCTCAGCCGGCCCGCGCGTGAACGCGGGGTCGCCCGAGAAGTCCGCGGGAAATCTCATCGGCGGCAGCAGATCCGGTTCGTAGAGCACCCTGAGTCGGGGCTCCGCGTCCTCGATCAGCTGCACGTGCTCTGCCGCCAGCGGGGCCGCGATCGCGACGGTCAGATCCCCATCCCGGGGGGCTCCGGTGCGCGTCATGAGAGATCTTCCACGGCAGTGTGCACGGAATCGAGCGCCGCCTCGATCGTGGCGATGTCCGTGGCGAAGGACATCCGGAAGAACGGGGAGGTGCCGTACGCCGATCCCTGGATCACTGCCGCGTTCGCGGACTCGAGGAGGAAGAGGGTCACGTCCTGGTCGTTCTCCAAGGTCTTCCCGGCAGGAGTTGTCCTGCCGATCAGGCCCTCACAGCGGACGTAGATGTAGAACGCCCCATCCGGCGTGATCGGGGTGAGCCCAGGGATCCCGGCCAGCTTCTCCAAGGCCCGGTCCCGACGCTCACGATAGACGGCGACACGTTCCCGAACGGAGGACTGATCACCGGCCAGGGCCTGGGCGGCAGCGGCCTGGCTGATCGACGAGGGGCAGGAGGACGTCTGCGATTGCAGAAGATTGATCGTGGAGACCAGTTCCGGCACGCCTGCCGCGTAGCCGAGACGCCAGCCGGTCATCGCGTAGCTCTTGGAGACCCCGTTGACCAGCAGATGCCGGCTGCGCAGCGCCGGGACGGTGCGGATGAAGTTCGCAGGAGGCTCCGGGGTGTAGTAGATCTCGTCGTAGATCTCATCGGTCAGCACCATCACCTGTGGATGGTCGGCGAGGACCTTTCCGAGCGCGGCGAACTCGGCACTGCTGTAGACGAGGCCGGTCGGGTTGCTCGGGGTGTTCAGCACCAGCCAGCGAGTCCTGTCAGTGATCGCTGCCTCGAGCAGTTCCGGGGTGAGCTTGTAGCCGTCATCCTCCGACGTCTCCACCACGACGGGTTCTCCATCGTTGGCGCGCACCATGTCGGGATAGGAGACCCAGTACGGAGCGGGGATGATCACCTCGTCGCCGGGGTTCAACGACGCCATGAATGCCAGGAAGATGACCTGCTTGCCGCCTCCGCCGACGGTGATCTCGGCATCCGAGTAGTGAATTCCGGTCGATCGCTCGAGGTGCCCTCGAATCGCCTCGCGCAGCTCAGGTGTCCCGTTCACCGACGTGTATTTCGTCTGACCGTTCTCGATCGCGCGGAATGCTGCGGCTTTGATGTGGTCCGGAGTGTCGAAGTCCGGTTCACCGACGGTGAGGTCGAAGATGGTCCGACCTTCGGCCTTGAGCTCCCTGACGCGGGCGGCGGCGGCTGTGCTGGGGGATGGCTTCATCCGCTGCACACGCGCGGAGGGGACGAAGCGTGCTGGCTCGCTCATCGAGACCCCAGCCCCTGCGTCGGGTCCATCTCATCCAGGTCGGTGGTCAGTCCCTTGCGGGGCAGGACGTCGGTCAGTCCGCACAGCTCGATGGTGGTGGCGCCCTCTCGATACCGTCTGATGAGATCGCGCTCGTTGTCCTCACGAAGCCTCGACAGCTCGGTCACGCGCTCCACGTCCTCCCGCTCGACGATGACGACGCCGTCGGCGTCACCGACGACGGCGTCCCCGGGGCGGACGAGCTGGCCACCGATGACCAAGGGCTGGTTGATCGGGCCGAGCGTCTCCTTGACCGTGCCCGTGATGCTGATGGAGGTGGAGAAGACAGGGAGTCCGAGTGCTCTAAGCTGCACGGTATCCCTGACACCGCTGTCCGTGACCAGTGCGGCGATGCCCTTCGCCTTCGCGGCATTCCCCAGGACGTCGCCGAACGTTCCGGCCTGTCCCATCTCCCCGGCGGAGACGATCAGCACGTCGCCGGGCTGTGCGTAGTGGATGGCGACCTGGAGCATGAGGTTGTCGCGAGGTGCGCAGACGACCGTGAATGCTGATCCCGAGAAGTGCATCGCGGGATCGATGGGCTTGATCCGGGAGTCCAGTGCCCCGAGCTTTCCCTGCGCCTCGTGGATCGTCGCGGAGCCGTAGCGGCCCAGTCGCTCGAGCGCTTCGGGGGAGGGCCGGGTGATCTTCGTGGTGATGTGCGGGCGCTGGGTGGTCTCGGGCGCCGTGGTGTGAGTGTTCATGCTTCTCTCCTGTTGAAAGTGAGCCCGCCGGGAACCTGGAAGGTCGGCATGATCTCGATCAGGCCCATGTTGGCGTGGCGGGGTGCGGCGATGGCGAAATCGATGGCGGAGACGATGTCCTCGGTGGTCAGGGACTCGTACCCTTCGTAGAAGGTCTGCCAGGCTTCTTCCATGGCTTCGGGAGTTCCGCCGAGGTTCCGGCCGAAGATCTCCGTCTCGACCCGGCCGGGGGCGATCTCCGTGACGCGGATCCGCTTGCCGACGGTGTCGTTGCGGATCTGCCGCGAGATCTGGTGCACTGCAGCTTTCGTCGCGTGGTACGCGGTGTGTCCGTAGAAGTTGTACAACCCGGCGATGCTCGAGATGTTGACGATATGGCCCAGATCCCGTTCCACCATGCCGGGCAGGAACATACGGATCAGCTGCAGGACTGCCCTCACGTTCACATCGACCATGTCGTCGAGGTCCTCACGGGTGGAGCTGAGGACATTGCCCTGACGGCTGACCCCGGCGTTGTTGACGAGGATGTCGATGTCCAGCTCTCCCACCTCGACCTCGACCGCTGCGGTGTCCGAGAGGTCCACGACATGGGGGATGGCGCCCGTCTCCTCCGCCAGCGCGGCCAACCGTTCGCTGTCTCGGGAGAGCGCGTGGACCGTGAGTCCTCGTCGGGTGAGCTGCTGGACGGTGGCTCGACCCATTCCGGTCGATGCTCCGGTGACCAGAGCAGTCGAATAGTCTTCGTACGGCATTGGCGGTGTTCCTCTTCTCGTGTGCTGTGAGGTGTGCCTGCACCTCGGGATGTGCCGGACTCACCGGCTGGTGGGGTCGCGAGAGGCGACAGCACCAGCACCAGCGGTGGCCCGGTGAGCGGAGCCGCTGGGGAGGTGGGCGGCGAGGCCCAGGCTGGAGAACGCCAACGCCACCCGCTCCCGCAGCGCGGAGAGCTCTGCGCGCCACGCTCGGGCATGGCTGATCGCCTGCTCGGCATCGATTCTTCGCAGCGAGATCCGTTGGCCCGGGCGGGCCTGTCCGAGGACATCCAGAGATGTCGACGTGACCACGCCCAGCACCGGGTAACCGGCGGTGACCCCACGTCCTCTGTGCAGGATGAGGAGCTCGTCGCCAGGGGGGACCTCGAGGGCGCCGATGGGTACTGCTCGGGACAGCTTCTCCGTGCGTGAGGTCCGCACGGGAAGGGGGCCTCCGGAGAGCCTGAGGCCGACGTGATTGCTCTTGTCGGTGACCGTGAACGTGTCCTGGAAGAGCCGGTCGGCGGTGCCGCTGAACTCGGCGATGTCGGGTCCATCGATGACGTCGACCTGAGCGACTTCTCCGATGTGTGGGCGGAGGACCCGAAGATTGAACAGCGAATGGCCCCAGTGATCGTTCGCCGCGGCGCCGGCCGAACGCCGCAGCGGGACGCTCGCACCCGCGATCAGAGCAGAGCTGAACCCCATGGCCGGGTCCGGAGCGCAGCTGTCCAGCAGACGTTCGACCTCGAAGGAGCCGTGCAGGGCGAGGTAGCAGCGCAGGCCAGCGGTGATGTCGGAGACGGAGATCGTCTGTCCCGCTCGCACCGTCACCGGCTCCCACATCGGCTTCAGCTCTCCGCCGATCCGGAGCTCGGCGTCTGCGCCGGTCACGCTGACCAGAGCGTCGGCGGTGACGGTGAATCGTGCATCGGAAGCCGTCACCTCGATGAGTGGGTCGTGCTCGGCATTCCCCACCAGGATGTTGGCGACACGAGCGGAGTACTGGTCCAGGGCACCGTTGGCAGGCAGCCCGAACCGCGGTCCCCGGGTGCGGCCCAGGTCCGTGATGATCGCCATGGGGGCGGCTTCGACGATGAGAGTGCCGGTCACGGGAGCACCTCCGCTTCCATCCTGCGACCCTCGAGCTCGAGGAAGGCGTCGGCGTCGATGGGGTGGAACGAGAGGAAGTCCCCTGGCTGGTAAGGGACCAGGTGCTCGTCATCCAGGTCCAGCTGCTGCAGCGGAGTCCTCCCGATGACCGACCACCCTCCGGGCGCGACCGTCGGGGCGATGGTCGCCTGCAGGCCGGCGAGGGACACGGCTCCCTGGGGGACTCTGGTGAGGGGGCTGCGGAGCCGAGGTATCGGAACTCCCAGATCCGGTCCGTACACCATCGGGGATCCGCCGGGCGCGCCGAGGCACCTGATGGTGTAGGTCGGCTCACTGTGACGGGCGATGATCTCCTGTGCGCCCAGCCCCGTGATCTTCATGACCCGGGACATGTGCGGTCCGTAAGGATTCTCGGGGTCGTCGTCCCCATACAGGACCGGAACCTGGAAGGTCCGGGGCTGAGGGCGGAGCGGGAGGTCGAGATGCACATGATCGAGGACGTCCTCGAGGTCTTCGAGGACCTCGCCCAGATCGGTCGTGGTGGCATCGAACTCGATGAGGACGGACTCGTACGTCGGAACAGCACTGACGTAGGTGACTGACTCGCGAGTATGCAGCTGGGCGGAGACCGCATGGGCGAGCCTCCAGTCCTTCTCCGCATCTCCGGTCCGACCGGTGATGCGGACGGCGTTCTCGCCGACGCGGACCAGGTCTGCGTGCGGGTGCGTCTGCAGAAGTGCTGGCCGGGTCATGAGCGAAGGCGATCTGCGTCGAGAGGAGTGATGGTGATGCCGGCGTCCTCCAGCCGTGCCCGAACCGTCTGCGAGACGTTGACGGCTTCGGTCGAATCACCATGAAGAAGGAGCGTGTCCGCGACGATCGGAATAGTGCCGCCGTCCACGGTCTCCACCACACCGTCTTCCACGATCCGAATCGCGCGCCGAGCGATCTCCGCTCCGTCGGTGATCACCGCACCAGGTTCCGTTCGCGGCACCAGGGCGCCGTCGCTTCGGTACGCACGATCAGCGATCCCGACGATCGCCACCGGGAGCCCAGCGGAGGCAGCCTGTGACGCGAGCTCTCCGTCCTGCGCGAACACGATGAGGTCCGGGTCGACCTGTGAGATCGCGTCGACGACGGCGCGAGCGTAGTCGTCACGGACAGCGACCAGGTTGCCCAGCCGTCCGTGGGGAGCCAGATGCGCGACGCGTCCGCCATGAGCATGGGCGAACGCCTGGAGGGCGCCGAGCTGATAGATGACGTCGGTGCGCACCTCCTCGGCGCTCGCCTCGACCGTCCGGCGTCCGAATCCGACCAGATCCGGGAAGCTCGGATGGGCTCCGATGTTGACCCCCCGGGAGACGCATCCCGCGACGGTGCGGTCCATGATCCGTGGGTCGCCGGCATGGAATCCGCAGGCGATGTTCGCGGAGCTCACCACGTCCAGGAGAGCCGAGTCGTCGCCCATGCTCCAGCTGCCGAAGCCTTCTCCGAGGTCTGCGACGAGATCAATGTGACGGGTCATTCGAACTTGGCTCCTTCGCTCAAGCGATCTGTCGTGCATCTGAGTGCGAGCATTCCAGTGCTGCACAGGTTCAGCAAGGTTTGTGCCAAACGCTTGCCATAATCCAGGCCGTAGGGGTTTTCGGGACCAGGCTGATGGCACAGAATGTGCCAAGCGGGGGGCGCGGCGGGATCCTGCCAGGGCTCACGGGCAGTCCGCGGGGATCATCCCGAGGGTTCGACGAGGGATCGCAGATCGCGCCCCGCGGATTCTCGGACGGTGAGATGGGTGGCGATCCGATCCACGCGAGGGCTCTTCCTGCGCTGGCCGAAACGGCTGATGAGGAGGTCCGTGGCGGCGCGACCGGCTTCCTCGCCGAACGCCGTGACGGTGGTCAGCGGAGGCTCCGAGAACGATGCCCCGAAGATGTCATCGCAGCCGATCACACTCATCTGACCCGGGACCGAGATGCCTCGGCTCTTGAACCGGGTGAGCGCACCGATGGCGAGGGTGTCGTTGAAGAAGATGGCGGCAGTGGCGCCGCTGAGCTCGACCACGTCAGCTGCGGCTGCACCGGATGCCATCGTCGGCAGGAAACGGCCCACCGGCGTGAGTGTGACTCCGAGCCGTTCGGCCGTCTCGGTCAGTGCGGTCAGTCTCTCCTGGTCGGTCCAGGATCCTTCCGGGCCGCGCACGTACGCGATGGAGGTGTGTCCGAGAGAGCTCAGGTACTCGAGCCCCTGGGCACAGCCGGCCGGTGTGTCGATCACGATGCCGGACAGGGAGGGGACCTCGCGGTTGATCGTCACGATGGGGATGTTGTCAGCGATCTCTCGCAGCTGCTCGTCATCGCCTCGAGCAGAGGCCAGGACGATCCCGTCGACGGTCTGCGAGAGCTCCAGGAGCCAGGTGGACTCGACGTGAACGGATTCATCGGTGCTCAGGAGGACAAACATGAAACCTGCTGCTTGAGCCTGTGCCTGGCATCCTCGAATGAGATCGAGATTGAACGGGTTCGAGAGGTTGGGCAGCACCAGCGCGATCGTCCCCGCCGACATTCGTTCTGCAGTGCCGGGCAGCACTGCGGATTCATATCCCATCTCACGCGCCTTCCGAGCGATGCGCTCGTACATCGCGGGACTCACCCGGTTGGGGTTCGCGAGCGCACGAGAGACGGTCGAGGGAGCCACGTCGCATGCGTGGGCGATCTCGGTCAGCGTGACACGCCGGCGAACGCGTCGTACTGGTAGAGCCACGGGGTGTCCTCTGTGGGTCGGAGTGGTCAGAGCTCGGGGGATGGTGTGTGCCTCAGCTCACGTTACTGCCTCCTTGTCTCGTCGGAAGGCGTCCAGGGGGCTGTGATCACTTTCCCGGAGCTCTCTGCGTCTCGAGCAGCGGCGAAGAGCGCACGAGGATCCTCAGGCGGCAGCTCGTGGGTGATCACCGATTCGATCTCCGGCCGCGCCGCCAACAGATCGATGGCCGCGTCGATCTCCTGGGAGAACCGGAAGGCGCCGATGAGCCGCACTTCCTTCGAGATGAGCGGGGAGAGGTCGACCGGCCGTGGTGCGGCGGGAACCATCCCGACCTGGACGACCGTGCCCGCGGGACGAGCAGACCTCAGGGCCGAGCCGACGGACGCGATCGCGCCGGAGCACTCGAGGACGACGTCGTAGTGGGACTCCGGGAGCTCGTCGCGGCGGACGTCGAGGGTGTGCTCCGCCCCCTGCTCACGGGCGCGCGTGAGCGGTCCCGGGAGGACATCCGTCGCGGTGATCTCCGCTGCTCCGGCTGCCGCGGCCGCAGCGATGGCGAGCAGCCCGACAGGGCCCGATCCGGTGACCAGGATCCGCGAGCCCTCGATCCTCGCTCCTGCGCTGTGTGCTTGTGCTTGTGCGACAGCATGCAGCGCAACCGCCAGCGGCTCGGCAAGGGCCGCTCGTCGCAGGGGGAGGGCGTCGGGGAGCGGCCTGATCATGGTGCGGTGCACGAGGAGATGCTCGGAGAGCGCCCCCTGGCTGTGCGGCCAGGTCGAGGCGCTCCCGAGGTAGGTTCCCTGGGGCCACAGCTGGGGTGAGTCGCGGAAGCGCGGATCTTCTGTTCCGAACCGTGCCGGGTGCACGGTCACCGGAGTGCCCGATGCGTATTCGCCGGATGGATCGATCTCTACCGTGCCGGACATCTCATGGCCGGGGATCAGCGGCTCCCGAAGGGTGAACGCGCCGTTCGCGCCGTCGAAGTAGTAGTGAAGATCTGATCCGCAGATGCCCACATGATGGACGCGCAGGAGGACATGGTCGGCATCCGGCTCGGAGATCTCCACATGACGGACCGATGCCCGCTCGGCGGCGTCGATGAACAGCGCTCGAGTCAACGGCATCTCAGACCACCGCCGTCATTCCGCCGTCCACGAAGAGGTTCTGGCCCGAGATGAAACTGGAAGCGTCCGAGCAGAAGAAGAGGAGGGCGCCGGAGAGCTCATCGGGATCTCCCCAGCGCTGTGCAGGGGTTCTCCTGGACAGCCACGTGCTGAATGTCTCGTCGTCGACCAGCGGCCGGTTCATATCGGTGGCGAAGTACCCGGGAGAGATCGTGTTCACCTGAATGTCGTGCCGAGCCAGATCGGCAGCCATCCCCTTGGTCAGCTGGGCGACTGCGCCCTTCGTCGCCGAGTACGGGGCGATCGTCTCGCGAGCCAGGAGGGATTGGACCGATCCGATGTTGATGATCTTTCCCGAGCCTCGACGGATCATTCCCGGCAGGAGCTGTCTCGAGACGTAGAAGACGCTGTTGAGATTCGCATCCACGATGGCGTCCCAGTCGGACGGCTCGAAATCCTGCAGCGGGGCGCGGCACTGGAGGCCGGCATTGTTGACCAGGATGTCGGGAACACCGACCTCTTCCATCAGGCTTCCCAGGGAGCTTCCCACCGCCGCCTGGTCGGTCACGTCGCAGCTGAGCCCATGTGCTCGATGCCCGGTGCTCGACTCGATCTCGATCCGCACCGCCTCCACCGTGGTGGGATTCCGGCCGTGGACGATGACTGTGGCTCCAGCCCGTGCCAGCACTTCTGCGAAGGACCGGCCGAGCCCACGGGTCGAACCGGTGACCAGAGCGAGGCGACCGCTGACATCGAACCGGCTCGCCGTGCGGCGGCTCAGCGCGTCGGGCGACGGGGATGCGGAGGACTCGTTGGCTCCCACGAATGATTCCTTTCTCAGAGAACCGGATCAGATCCGTCGACGTCGACGTCCGGTCCTGCGGCGGTGCAGGGAGCCGAAGGCGCCCTATCGCAGTACATTGCGCAGCCCCATGAGCCGCTCGACGATGACGACGATCACGAGCGAGAACAGGATGAGGATGACCGACAGCGCGGCGACAGCCGCATCGGCTGACTGCTCGACGTACCGCAGGACGTGGACCGGCAGTGTGGGTCGTCCGGATTCTGCGACGAAGAGGGAGATGACCGCCTCGTCGAAGGACACGATGAAGGCGATGACGCCGCCTGCGATCACGCCGGGCGCGATGATCGGGAGGGTGACCCGGCGGAACACGGTGAACCGGTCCGCGCCGAGCACCTGAGCAGCCTCTTCGCACGAGGTGTCCGAGGTCAGCAGGGACATCAGGGTCGTCCTGATCACGTAGGGGAACGTGATCGCGAAGTGGCCGATGACGATGCTCGCGTACGTGTTGGTGAGCCCCAACGGTCCCAGCACGAGGACCAGGCCCACTGCGAGCACGATGGTGGGCACGAGGAGCGGGGAGATGAAGAAGGTCGACAGCAGCTCCTTGCCGCGGAACTCGTACCTGTTCAGGGCCAGGGCTGCCGGGACGCCGCAGATCAGCACGAAGAAGGTCGAGGCGCTCGCAGTGATCAGAGTGGTCTGGAGGCCGTCGATGAACTGAGTCTGCTGGGGGAGTGCCCGGTACCAGTCCAGGGTGAAGCTCTCGGGTGGCCACGAGAGGTACTGGTTCGCGTTGAACGACATCAGGAAGATGATGATCAGGGGCGCGGCGAGGAAGAGATAGGCGAGCAGGACGGTGAGCAGGAAGAACATCCTGCTGACGCTCATCCGGGGTCTGAACGGGGCATGTGCTGGCTGCTGCATGGTCACTCTCCCTCGAGCTTCTTCGTGAGGGCCTGGTAGAAGGCCACCACGGTGCCGAACAGCATCAGCAGGATCACGGCCAGGGCGGCGGCGAAGGGCCAGTTCAGCAGTTCGGTGGTCTGGTCGTAGATGGCAGTGGCGAGGACCTGGACTCGTCCGCCGCCGAGCAGACGAGGCGTGACGAACGTGCTGATGGACAGCACGAAGATCAACAGGAACGCCGTGAAGATTCCCGGCAGGCTCAGCGGGAAGGTGATCCGCAGGAACGTCGTCATCCGGTTGGCGCCCAGCGATGACGCGGCTTCCTCCAACTGGGTGTTCAACCGACCGAAGCCGGAGATCATGGCGAGGATCGCGTACGGCATGAAGATCTGCACCAACCCGATGATCACCCCCGGCATGCTGTTCGCGAGCTGCAGGGGAGTGGAGATGATCCCGATGCTGAGCAGGGCGGAGTTCAGGATGCCGTCCGGGGACAGGATGACCATCCAGCCGTAGGTCCGCACGACATCGCTGGACAGCAGCGGGGCCAGGGCGATCGCGATGAGGATGCCCTTCCAGCGACTGACCGTTCGCGTGAGGAAGAGCGCGAGGGGGTAGGACACGATGATGCACAGCAGAGCGCTCGTGAACCCCATCGAGAAGGTGTTCCAGATGATTCCCCAGTAGTAGGAGTCCGTCAGGGGGTCCAGGATCGTCTGCAGGGTGAAGGTCTCGATCACGACTCCGCTGCCGGCCCCTTCGTTGAAGGCCATGCGGATCATCCACAGCACCGGCAGGACGAAGCCGAGGAGGAGGCCCAGCAGCGCCGGCGTGAGGAGCCCACCGGCGGCGAGCTTCCCCCGCCGAGCCGTGCGCTTCTCATGGGTGCCGGGGCCGGCGGGCTGCGACGGTGCCAGTCGGGGAGCATCATCGCTCTTCACGGCGGTCACTGGAGCTCCTCCGGCAGGACGAGGGCATCCTCCGCGCGCCAGGAGATGGTGGCGTGGTCCCCCACGCTCAGCAGGGTGTCACCGTCCGTGAGCCGTTCCGCGGTGAACAGCTCGGAGCCCACACGAACGTGATAGCTGACGGAGTCCCCCGTATAGCTGTTCGATTCGATGCGACCCCGGAGCCCCTCGGCGCCCGTGCCGGCGGAGCCGACCCGCAGCCGGTGGGGACGGACCAGGACGTTCCGCACCGATCCGGCCATCCCGGGCTCTCCGACAGCGTGGAAGCTCCCATGGTCTCCGACGGAGATCTCGTAGCGGGCGAGGCCGTCCGGACCGGTCGATGACTCGGAGCCGATCGCGGCCTCGAACAGGTTCGCTCGTCCGATGAAGTTGGCGACGAAACGAGTGCGGGGGCGCTCGTAGATCTCGTGCGGAGATCCGAACTGCTCGATCAGGCCACCGTTCATCAGCGCGATCCGGTCGGCCATGTCGAGAGCCTCGTCCTGGTCGTGCGTCACGAAGAGCGTCGTGGCACGGGTGCGCTGCTGGATCTGCCGGATCTCCGTCCGCATGGTCTCGCGGAGCTTGGCGTCCAGGTTCGACAGCGGCTCGTCGAGCAGCAGGACGGTCGGCTCCACGACGAGCGCACGCGCGAGGGCGATCCGCTGCTGCTGGCCTCCGGACAGCGCCTTGGTGCTGCGCTTCGCCAGGTGATCGAGCTGGACCATCTCCAGCGCCTTCATCACGCGTTCCTGCTGCTCCTGCTTGGGACGCTTGCGCATCTGCAACCCGAAAGCCACGTTCTCCTGGACATTCATGTGCGGGAAGAGCGCGTAGGACTGGAAGACCATCCCCATCTGGCGCTTGTGCACCGGGGTGTTGGTGATGTTCTGGCCTTCCACCATGATCCGTCCGGATGTCGGGTCGAGCAGCCCTGCGACCATTCGCAGGGTGGTCGTCTTCCCGCAGCCGGAGGGGCCGAGCAGGGCGACGAGGTGTCCGTCCTCCACCTCCATGTCGAGGTTGTCGACAGCCGGGGGGAGGTTGCTGCCGTAGCTCTTCGTGAGCCCGGCGAGGGACAGTTTCGTTCGGGGGGTGTTCACAAGAATCTCCACGAGGTCGTGTCGGGGTGGTACTAGTTGTTCACGATTTCTCGGTTCCAGCGTTCGGTCCATTCGTCCCGGGTCGCGGCGAGCCATTCCTGATCGAGCGGGATGATGCCGTCGTCCCCGTACTCGACGAGGCGCGCGGCGACCTCCTCCGGGAGCTCCGCATTGTCGATGCTCGGTGCGTAGTACATGGCTTCGGCGAAAGCCGTCTGGGCTTCGGGGGAGAGCGCGTAGTTGATGAACGTCTTGGCCGCCTCCGGGTTCGGAGCATCTGCGGTCAGGTTGATCGTGTTGATCTGGTACACCGTGCCCTCCTGGGGAACGGTGGCGCCGAGAGCTCCGTCGGAATCGTCGACGTAGTACTGCGCACGCGCATTCTGGCCGACGCCCAGGACGGTCTGACCTGTGACGACGCTCTGGTACTCGTCCGGATTGGGCGCCCAGGACTGAACGTTCGGGGCGAGCTCCTGGAGCTTGGTCACGGTCTGGTCGATGGACGTGGTGAAGTCCTCGCCGATCATGTCTGCTGTGATGGCCGTGAGGTTGATGCCGATCCCTGAGGGAGGCGCGACCACGTTCACCTTGCCTCGGTACTGCTCATCCCAGAGCACCTCCCAGCTCTCGGGCGGGGTGGAGAACTCGGCGCTGGCGTAGAGGAGCGATACGGCATCGAGCATGACGACCGGGCCGAAGCCATCGGCATTCACCAGGTCGGGATTGACGTTGGCGATATTGGGGACGTCCTCCTCGGAGAGGGTGCTGAAGATGCCCTGGCTGTTCCCGCCGTTGGAGACGGCGATGTCCATGATCGTGATGTCGGTGGTGCGGTTGCCGCCCTCGGACTGGACAGCGCTCAGCATCTCCGCAGAGGACCTCTTGGAGGCATAGTTGACGGTGATGTCGGGATACTCCGCGAGGAACGGCTCGATGACCGCAGCGCGGTACTGCTCCTCCCAGATCCCGGCGTACCCGATGATGTTGATGGGGCCGGAGGTCGCTGATCCCTCGACCCCGCCTCCCCCTGACGAGCAGGCGCTCAGGCCGACTCCGGCGGCGGCAACGGCGGTCGAGGCGATGAATGCACGGCGTCCGATTCCGAGTTCCATGATGCTCCCTTGCATAGCGTGAAAGTCTCTGTCGCGGCGTGATGGCTGGGGGATGCTTCGACGCATCCGGTGTTCCTCGCCGACGTCGGCCAGTGTTGCGTGTCACAACAGGTCGACGCAACAAGTTTGCCAGAACGTTGCCAGAAGTGCGCGTTTTGCCGCTGGTCACATCGCCGAATCAGGCAATCCTGGCAAAACTTGTGCCACGAAGCAGTGGTTGGGCAGGTCGGTCGGGCGCTGGTCCTACGGCTCGGAGGCGGCAGCCTCGGGAGCCCGCCCTTCGACGTCGGGGCTTGCCGCATCGCTAGATCGGTCCGACTGCGGACTCGTCAGCGCGGCGCCTGCATGGAAGGATCGGGGCATGACCACCCTGGAACGCGGCGAGCTGGCCGCACTCATCGACCACACCTTGCTCAAGCCCGAGGCCACTGCCGAGGACGTCGCTGCCCTCGCGCGCGAGGCGGAGCAGCTGGGCACCTACTCGATCTGCGTCTCGCCCTCGATGCTCCCTGTCGAGACGGACGTGAAGGTCGCCACCGTGTGCGGCTTCCCCTCCGGTCAGCACAGCGCCGAGGTGAAGGCCTTCGAGGCCCGGGAGTCTGTGGCCCGGGGCGCCGACGAGATCGACATGGTCATCAATGTGGGTCTCGCCCGCGCCGGTGAGTACGAGCAGGTCGAACACGAGATCCGTGCGGTCCGTGACGTCGCGAAGGCGCCGGTGGTGCTGAAGGTCATCATCGAGTCCGCGGCCCTGACCGATGAGCAGATCGTCGCCGTGTGCGAGGCGGCCGAGCGCTCCGGTGCGGACTTCGTGAAGACCTCCACCGGGTTCCACCCCGCCGGGGGCGCGAGCGAGCGCGCCGTGTGCCTGATGCGCGAGACCGTCGGCGACCGACTCGGGGTCAAGGCCTCGGGCGGGATCCGCACTCGTGAGGCCGCGGAGGCGATGGTCGCCGCAGGCGCGAGCCGGCTGGGCCTGTCCTCCTCCAAGGCCATCCTCGAGGGCGGCACCGGCAGCGGGTACTGAGCAGGGCCCGGGTCGGTCCGCGCGCGAACGCCGCGCGTCCGGTCCGGTCGCAGGAGCTGCGCGTCGAGGGGGCGCGGGCAGGGTGTACGAGGGGGATCGTGATGACCGACGACCGACGACTGTCCGACGCGCAGGGGA
>DXDT01000083.1 GCA_019115335.1 Candidatus Brachybacterium merdigallinarum
CCCTCGAGCCAGCCCTGGCACTGGTGCTCGGAGAGCATCTCCATCACCCGGCCCGCACGAGCCAAGTGCTCGGAGCGGTCGTGCTCCTCGAAGTCCGCGTTCCACTGCTTGTCGGTGACCTCGTACACCGCCTGCAGACGGTTCGACGCGGTCTCGTCCGGCCCGAAGATCCGGAAGTTGTCGGGGTTGTCCCGCACCACGTCCCGCAGCCAGGTGCCCAGCACTCGGGTCGCCTCCGCCGTCGAACCGCCCGGGTGGGGGACCTCGACGCCGTAGTCGCGGAAGTCCGGCAGGCGAAGCGCCTTGAGCACCTCGCCGCCGTTGGTGATCGGGTTGGCGGACATCCGCTTCTCGTGCTGCGGCGAGGTCAGGGCGATCTCCTCGCGCAGGCGGCCGTCCCCGTCGAACAGCTCCTCGGGTCGGTAGGAGCGAAGCCAGGCATCGAGGTCGGCCAGGTGCTCGTCGGTGTCGCGGGCGCTGGCGAGCGGCACCTGGTGCGAGCGCCAGGACCCCTCGGTGCGCTGACCATCGATCTCCCGGGGCCCGGTCCAGCCCTTCGGCGTGCGGAAGATGATCATCGGCCATTGCGGCCGCTCGGTCTCGCGCCCTGCCTCGGCGTCCTCACGGGCCTGCTGCTTGATCGCGGCGATCGTGTCGAGGGCCTCGTCCATCACGGCCGCGAAGCGGCGATGCACCTCGAAATGGTCCTCGCCGTCGAAACCGCCGGAGAAGAACAGCGGCTCGTGGCCGTACCCGCGCATCAGGGCGCCGAGCTCCTCCTCACCGATCCGGGCCAGCACCGAAGGGTTCGCGATCTTGTACCCGTTCAGGTGCAGGATCGGCAGCACCACACCGTCCGTCTGCGGATTGACGAACTTGTTGGAGTGCCAGGAGGTGGCCAGCGGGCCGGTCTCCGCCTCGCCGTCGCCGACCACCGTGAAGGCGATCTGATCGGGGTTGTCGAACATCGCCCCGTAGGCGTGGGAGAGGGAGTAGCCCAGCTCGCCGCCCTCGTGGATCGAGCCCGGAGTCTCCGGGGCGACGTGCGAGGGGACGCCACCAGGGAAGGAGAACTGGGTGAACAGGCGCTTCAAGCCCTCTTCGTCGCGGCTGACAGCGGGATACACCTCGGAATAGGTGGCCTCGAGGTAGGCGGCGGCGACCAGGCCCGGGCCGCCGTGGCCCGGCCCGGTCACGTACATGGCATTGAGGCCGCGCTGGGCGATCGCCCGATTGGCGTGGGCGTACAGGAAGGTGAGCCCGGGGGTGGTGCCCCAGTGCCCCAGCAGGCGGGGCTTGACGTGCTCGCGCTGCAGCGGCTTGCGCAGCAGCGGGTTGTCCTTGAGGTAGATCTGCCCGACCGAGAGGTAGTTCGCGGCCCGCCACCAGGCGTCCAGGAGCGGGAGCTCCTCGTCGGTGAGGGCGTGGGAGGGGGAGCTGGGCCATTCGGGGACTGCGGACATGGTGCGCACCTGCCTGTTGCTCGCGGACATCAGGGATCCCTCCGATGGGATGCGGATCACGCTAGCCGGGAAGTCGGAACGATGGAAGGCAACAGGTCCCGGGCGGCTTCGATGAGGCCCCGATGAGAGAGTTCTCAGAGAGCCGCGCGGAGCGGGACCGGCCCCTAACCTGGACTCATCAGCTCCGCCGGATTCCCCGGCAGACCACGAGGAAGGCAGTCATGAACCACGTCGCCCGCCGCACCGCCCGCACCGTCACCCGCTCCCGTGCCGCCGTCCGCTCCGCCGCCCTGGGCGTCGCCGTCATCGCCCTCGCCGCTGGCTGCGGCGCCGGCGGCACCGCGGAGGACGGCGACGACTCCAGCGACCAGACCCAGCAGACCGAGCAGGCCCAGGAGTCGGGCGCCTCCGATACCGGAGGCTCCGAGGACAGCACGGACACCGGTGCCTCTGACGGTGGCGGCTCCGACGACGCCACCTCCGACAGCGGCGGCTCCGACGACGCATCCGGCCAGAGCAGCGCTGCCGGCGGCGAGGCGCTCCCGCGGGACGCCGACCTCGCCGCGCAGGAGCTGCCCGTCCCCGCCGAGGAAGCGATCGAGATCGCGAAGGAGGCCACCGGCGGAGGAGACCTCACCCACATCGAGATCGATCACGACGACGACGTCTGGGAGTGGGAGCTCGAGATCATCCTGGACGGTCGCCAGCACGACATCGACGTGGACGCCACCACCGGTGAGGTCACCGAGCACGACCAGGACGATGACGACGACCAGGATCCCGTGGTCGACGTGACCTCCCCGATGCCGTACTCCGAGGCGATCCAGATCGCGGTGGGGGAGGCCCCCGGGCGCGTCAGCGGCTGGGAGCTCGACTCCGACGACGGCCGGATCCGCTACCAGATCGAGATCGACCGCGCCGAGGGCGGGGACGACGTCGAGGTCGAGATCGACGTGGAGACCGGGGAGACCCGGATCGACGACTGACCCCACGGCGCCGATGCACCGCCGCAGCTGCTCACCGCGGCATCAGACGCAGCCAGTCACCGCGCCCCGCGCCCCGCGCTGCCGATGCACTGATCGGGTCAGGTCCTCCACCACTTCTCGGGCAGAAGTGGTCGAGAACCTGACCCGTCTGCTCCGCGGAGGGGCTGGAGCCGGGCAGAATGGGCGCCCGGCCGCTTCCGTCGACCGCCCGTGGGTGGCACGGCGCATATACCCTGAGGCATGGCTGAGCACGAGGACACGCACTCCGAGAACGACGCCCACTCCGAGGACGGGGAGCATCCCCGCGGGTTCCCGATCCTTCCGGGCTGGACGGGCTCGGTGACCGCGCTCGACCCCCGCGCCACCCCCGGCTTCGACGGGGGGAAGAAGGACGGACGCCGCCGCCTCGAGGAGCTCGACGAACCTGTCGATGACCTGCAGGAGCGGCTGTACGCGAGCTCCAGGTCGGGCAACGGCGCAGGTCGCAGCGTGCTGCTGGTGGTGCAGGGCATGGACACCTCCGGCAAGGGCGGCGTGATGCGCCACGTGGTGGGCAGCGTGGACCCGCAGGGTGTCGAGATCACCGCCTTCAAGGCCCCCACCGACGAGGAGAAGCAGCACGACTTCCTGTGGCGCATCCGCCCGCACGCCCCACAGCCGGGGATGATCGGGGTCTTCGACCGCTCCCACTACGAGGACGTGCTGATCCACCGCGTCCACGGCTGGGCGGATGAGGAGGAGATCCAGGGTCGGTACCGCGCGATCAACGACTTCGAGCGGGAGCTGACCGAGTCCGGCACCGTGGTCGTGAAGGTCATGCTGCACATCTCCGCCCAGGAGCAGGGCGAGCGACTGCTGGAGCGGCTCGAACGGGCGGACAAGCACTGGAAGTACAACCCGGGGGACGTCGACGAGCGCGCCCACTGGCCCGCCTACATGGAGGCCTACGATCGTGCGCTCGCAGCGACCTCGACCGAGCACGCCCCGTGGACCGTCGTGCCCGCTGACCGCAAGTGGTATGCCCGGATCGCGGTCCAGCAGCTGCTGATGGACGCCCTGACGCGCATCGACCCGCAGTGGCCGGACGCGGACTTCGACGTGGCCGAGGAGATCCAGCGGCTGCGCGGCACCATGCAGTGAGCGGCTGACCGGAACGATGTGGTGGCCGGCACGAGGGGCGGCGCCGCCGGCTCGGGATGAGAGCGGCTTGTGCTGCGTCTCGAAGAGCACCACGATGGGGTCATGGCTGAAATCACCTTCAAGAACTCGCCCGTCACCACCGTCGGAGAGCTGCCCGCCCAGGGCGCCGACCTGCCGGCCTTCGACCTCGTCGGCCAGGATCTCTCCCCGGTCACCAGCGCGGACCTCGCCGGCAAGCGCATCGTGCTGAACATCTTCCCGTCGCTGGACACCGGCACCTGCGCGATGAGCGTGCGCCGATTCAACGAGATCGCCGCCGGCCTGGAGAACACCGTCGTCGTGTGCGTCTCCAAGGACCTCCCCTTCGCCCAGGCCCGCTTCTGCGGCGCGGAGGGCATCGAGAACGTCGTGGTCGCCTCCGCCTTCCGCTCCAGCTTCGGCGAGGACTACGGCGTGACGATGAACGACGGCCCGCTGGCGGGCCTGCTCTCCCGCTCCGTGGTGGTCACCGACGAGAACGGCACGGTCACCTACACCGAGCAGGTCGCCGAGGTCACCGAGGAGCCCGACTACGAGGCCGCGCAGGCGGCCCTGGCCTGATGACGGCAGGGAAGAAGGCTGCTGAACAGCCTTCGGTCGAGCGCCCCGCAGTCGAGCTGGGCCGGGTCCGCGAGCTGTTGGACGACGACGGCTCCGGCCCGGCCGAGCGCCGGGTGCTGGTGGACCGGCTCTGGCCGCGCGGCATCGCCAAGGAGCGCCTCGCGCACGACGCCTGGGACAAGGACGTCGCCCCGAGCTCCGACCTGCGCACGGCCTTCCATCAGGGCGACCTCGAGTACGGCGAGTTCCGGAAGCACTACCTGGCCGAGCTGAAGGACTCCGAGGCCCCACGGCAGCTGCTCGCCGACGCCGCGGAGGCGCAGGCGAGGACGATCGTGCTCCTCTACGCCGCGAAGGACGCCGAGCACAACCACGCGCGGGTGCTGCGCGAGTACCTCTGCAAGCTGATCGGCTGAGAGCGCACCGGATCCGGTGCTCCGCGCTCGGGAGCCGACGGCGCTCTCCAGCGCGGCCTGGCCCACCGACAGGCCCGCAGCTCTGCGTTCGTGGCTGATCCGACGCACCTGCCCTGATCGCAGTATGGTGTGCGGTCGTGGAACCCCTCTCCCTGGTCATCCTGCTCGCGATGGGCACTCTGGCCGGCGCCATCAACGCCGCCGTCGGATCAGGGTCCCTGCTGACCCTGCCGGTGCTGCTGGCCCTGGGCATCCCGCCGGGCACCGCGGTGCGGACCAACACCCTCGGGATCCTGTTCTCGACCTTCGGCTCGGTGGTCGGGTATCGCCGCGAGATCGCCGCGGAGTGGAAGCAGCTGGGACCGCTGACCCTCGTCGTCGCGATCTGCGCCACCGCCGGCGCGGGCCTGCTGCTGATCTCCCCCTCGAGCGCGCTGGACGTCCTCGTGCCCGTCCTGATCGTCGTGGCACTGACGATGGTGGTGTTCCAGAAGCCCTTCACCCGCGCGATCCGCGCCCGGCAGGAACGACGCCAGCCACACTCCGCGGAGACCTCCGCGCCCTCCGAGACCTCCGAGACCTCCGAGACCTCCGAGTACCCTGTGAGCTCCGCCGTCCCGACAGGCGGAGGCAGCTCCTATCGCTCCCCGGGCCTGATCGGGGCGATGGGGGCGGCCTCCCTGTACGGCGGCTACTTCACCGCGGCCCAGGGCATCCTCTACCTCGGGGTGCTGGGCATCGGCACCGGTCGCTCCATGGGCGACGTCAATGCCGTTAAGAACCTCGCCTCCTGCGTGGTCAACCTCGCCGCGAGCCTCGTCTATCTGCTGGCCTTCTTCCTCTGGGGCGCGGAGGTGGTGTGGATCGCGACGCTCGCCATCGCAGTCGGCGCCCTGGTGGGCGGCTACTTCGGGGTTCACCTGGCCAAGCGGATGCCGGAGTGGCTGCTGCGCGGCATCATCGTGGCCGTCGCCGTCTTCGCCCTGGTGCGCCAGGTCCTCTGAGCAGGATCAGCGCAGGAACGGGAGCACCTGCTCGAGGATCTCCTCGGGCGGGAACAGGGTGCCGCCGTGGTCCCGGCCGGGCAGGGGCACGAAGTCCGCGTCCGGCATCAGGGAGGCGGCGCGGCGGGAGTCCTCGACGCGGGGGTGATCCTCCGTGCCGGCCATCCACAGCGCCGGCACCGTGCATGCCTCGAGATCCGCGTCCGGCACCGCCTCGGTGGCGTCGGTCGCTGCCAGCAGCGCCGCCATCGCGTGATGATCAGCGGCCAGGAACGCGGCCCGGGTGGAGCGGGCGCGGCGCGAGGTGACCTCCGGTCCGAGGCCCTGCGCGGCGCAGAAGGCCTCCATGCCCTTCTCCCGGAGCGCATCGATCACGCCGGGGAAGAACACCGACTCGACCTGTCCCCGCTGCCGTGCGGCGGATCCGCCCAGGCACACCAGGCGGGTCACCCGCGCCGGCTCCTCCACCGCCGCGGTCAGCGCGATCCGGGCGCCGAGGGAGTAGCCCATGAGTGCGGCGCGGGAGGCGCCCTCGGCATCCAGCACGGCGAGCAGGTCCGCCAGCAGCACCTCCGGGGTGTAGGCCGCCGGGTCGTGCGGGGCACCCGAGCCGCCGTGCCCGCGGATGTCCACGCGGATCACCCTGTGCTGCGCTGCCAGGGGCTCGAGATAGCCGAGGCCGCGCCAGATCGCTCGGGAGAGCACCGAGCCGTGCAGCAGCGCCAGGGGCGGTCCCTCGCCGGAGACGTCGTAGCGCAGCGTCGTGCCGTCGACGGGGGAGGGGATGACGGTCACCGCGGCTCCTCCGCATCCGGGGGCTGCGCATCACTGCGCTGCGGGTTCTCGACGCTCGTGGCGAGCCCCCGCGCGAGGGAGGGCAGCAGGAGGGTGACGAACTGCGCCGCGGCGAGCAGGAGCACGATGCCGCCCGCGACGGCGAGAGCGAGGAACGCCCCTCCGTCCGCCGCACTGATCACGCGGGGGAGGGGGCCGGGCTGAGGGCTCCCCGCGCTCCAGCTCGGCGGGATCGAGGCCAGGAGCGGGACGGTGCCGACCACGGCGAGGAGGAGGGCGAGCAGCGTGCTCCCTGCCGTGATGCCGGTGGTGCCCCGCGGATCGCGGCGAGCGGTCAGCGCCAGGGCGATGCCCGCGCTGAGCGCGGCGACAGCGGCCAGCAGGCGCAGCAGGAGCTCGAACCACGGCGTCTCCGGCTGCGGGGGGCAGGGAGGCGTGTAGCAGGAGAGCCGCCCGGGATCGGCGAGCATCCCCTGCACCGCGGAGACCAGCAGCCACAGCCCGAGCATCCCGCCGACGATTCCGATCATCATCAGGCCGTGGGCGCCGGGCCGCTTCCCGTCATCGCTCATCTCGTGCCGTGCCTCCTCACGCTGACCCCTGTGGTGCACCGCCCCAGGCAGTGGCTCCGGGACAGCGGCGCCGGAGAGGTGACCCCGCTGCAGTGAACAGCAGCTGCATCACGGGAGCGATGCCGGGGCCGCCGCAGCGCACTGCGACGGCCCCGGAACCATCACCTCCGCGTCACAGAGCCTGGGAGATCTCGTCCAGGATCCGGTTGAAGGTCGCCGACGGACGCATCACGGCAGCGGCCTTCTCGGGGTCGGGGCGGTAGTAGCCGCCGATGTCCGCGGGCTTGCCCTGCACGGCGAGCAGCTCGGCGGCGATGGTCTCCTCGCCTCCCACGAGCTGCTCCGCGATCGGGCCGAAGGCGGTGGCCAGCTCCGGATCCTCGCTCTGCGCGGCGAGCTCCTGCGCCCAGTACATCGCCAGGTAGAAGTGGCTGCCGCGGTTGTCGATCGAGCCGAGCCTGCGCTGCGGGGACTTGCCCTCGTTCAGCAGCGTCTCGGTCGCCCGGTCCAGGGCGTCGGCCAGCACGGCGGCGCGGGCGTTGTCCGCGGTGCGGGCGAGGTGACGCAACGACTCGGCCAGCGCCAGGAACTCGCCGAGGGAGTCCCAGCGCAGGTAGTCCTCCTCGATCAGCTGCTGGACGTGCTTGGGGGCGGAGCCGCCGGCCCCGGTCTCGAAGAGGCCGCCGCCGTTCATCAGCGGGACCACGGAGAGCATCTTGGCGCTCGTGCCGAGCTCCATGATCGGGAACAGGTCGGTGAGATAGTCACGCAGCACGTTGCCGGTCACGGAGATCGTGTCCTCGCCGGCGCGGACGCGGGCCAGGGTGTGCTCGGTCGCCTCGAT
>DXDT01000084.1 GCA_019115335.1 Candidatus Brachybacterium merdigallinarum
CCGCCCCCGCGAATCCGGCTCCCTACGACGCGATCATGCTCGCCTCCTTCGGCAGCCCCGAGGGACAGGAGGACGTGATCCCGTTCCTGCGCAACGTCACCGCCGGCCGCGGCGTGCCCGATGAGCGGCTCGAGGAGGTCGCCGGGCACTACCGCGCCCTCGGCGGCCGCTCCCCCATCAACGAGCAGAACCGTGCCCTGATCACCGCCCTCGAGGCGGAGCTCGCCGAGCGCGGCATCGACCTGCCCGTCTACTTCGGCAACCGCAACTGGGCGCCCTACACCGCCGAGGCGGTCTCCGCGATGCACACCGACGGCCACCGCCGCGTGCTCGCCCTGATCACCAGCGCCTACTCCTCCTACTCGGGATGCCGCCAGTACCGGGAGGACTTCGCTCGCCGCCTGGACGAGGCCGGGCTGCTCGGTGAGCTGACGATCGAGAAGTCCCGCTCCTACTTCAACCACCCCGGCTTCCTGGACCCGGTCGTGGACGGCATCGCCGCGGCGATCACGGACCTGGAGCGCGAAGGCCACGACCACGACCGGATCCGGGTGCTGTTCTCCACCCATTCGATCCCGAACGCGATGACCGACGCCTCCGGACCGGCCGGTGCCGGGGCCGACGGGCAGGGCGGCTGGTACGTCGCCCAGCACCTCGCGGCCTGCCGGTACGTGATCGCGCAGCTGGACGAGGAGCTGCCCTCGGCCCCGTCGTGGCAGCTGGTGTACCAGTCCCGCTCCGGCTCCCCGCACACCCCGTGGCTCGAGCCCGACATCAACGACGTCATCGAGCAGCTGAAGGCCGAGGACGCGGCCGATGCGGTGATCGTGGTGCCGATCGGCTTCGTCACCGACCACGTGGAGGTGATCTGGGACCTGGACACCGAGGCGAAGGAGACCGCCGAGGAGCAGGGCCTGGGCTTCCGCCGCGTGGCGACCTCCGGCACCGATCCGCGGTTCGTCGCGGCGCTGGCGGACATCGTCGAGGAGCACCTGGATCCGAACCGCGAGCGGATCGCCGTGACCGAGCTGGCAGCGGTCGGCGACGTGTGCGGCCACAACTGCTGCCAGGTGAACGCCGGGAAGGCCGTCCCCGTGGAGCGGAGCATCAACACCCTCGCGGAGATCGCTGCGGAGATCCGGGAGCGGGAGGCGGCGAGCGCGACGACGTCCGGAGCGTCCTCATGAGCGCCCCGTCGCCGCATGCCCTGCCCCCGCTGCGGCTCGGCACCCGCGCCTCCCACCTGGCCCTGACCCAGTCCGGCCAGGTGGGCCGGGCGCTGGTGGCGGGCACCGAGCGGGAGATCGACCTGGTGCACGTGCGCACCCAGGGCGATGCGGACCGCACCAGCCTGCTCTCGCAGATCGGTGGCACCGGCGTGTTCGTCACCGCGGTGCGGCAGGCGCTGCTGGACGGTGAGGTCGACGTGGTCGTCCACTCCTGCAAGGACCTGCCCACCGCCCCGCTGACCGACATCCGCCTGGCCGCCATCCCTGCCCGCGAGGACCCGCGGGATGCGCTGTGCGCCCGGGACGGCATGACCCTCGCCCAGCTGCCGCCCGGGGCGAAGGTCGGCACCGGCTCGCCGCGCCGCGCCGCCCAGCTGCTGCGAGCCCGCCCGGACCTCGACGTCGTGGCGATCCGCGGCAACGTCGAGACCCGTCTCGCCCGTGCGCTGGGCGCGGAGGCGGACCTGGACGCGGTGGTGCTCGCCGCCTCGGGACTGCTGCGCGTGGACCGCGGCGAGGTGATCAGCGAGCTGCTGCCGATCGAGGTGATGCTGCCGGCTCCCGCCCAGGGCGCCCTCGCGGTCGAGGCGACCACCGCGCAGCTCGAGGCCACGCCGTGGCTGGCGGCGGCGCTGGAGACGGTCGAGGATCCGGCCACCCGGGTCGCGATCACCGCCGAGCGGGCGCTGCTGCGCGCCCTCGAGGCCGGCTGCTCCGCCCCCGTGGCGGCCTTCGCCGAGCTCGCCGAGGGTCGGCTGCACCTGCGGGCACTCGCGATCCGGCCCGACGGCACCCACGTGGTCGAGGGCTCGGCGGCCTCCGCCGCCGCCGCGACCGATGGGGAGGCCGCGGCGGGGCTCGGCCGCGATCTGGCCGCGGACCTCCTGGACCGGGGTGCGGGCGACATCCTCGCCGAGGCGAAGGGCTCGTGAGCTCCCCCGCCCCTGCGCTCCCGGTCCTGGTCACCCGGCTCGCCTCCCGCGGCGGTGCCCTGGTGGCCGCGCTGGCGGCGCAGGGGCTGACCGTCCACCATCACCCGCTGCTGCGCATCGAGCACGTGAGCGACGCGGCGATGCGCACGGCCCGCGCCGAGCTCGCCGCCGGCGGGTACTCGCACCTGGTGGTGACCTCGCGCACCGCCGTCGAGGCTCTGCTGGCGCTCGTCCCGGGAAACGCCGCCCTCACGATCTCCCCGTCCACACAGGTCATCGCCGTCGGTGACGGCACCGCCGCCTCCCTCGCGCAGGCCGGTGTCACGGCGAGCATGATCGCCGGTGGCTCCGGGGCGGCCCTGGTCCGGGAGATGCCGGCTGCGGGTCCCGTCGGCGCGGGAGCAGGGCGACCTCGCGTGCTGTTCCCGGCGTCCGCGGCCGCCGCCCCGACGGTCCCGGAGGGCCTGGTGGCCAAGGGGTACGACGTCCACCGCGTGATCGCGTATCGGCCGCATCCGGTGCCGCTGCCCGCCGATGCGGCGTCCGCCCTGCGCACCGGCGGCTACGGCGCGATCGTGCTGACCAGCCCGAACCTCGCCGATCAGGCGGCCCGCAGCGGTATCCACCCTGCCACTGCCATCGTCACCATCGGCGAGCCCACCTCCGCCCGGGTCCGGGCGCTCGGCCTCGAGGTGGCCGAGCAGGCCGCCGAGCCCACCGATGCCGCGCTCGCCCGCAGCGTGCTGGGTCGGCTCGGGATGTCCGCCGCACCACCGGCGCCGGGATCCTGATCCCGGGGAGTTCTCCCCATGGTCGCCCTGCCCGGACCCTCGTTAGGCTCTCGGGGTCGGCCATCGATCCGACACCGACGCGAGGACCCCCTGGGGGAGACCTCTGCTGGACGATCTCGAGACCAGGGGCATTCCCGTGAACTTCTACGGCATGACCGTCGACGACGTGACCGCGCAGGCGGAGCTCACCGCCTCCGGCGAGCAGCGGCTCGAGGAGCTGGTCTCTGAGCTGGAGGGGACGATCGGCCGCAGCGAGAGCTTCTGGAGGGGTCCGGATGCCGACTCCTTCCGCTCCCGCTGGGCCCTGACCTCCTCCGAGATCCGCTCGACCGGGCAGGAGCTCGCGGCCCGCGGCACCGAGCTGGAGCAGCATCGGGACGAGCAGGAGACCGCGTCTGCGGGCGACGGGTCCGGCGCCGGCTCCGGCGGTGGTCCCGGGGGCGGCGACGCGGGGAGCGAGGGACCCTCTGCCGCGGAGGATCCGGTGGAGAAGACCAACGGGCCCGGCGAGGACCCCTACTACGGCGAGGTCGATCCGGAGGTCGCCGACCGCTGGGAGGCGATGGAGGACGAGGAACGGGAGAAAGTCGCCCAGGCGATCCTCGATGAGGAGTTCGAGCGCTACGGCATCGAGCCGGCGCCGGAGATCATCTTCGACCCGATGCACGGCCTCAACGGCAGATGGTCCGCGGTGGGCGAGGACGGCCACAAGATCGAGATCGACGGCACGAAGCTGAAGGATCCCGAGATGATGGGCACCATCGCCCACGAGGCCCGGCATGCAGCGCAGTGGGAGGCCGTGAAGGCCACGGAGGGGGACTCGACGTTCTGGGACTGGCTGCCCGGGACGCAGAGCGATTACGAGCGGCTCGAGAAGGACTACGGCATGACACCGGATGAGGTCGACTCCTGGTGGGACCACTGGACCTCGCCCGAGGAGGAGCAGGCCGAGTACTACGATCAATCGGTCGAGGTCGATGCCCGCAACGCCGGGGCGCAGTTCAACGACGGGATCACCCCGGAGGATCTCGACCGGTACCAGGAAGCGGCCGGTGTCTCGCCGTGATGGCGTCACGCAGTGCTGACCGCCATCCTGCCCGACCGCCGCACGGGAGGCATGCCGATGATCCTCCACTCGCGAGGGCGCATGCTGAGGGGCACCCTCTACGGCTCCTCCCCCTCGCAGGGTCTGATCACATGGCCCGGAGGGGATGACTGGGAGAGCTTCGAGATCCCCTGAACCGGGCTGACCGGGCATGATCCGGCGATCCGGCGTACGGTGAAGCAGTAGCCCCGTCTCCGCTCGAAGGAGCCCTCATGACCGGTCCCCTCGTCCGCCCCCGCCGCCTGCGCTCGACGGCCGCGATGCGCTCCCTGGTGCGCGAGCACACCCTGCGGCCCGCGGATCTGGTGCTGCCGATGTTCGTGCGCGAGGGCGCGAGCGAGGATCGGCCGATCACGTCGATGCCCGGGGTCGTCCAGCACACCATGGGCTCCCTGGTGCGCGCCGCGACCGAGGCGATCGAGCGCGGGGTGGGCGGGGTGATGCTGTTCGGCGTGCCCGAGCACAAGGACGCCACCGGGTCCGGCGCCACCGATCCGGACGGCATCCTGAACCGGGCTCTGGCCCGCCTGCGCGCCGAGCTGGGCGATGCCACCGTGCTGATGGCGGATCTGTGCCTGGACGAGTTCACCGACCACGGCCACTGCGGCGTGCTGGATGACCGCGGCCGGGTCGACAACGACGCCACCCTCCTTCGCTACCGGGAGATGGCGCTCGCGCAGGCGGAGGCCGGCGCCCACCTGCTGGGGCCCTCGGGGATGATGGACGGCCAGGTCGCCGAGGTCCGCGATGCCCTCGATGCCGCCGGGCACCTGGAGGTCGCGATCTACGCCTACACCGCGAAGTACGCCTCCGCATTCTACGGTCCCTTCCGCGAGGCCGTCGGCTCCTCCCTGCAGGGCGACCGCCGCACCTACCAGCAGGATCCTGCCAACGGCCGGGAGGCGCTGCGGGAGCTGGCGCTCGACGTCGACGAGGGCGCGGACCTGGTGATGGTCAAGCCGGGACTGCCCTATCTCGACGTGCTGCAGGAGGTCGCCGCCGCCTCCCCCGTACCCGTCGGCGCCTACCAGGTCTCCGGCGAGTACGCGATGATCGAGGCGGCCGGCGCCAACGGCTGGGTGGACCGCGATCGCACGATCCTGGAGTCGCTGCTGGCCTTCCGCCGCGCCGGTGCCACCACCGTGCTGACCTACTACGCCAGCGAGGTCGCCGGCTGGTACCGCGACGGCCTGCCCGCCCCCCTGCGCGAGTTCCGCTGAGGAGTTCCGACCACGACGTCCGCCGAGCCGCGCCTCCGAGCGTCCCCGGAGCCGCACCGCGGAGTCCCCGCCCCACCCCTCGACCGATCAGGAGTCCCCATGACCCCCGCATCCTCCGCCGCGTCCGCCGATCTGTTCTCCCGCGCCCAGCAGGTGATCCCCTCGGGCGTGAACTCCCCCGTGCGCGCCTTCGGCTCGGTGGGGGGAACGCCCCCGTTCCTCACCTCCGCGAAGGGCGCCCTGCTGCACGACGCCGATGGCCGGGAGTACGTGGACCTGGTGGGCTCCTGGGGCCCGATGATCCTCGGGCACGCGAACGAGCAGGTGGTGGAGGCGGTGCGGGAGGCGGCCGGCCGCGGCCTGTCCTTCGGCGCCCCGCAGCCCGGTGAGGTCTCCCTCGTCGAGGAGGTGGTGGATCGTGTCCGCCCCGTCGAGCAGCTGCGCCTGGTCAACTCGGGCACCGAGGCGACGATGAGCGCGCTGCGGGTGGCGCGCGCCGCGACCGGCCGGGACGTGGTCGTGAAGTTCGCCGGCTGCTACCACGGGCACGTCGACGCGCTGCTCGCCGAGGCCGGCAGCGGGGTGGCGACCTTCGCGATGCCCGGCTCCGCCGGTGTCACCACTGCGACGGCCCGCGACACCGTGGTGCTGCCCTACGGCGACCGCGAGGCCGTCACCGCCCTGTTCGCCGAGCGCGGCGAGGAGATCGCCGCGGTGATCACCGAGGCCGCGCCCGCCAACATGGGCGTGGTCCCACCGCTGGTGCGGGACGGCGTGGGCTTCAACCGGTTCCTGGCCGAGACCGCACACGCGGCCGGAGCCCTGCTGATCAGCGACGAGGTGCTCACCGGCTTCCGCGCCAGCCGCGAGGGCTACTACGGCATCGACGGGCCGCACGGCTCCGGCGGCGACTGGGCCCCGGATCTGATGACCTTCGGGAAGGTGATCGGCGGCGGCCTGCCGGTGGGTGCGTTCGGCGGGCGTCGCGACCTGATGGGCCTGCTGGCCCCTGCCGGACCGGTCTACCAGGCGGGCACGCTGTCCGGGAACCCGCTGGCGACGGCCGCGGGCCTGGCCACCTTCGCCGGGCTCGACGAGGCGGCCTACGCGCAGCTGGACACCGCCTCGACCGCTCTGCAGCAGCTGGTGGGCGAGGCGCTGGGCACCGCCGGCGTCCCGCACGTCATCCAGACCGCGGGCAGCCTGTTCTCGGTGTTCTTCCGCGAGGAGCCGGTGACCGGCTACGAGGGCGCGAAGGCGCAGGACACCGAGGCCTTCACCCGCTTCTTCCACGCGATGCTGGAGGGAGGGGTCCACCTGCCGCCCTCCGCCTTCGAGGCCTGGTTCGTCTCCACCGCCCACACTCCCGAGATCCTCGACCGCATCGCCCAGGTGCTGCCGGCGGCGGCGCGGGCGGCAGCCGGGAGCTGACCCGGGCGGGGAGTTCTCCCCATTCCCCGGTGCTCGTCTGCCCGTAGGATCGGAGGCGACGGAGCCAGCCATCACCTCTGCGCCGCAGACAGCACCAGCCGACAGCACTCGACACAGGACGGGACACCGTGAACTTTCCGGACACCATGGAGGCGTACGCCCTCGACCCGACGCCGGAGCACCTCGAGGCGCTGCACCGGGCCATCACCGCGGCACCGAGCTACGATCCGCTGGTCGCGATCACGCAGATCGTGACCCCGCTCGAGAAGGCCGGGGACCACCAGGGCGTGATCGATGCGCTGTGGGCGCAGATGCCCGGCATCTTCCTCAGCCCCGCCGCGCACATGCACCTCTCCCAGTCCTATGCGGCGCTGGGCAGGGACGCCGATGCCACCCGCGAGCGCAAGTTCGCGCTGCTGGCGATGGACTCCATCCGCACCGCGGGCGAGGGCACCGAGGACTCGCCCTACCCGGTGCTGCGGGTGGAGGACGAGTACACGGTGCTGGACGCCGAGCGTCAGCGCTCCACCGCCCAGCAGCTGGTCCCCACCGAGACCGGTGCCTGCGACGTCCACACTCTCGAGGACGGCTCGCAGCGCTGGTTCCGCCTGCTGTGGCGCGAGGAGCGGCCGACCGACGCCTGACCAGGACCCGGTCATGACGCTGACGACCCGTCGCCGGGTGCTGCTCGGGGCGTCCACCCTGTCCGCCGCGCTGCTGGTGCCCGGCTGCGGCAGGCTCCCGTTCCTGGGGCCGGCGCCGAGCTCCTGCCTGGGCCCCGACGAGGAGCTGCCGGAGTTCGAGGACGGCGGCAGCCGCGTTCCGCCGGGGGCGCTCGTCACCCCCTATGAGCCCTCCCCCTTCCGCTGGTTCAACGACGCCGGCCTTGCCGTCTCCCCCGACGGCGCCCTGATCGCCGCCGCGGAGCACCGCGACCGCTCGATGCTGGGACTGACCGACGGCCAGGGCGTGATCCTGTGGGACACGGCCGAGGGAACGGTCGTGCGCCGCATCCCCGGCCCTGCCGAGGGGGCGATCGCCTGGCACCCGGGCGGCTCCCGGCTGGCGATCGCCCATCAGAGGCACATCGCGATCGTGAGCGTCGACGGGAAGCTGCTGTGGAACCTCATCGGCCATGAGGATCCCCGGGACGACTCCGCGCGGATCACGGCTCTCGCCTTCAGCCCGGACGGCTCGCAGCTGGCCTCCACCAGCACGGACGGCACCGTCCGCCTCTGGGACCTGAGCGAGGACCAGTGCGGGGCGGGCCACATCCTGCAGCCCGAGGCCCCCGCCCCCACCGCCCTGTCGTACCTCGCGGAGGGCTCGATCCTCGCCGTCGGCGGCACCGACGTCTACGGGCGCGACGACCCGCCCAACTTCCTCGAGCAGTGGGATCCCGCCACCGGGGAGCGGCGCGAGATCCTCGATGACCAGGAGCGGATCCTGGTCGACTTCGGGCACAGTGCGGACGGCACTCTCGTGCTGGTCACCTATGAACCCGCGACCCTCGAGGTGCACACCCCGGACGGCACGACCAGCACCGGCCCCGAGACCTCCCCCTACACCCACTCCGCCCGGTTGGCGGTCGGGGCGCAGAGCCGCGTCGCGCTGCAGAGCCCCGGGGACCTGCTGATCTGGGACCGCGACACCGGCGAGGAGACCCGCTTCGAGGACATGAGGCTGCAGCGGATCTGCTGGTCACCGGACGAGAGCGTGCTGTACACCCTGGAGGAGGCCGCGGGCGTCTCGGCCTGGGACGGGCAGAGCTGGAGATCCTTCGAGCTGCCGCGCTCCTGACCTCCGCGGGGGCGAGTATCAGGGGATCCGGTGGTCTCCGGTGGCGGAGGCGGCGGGGCCAGCGGTGCGACGCAGTCTGCCGAGAGCGGAGACCACGCCGAGCACCAGGAGCGTCCCGAAGGAGGCCTGGCTGATCACGTGCAGGAGGTTCCCCCAGGGGGAATGGTCCGCGCCGTCGGTCATGAAGGTGTCTGCGAGGGTCATTCCGGCCGGGAACGAGGCGAAGAAGTAGGCGAGGCTGCCCAGTGCCAGCAGAGCGAGCGTGCAGACCGTCATCGCTCGGGCCGCGAGGTGCCCGTGTGCCGCGGCGACGGTGAGCGCGGCGGCGGATCGGCGTCGGGATGCAGTCGTCGTGGCCATGCGGTCATCATGGCGGTGATCCGTCCGCCTGCTGTGGCGGGATCGTGGAGTTCGCGGGGAGATCGGATGGCGAGTTCGCTGCCGTGGGCGGGGGCGCGGGCGGAGGCCCTGGAGGCTGGCAGAGCGCATCATCTCCCTTCGCAATCCACACCTCGTGAATCACGAACACATTCCTCCGTCACCGCGCCAGAAATGTCGAGAGAATGTGGAAAGAGCGCCACTGTGGAGGAGCGGTGAGCAGCGGGCGGCACCGAATAAGTCGGACGATGACAGCATCCTCGACATCCGAGGGCAGTCTCCACCAGGCTGGACGCACACCGTCGGGCACTCCGCTCCGTAGCTCAGCCCGGTAGAGCAGCTCCCCCATAAGGAGTGGGTCGCAGGTTCGAATCCTGCCGTAGCGTCCCCGTCTGCTCCACGTGACGACAGCCTCGCGTCAGGACAAGGGGAGGCGTCCCCATGTCCTGGTCCGGCGGGTTCCGCGGAGGGTCGATCTGCGTGTTCCGTGACCACTGCTCTGCGACTTCGCCGAGGGCCCCACCGTGGACGACCTGGAGCGCTATCAGCGCGAGGCGGATGTCTGGGTCGTCTCGTAGGATCGATGTCGACGAGTTCGGACGCGATCACCCCACCGCGGCCCGGGCCCTCCGCAGCAAGGACGTGGGACGTGAACCTCCCGGGAGCAGGCCGTACGACCCGTCGCCGGATGCTTCACGGGCTCTGGCTTCGACCAGGTGTGCTGGGCACCGGATGAGTCCGTCCTGTACGGCTTGAGCAGCGAAGCGGGAGTGTCGGCCTGGGATGGGCAGAGCTGGAGATCCTTCGAGCTGCCGCGGTCCCGAGCTGACCTGGCCGCATGTCAGCGCCCGCCGATACGCTGAGGAGCACCGGGTCGTCGTCGATCCCACTCCGACCTCGTCAGGAGCCTCGTATGCGCCTCCCGTCATCCCTCCGCGGTGTCCTGCGCCCTTCCGCCCCGGCACTGCGCTCAGCGGCGCCGAGCCGCCGGCATCCGTCGCCTGATCCCGTGCGCGGCGCCACGGTGCTGGTGACCGGGGCGGCGCGGGGCATGGGTGCCCTCTTCGCACGGCGCGCGGCCGGGGAGGGTGCCGCGGCGATCGCGCTGTGGGACCTCGATCAGGACGGCACCGGGCAGCTGGCCGAGGAGCTGTGCGCCCAGGGCGTCCGTGCGGTCCCGGTGCGGGTCGACATGGCTTCCCCGGAGTCGATCCGCACCGCCGCCGAAGAGACCCGTACCACCGTCGGTCCCCCGTCGATCCTGGTGAACAATGCCGGGATCGTGCGCGGAGCCCGCTTCTGGGAGCACGATCCCGCGCGCGACATCACCGCGACCCTGGCTGTGAACACGCTGGGGCCGATGTGGCTGGTGCGCGAGTTCCTGCCGGAGATGATGGCCCGCCGGGAGCGGCCGCACCGGATCCTGAACGTCGCCTCCGCGGCCGGGGTGTTCGCGAACCCGCGGATGAGCGTGTACGCCGCCTCGAAGTGGGCGGTGATCGGCTGGGCCGAATCCCTGCGGGTGGAGCTCGAGAGCGACGGGTACGACCACCTCGCCGTGACCACCTTCTGCCCCAGCTTCGTGGCGACCGGGATGTTCGAGGGTGCCCGGGGACCGCTCGGCACCCCGATCCTCACTCCGGCGCAGGCCGTGGACCGGGCCTGGGAGGGCATGCTGCACCGCACCCCGCTGGTCAAGACGCCCTGGACGGTCAAGGGCGGGGAGGCGATCAAGGGATTGCTGCCCGCGCGGGTCTGGGACACGGTCGGCGGGAGATGGCTGCGGCTGTACGCGACGATGGACGAGTTCACCGGTCACGCAGCAGGCGCTGCCACCGGTACCTCCTCGGCATCAGGGGCTCGGAGATGACCCCGCCGAGGTCGCGGAGCAGCCGTCACCGGCGACCGGTGCTCTCCCCGCTCCACCTCCCCGACCTGGCCTCTGCCCGGCTCGGGCAGCTCGCCGACGGCGGTGACCACGAGGGGCTCCTGGTGGAGGGTGCGGACCTCTCCGACCTGGATCTGACCGGGCTGGTCCTCACCGAGTGCGAACTGCGCGGGGTGACCGCCCACCGGACGATCCTGCGCTCCGCCCGGCTGCTCGAGACCCGGATCGAGCGCTTGAACGCCCCGGTGCTCCCGGCCACTCGCTCCACCTGGCGCGGCATCGAGCTGAGCGGCTCCCGGATCGGGGCCTGGGACTTCGGTGACGGCGAGCTGCGCCAGGCTCACCTGCGCGGCAGCAAGATCGACTGGCTGAACCTGCGCCAGGCGACGCTCGAGGACGTCCGGTTCGAGGGCTGCACCCTCGAGGAGCTCGACCTCTCCGGCGCCACCGCCACCCGGGTCGAGTTCGCCGACTGTCGCATCGGACACCTCGCCCTGGCCGGGGCGCGACTGCAGGACGTGGACCTGCGCGGCCTCGAGATCGGCACCATCGGCAACCTCGAGGGTCTGGCCGGTGCGACGCTCAGCAGCGATCAGGTCACCGCCCTGGCGCCCGCCCTCGCCGCCCACCTGGGGCTTCGCATCGAGGACTGAACGTCCCCGGCGGCACGCCTCGAGGAACCTCGGGAGCGAAGCGCGCGACCTGCCGGCCGCGAGATCCGCTCGGGCATAGGATCGTCCCCGTGACTAGCCTGCCTCGCAGACACTGGCTGCTCGGAGCCTCCGCCCTGCCCGCCGCGCTGTTGCTGAGCGGGTGCGACGGCATCGACCTCCCGTTCCTCGGACGCTCACCCGAGCCCGGATCCTGTCTAGGCCCGTCCGAGGAGCTGCCGGAGGAGGTGCACAGGACGATCCCGGACGGCATGCAGGTCGACCCCGGCCCGGCCGATCCTGAGGTCCGATTCGTCTCCCGCAGCCTCGCCCTCTCCCCCGACGGCTCCCTGCTCGCCGCCTGCGAGACCTCCACACGGCACCGGATGGACCTCGCCGACGCCTACGGCGTCATCCTCTGGGACACCGCGACCGGAGAGGTGCTCCGGCGGATCGAACCTCCGACGAGCGGGCTGCTCGCCTGGCATCCCGAGGGGCAGCGGTTGGCCATCGCCGCCAGTCGCTACATCTCGATCGTCGATCTCGAGGGGAACCTCGAGTGGAATCTGATCGGGCACGAGCTGCCCGAGGACGAGATCGCGAACATCCGGGATATTGCCTTCAGCCCGAATGGGAACCAGCTGGCCTCCTCCGGCTCCGATCGCACGGTCCGGCTGTGGGACCTCGACGGCGACGCCTGCGGAGCGGGGCACGTGCTGGAGCCGGGGCACCGCAGCAACTCCGCGCTGAGCTACTCTCCGGACGGCTCCACCCTCGCCGTCGGCAGCACTTCGACCAGCAGCGAGAGCGACCCCCACAATCCGCCGGAGCTCTGGGATCCCGCCGCCGGAGAGCGCCTGCAGATCCTCGAGGACCTCGACGGCAACGTCTTCGACCTCGAGTACGACGCGGACGGCACCCTGCTGGTGGTGACCGACGAGCCGACCACACTCACGCTGATCCGAGCGGATGGGACGCGGGAGCAGGGGCCGGTGACGGACTCGGCACGGTTCGCCGAGCTCGCCATCGGGCCCCGGCAGCGGATCGCGGTGCGCGGCGGCTACGAGGAACTGCTGATCTGGGACCGCGAGACCGGGGAGGAGACCCGGCTGGAGATCGAGATGGACGTCTCCAGCATGCGCTGGGCCCCGGACGAGAGCGCCCTGTACTGCCTGAGCGGTCGGGATGGGGTCAGCGCATGGGACGGGCAGGAGTGGCGGGCCTTCGACCTGCCATGACGGCGGTGAGGGCCGCTCCTGCCCGGCCCGTGCGCGCCCGGCGTGTCCGCCCCAGCACTGTCAGCCGCGTCCGCTGAGGCGCTGCTTCTTCGAGGTGATCTCGCCGGTGTTGAAGCCGGCCAGGTGCAGGCCGCCGTGGAAGCGGGCGTGCTCGATCTTCACGCAGCGGTCCATCACCACGTCCAGCCCCCCGGCCTCGGCGATCGCGGCGGCCTCCTGGTTCCAGGAGCCCAGCTGCAGCCACAGGGTCTTCGCGCCCACGTCCACCGCCTCCTGGGCCACGCCCGGCAGGTCCGCGTCCCGGCGGAACACGTCGACGATGTCAGGCACCACGGGCAGGTCCGCGAGCGAGGCATAGGCCGGCCGCCCGAGGATGTCGGTGGCCCGCGGGTTGACGAAGTAGACGTCGTAGGGCGAGCTCGAGAGCAGGTAGGTGCTCACGAAGTAGCTGGCCCGGGCGGGGTTCGTCGAGGCGCCGACGATCGCGATCGAGCGCGCGCGGCGCAGGATCGCGAGCCGCTCCGGGGCCGACGGGCCCTGCCAGGTGCGGGTGCTCATGACTGCTCCTCCTGCTCGCGGGTGCGGCCGGTGGCCGCGGTGATCGCCTGGTCGAGGTCCCACAGGATGTCCTCGACGTCCTCCAGGCCCACCGAGATGCGGATCAGATCGGGCCGGACGCCGCCGGCGACGAGCTGCTCCGCGGTGAGCTGGCGGTGCGTGGTCGAGGCCGGGTGCAGCACGAGAGTGCGTGCGTCCCCGATGTTGGCCAGGTGCGAGGCCAGCTGCAGGTTCTCGATCACCCGCTCGCCCGCGGCGCGGGCCGCGGCCGCCTCGTCCTCGGCGCTCGTGTGCTCCCCCGTCGGCCGCACGCCGAAGGCGAAGACGGAGCCGGGACCGAGCGGCAGATACTTCCGCGCGCGCTCACGGTGCGGATGGGACTCGAGCCCTGCCCAGGTCACGAACGAGACCCGCGGATCGGCATCGAGCCATTCGGCGACCGCGCGCGCACCGGCGAGGTGGGCGTCGATGCGCTGCGGGAGCGTCTCCACGCCCTGCAGCAGCTGGAACGCCGCCTGCGCGGAGAGGGAGGGGCCGATGTCGCGCAGCTGCTCGGAGCGCAGCTTGGTGAGGAAGCCGTACTCCCCGAAGTTGCCCCACCAGGAGACCCCGCCGTAGGAGGCGACCGGCTCGGTCATCGAGGGGAACTTCCCGTTGCTCCAGTCGAAGCGACCGGACTCGACGACGACGCCGCCGAGCGTGGTGCCGTGGCCGCCCAGGAACTTCGTGGCGGAGTGGATGACGATGTCCGCCCCGTGCTCGAGCGGCCGCACCAGGTAGGGGGTGGCGAGGGTCGCGTCGACCACCAGCGGCACACCGTGCTCGTGGGCGAGCGCGGCCAGGCCCTCGAGATCGGCGATCTCCCCGGAGGGGTTGCCGATCATCTCGACGTACAGCACCTTCGTCTCCGGCCGGAACGCGGCCCGGTAGTCCTCCGGGTCCGAGGAGGGCACGAAGGTGGTCTCCACG
>DXDT01000085.1 GCA_019115335.1 Candidatus Brachybacterium merdigallinarum
AGAAGGCGCACCCGGACGTGTTCGACACCCTGCTGCAGGTGCTCGATGACGGCCGCCTCACCGATGGTCAGGGCCGGACCGTGGACTTCCGCTCCACGATCCTGATCATGACCTCGAACCTCGGCGCGCACTTCCTGCAGGACGCGGGCCTGAGCACGCAGGAGAAGCACGAGAAGGTGATGGCGGTGGTGCGGGCGTCGTTCAAGCCCGAGTTCCTCAACCGCCTGGACGACATCGTGATCTTCGATGCGCTGCGCCGCGAGGAGCTGGCCCGGATCGTGACCCTGCAGATCGCGGCGGTCGCCCAGCGGCTGCGGGATCGTCGGATCACGCTCGAGGTCGACGAGGCAGCGAATGCGTGGCTCGCCGACGCTGGCTTCGACCCCCTCTACGGGGCTCGTCCCCTCAAGCGCCTGGTGCAGAAGGAGATCGGCGATCAGCTGGCCCGGCTCATCCTGCGCGGCGAGGTGCACGACGGCGATGCCGTGACGGCCTCCCGCGCCGAGGGCGAGGACCGGCTCGAGCTGACCGTCAGCGGGGGAGAGGAGTCGGCTGACGCGACCGAGTTGCAGACGAGCTCGACGGGGTCGGAGCCGAGGGTCCCCTGACCCTTCGAGCGGAGGTCACTTGTCCATCACATGGATCTCCCTGGCGATCTGGTCCGGAGTGACGATGTCTCCGACCAGATCGCCGAACTGCTCGATCGCGGATCCCTCTCCGGGGAGGAGGTACCCCAGCGCGTCACTGGCGAACAGTGCGACATCGGCAGCTGGGTGCGGGATGGCCGCGAGCGCGGTCTCCAAGCCGTTCCCGATCACGCCCCCGACGTCTCCGTTCCGCCAGGCTTCTGCGGTCTCGAGGGCGTCGGGGATCACCCCGGCGACCCCGGCGGCACGGTCGACCGCGTCGCCCAATGACCTCAGGCCGCTCGGGCGGCCGCCGCGCCGACCGGAACCGTCGTCCCGGCCAGAGCCGTTGCCCCGATCCGCATCGGGATCCTCCCCGAGGGAGCGCGGGCCGTTCTCTCCATGGCCGCGGGCACGACTGCGGCCCTGATCGATGGCGGGGTCAGCGAGCTTCCAGGCCTCGGTCTCGGCCAGCGGCACCGGGCTGGTCGTGCGTGGGAGCGCCGTGAACGGAGAGTGCTGGTCCGTTCCCGTGCTCGAGGCGTCGTCCTGCTGATCGGCCTCGGTGTCGAGCTGCTGCCCCTGCACGTGCAGGCGCCGCGCGACGGCACGCCCTTCGACTCCGACGTGCAGGACGGCGTCCCGGAAGTCCTCTGCGTCCTCTCCCACCCACTCGACCCGCTGCGAGGCGGAGACGAGTTCCGCCATCAGCTGCTCGAGGCGCTCCGAGGCTCCGGCACAGCCGGTGCCGAGCGTGCGCAGTGCGGTGGTGTCCGCCCCCAGGAAGGTCATGCGGTCGAGTCTGCGGCGGTATGCCCGAATTGTCGATGGGGAGAACTTCCCTGACGCGCGTCACACCGCGGGGGCCGGGTCCCAGGGGAGTGGGGCCGCCCGGCGACGAGCATCGTAGACGTCCTCCGCGGTGAAGGAGGTGTCGCGGGTGGTCTGCACCTCGCGCAGGGCGTCTTCCACACCGCCGATCCTCTCCGCGGCTCCCGGGTCGAACGGGGCGACCGCCTCGCCGACGATCCCGGAGATGTCCGCGCCGGTGCCCAGCACATCGGGCATCGTACCGACGGTGACCAGGGAGGCGCCGGTCTCCCAGTTGCGATAGGCACCGCGCTCGACCGCGCGGGCGACGGCGCCGAGGTCCCCGTCGCCGAGCGCGGCGATCGCCTCGTCCCCCGTCTGGTAGAAGTTGGCGATGTTCCGGTCCACCAGTCCCAGCGTACGGTGGACCGCGGAATCCGGTCCGGCGATCAGCCCGGTGGCGGCATGGGAGATCTCTGCCGGCGCGACGAACGCCCGAGCGAGATCCTCGCCGACCACATGCGTCAGCGTGCTCTCGGCGGTCGAGATCTGGTTGCCGATCTCCTCGTGCACCCCGAGGAGCTTTTGCACCGTACCCGCCACGGGAACCCAGCTGACGAGCTCCTCCCTCAGATCCGTGCCGCGCTGGAGGTTCTCCTCGGAGATCGCCCACTCCTCGCCCGCCGGCACATCATGAACGGGCGGCCGCGGCACCCCGGGGGCGATGATCGGCCCGCCGACCGGGAGATGACGGTTCCCGAGGTCCTCGATGACCTTCTCGGCGCGCTCCTTGACGCCTCGAACCAGACCGACCGGATCCTGATGGCCCATGGGCCCGAAGAACGGCTGCCCGCCACCCTTCCCCCATCCTGCTCCGCCCACGGCCTCGCCCACGCGGCGACCGGCCGCGATTCCCGGCCCGCCGACGAGCTCGGCGACCCTCTCGAACAGGTTCGCCTGCAGGGGGAGGGCGGGCGCGAGCCCGCCATCGGGGGACGAGGCGGCGGTCTGGGCGTCCGCCTCGGAGCGGAGCAGCGCCGCCCGCTCCCGCAGCCCGGCGCACACCTCGGTGGCCGAGCTGCCTGCCGCCGCCATCTGGGAGCGGTGCGCCTCGGCATCCGGGCCGATCCAGATCACCGTGCGAGAGGCGGTCAGCAGCCCTTCGAACAGCTCGATGAGGCGCTCGACCCATTCGTCGATGGTCTCGGAGTAGTCGTACAGGATCTCGTCGTCACAGCCGCAGAAGGTGTTCATGCAGCGACCGTAGGAGCACGGACGGGGCCCGCGCTCGGCGGGCCCCGTCAATGTGGACAACTCCAGTTGGGGAGGAACGGTGCGCCGGCACCGGTCCCGGTCACACCACGATGTTCACGATCCGCGGCGCCTTCACGATCACCTTGCGGACGCTCTGCCCGGCGAGGACCTCCTGGACCCGTTCCTCGGCGAACACCAGCGCCTCCAGCTCCTCCGCTCCGATCTCCGGATCGACCTCGAGCTTGTGGCGCACCTTGCCCTTGACCTGCACCACGCAGGTGACGGCCTCGGCCTTCAGCAGCGCGGGGTCTGCCACCGGGAACGGGACCCGCGAGAGAGAGCCCTCGTGACCGAGCCGGGACCACAGCTCCTCCGCCAGGTGCGGGGCGAGCGGGGAGACCATCAGCACCAGCGGCTCCACGGCCTCCCGCGGCACCGCCGCACCGCCGTTCGCGGCCTTGGTCAGAAGGTTCACCAGCTCGATCAGCTTCGCGATCGCGGTGTTGAACAGCATCGCGGTCATGTCCCGGCTCACGCCGTCGATCGTCCGATGGACAGCGCGACGAGTGGCGTCGTCGGCCGGATCCTCCGAGACCACCAGCTCACCGGTCTCCTCGTCGACCACCAGGCGCCACAGGCGCTGCAGGAAGCGCTGGGAGCCGACGACGGCGCGGGTCTCCCAGGGGCGAGAGAGGTCCAGCGGACCCATCGACATCTCGTAGACGCGCAGGGTGTCCGCGCCGTACTCCTCGTACATGTCGTCCGGAGCCACCGCGTTCTTCAGCGACTTGCCCATCTTCCCGTACTCCTGGGTGACGGGCTCGCCCTGGAACGTGAAGGTGCCATCGGCCTCGGCGACGACCTCCTCGGCCGGGACGTACACGCCCCGGGAGTCGGTGTAGGCGAACGCTTGGATGTACCCCTGGTTGAACAGGCGGTGGAAGGGCTCCTGGCTGGTCACGTCACCGCGGTCGAAGAGCACCTTGTGCCAGAACCGCGCGTACAGCAGGTGCAGCACCGCGTGCTCCACGCCGCCGACGTACAGGTCCACGCCACCGACGCCGCCCTCCTCGCGGGTGCCGAGCCAGTACTGCTCGTTCTCGGACCGCACCAGGACCTCGCCCTCGGTGGGGTCGATGTAGCGCAGGTGGTACCAGGACGATCCCGCCCACTGGGGCATCGTGTTGGTCTCGCGCAGGTAGGTCTTCGGGCCCTCGCCGAGGTCCAGCTCCACCTCGACCCAGTCCGCGGCGCGCGAGAGCGGGGTCTGCGGCTCGGTGTCGGCGTCCATCGGATCGAAGGTCTTCGGCGAGAAGTCCGCGACCTCGGGCAGGTCCACCGGCAGCATCGACTCCGGCAGCGGGATCGGGGTCTCGGGATCTGCAGGGTCGTACAC
>DXDT01000001.1 GCA_019115335.1 Candidatus Brachybacterium merdigallinarum
GGGAGGAGTGCTCGGGTGAGCTGCTGGATGCGGGCATCGGCCGCCGCGACCGGCAGCCCGGAGGTCATCACGGCGAGCACCTGTGCCCCGGCACCGTCCGGCTCGCCGATGAAGGCGACGTCGTGGCGGTAGCCGTCGACCCACCCCGACTTGGACCCCCACGGGACGCCCGCTCGCAGCGCGTCGGCGATGACGGGGATCTGCTGGGCGCGCAGCGCGGCGAGGGCGAGCGCCCGCGAGGAGGGCGAGAGCAGCTCGGTGGCGAGGAGGGCGTGGACGGTGCGGGCGAGATCCGCCGCGGAGGTCTCGTTGGTCAGTCCGCGACCGACGGCGACGGCATCGCCGATCAGCCGTTCGACCCGCGTGAAGGCCAGCCCGAGGTCGGCGATCGCGGCCGCCACGGCAGCGAGGCCTCGTCCATCAGTGCCCAGCAGCTCGATGACATGGTCGGTGGCGGCGTTCGAGGAGCGAGTGATCATCCGCTCGAGCAGGTCCCGCACCGCGACGTGCTCTCCCGCGGGCGGGTCCTCGACGTCGAGGTGATCCCCGCCGAGGGTGAAGGGTGCGCCGTCCACCCCGGCGAACGTGAAGGTGGTGGGCACCCGCGCGTCGAGGTCGAGCTCGCCCCGGTCCGCCGCCTGCAGGGCGGTGAGCAGCACGTGCAGCTTGATCGTGCTGGCCGCATAGAAGCGCTGGTCACCCTGGCGCTCTGAGAGCACCTCTCCAGCGGTGTCGAGGAGGCAGTGCGCGACGGAGACCTGCTCGGGAGCGGCAGCGGTGGGGATGCTCATCGCACCAGCCTACGAAGCCCTGCTCCCCGCCGCCCTCCATTCGCCGCCGTCACGCCATCGCCGCGGAGTGCACCGCGAGGGACGGTGACGCTTCGTGACACCCACCTTGCTGGAGCTTATGGCTCTCCAATAGTCTCCTTATGCCCGTGGGTCGTGCACGACCCGTTCGACGCCACCTCAGGAGGACACATGACCCGCCCCGACACCTCGCACAGCACCACGCTCCTCATCGACGAACCCGCTCCGGCCACGGCAGGCGACGCTGGTCGCGGCACCCCGATCTCCCGCCTCCCCCTCGCCCCGCGCGATGCGCTGCCCGGGCCGCTCCGCAAGCAGCTCGACCAGCTCGAATCACAGCTCGGCCATCTCCCGAACTGGGCCGCCGCCCTGGCCCTCGGAGGAGAGGCGAGCTACCACCTGAACGCCCTTCTCCTCACCCTGCTGGGCCGCAAGGGCGAGCTGAGCGCCGAGGACCGGGACTTCCTGGCGCTGGTCGCCTCCGCGGTCAACGAGTGCTCGTACTGCCGCCTCAACCACATCCAGTCCTACGCCCGCGCCGTGCACGACCACGCCCTCGCAACCCGCATCGGCCTGGACTACCGCGAGGTCCCGGAGCTGGACGCACGGCGGCGGGCGCTCGCGGACTTCACGCGCAAGGTCTCCGTCGATGTCCACAGCGTGAGCGATGAGGACTACGCCGGCCTGCGCGCCCACGGCCTCACCGACGCGCAGATCTTCGAGGCCCTGCTGGTCATCACGGCCTTCGCCGCCGCGAACCGGCTCACCGTGGCCCTCAACGTCACCCCCGACCAGCAGTTCTTCGAGAACTGAACGACCCTCCCACCGAGAGCGACAGCACCATGGCACGCATCCACTCCTCCATCGCCGAGCTCGTCGGCAACACACCGCTCGTCGAGCTCACCAACTACCAGAAGCAGCACGGGATCGCCGCGCACATCATCGGCAAGCTCGAGTATCTGAACCCCTCCGGCAGCGTGAAGGACCGCCTCGCGGTCGCTCTCATCGAGGACGCCAAGGCTAAGGGCAGGATCTCCGAGGGCAGCACTCTCATCGACGTCACCAGCGGTAACACCGGCATCTCCTTCGCGGCGATCGGCCACGCCGAGGGCCTGACGTTCATCCCCTACCTGGAGCCCGGCACCACGCAGGAGCGGATCGACATCTTCGCGGGCTACGGCCTGGACATCCACTCCTTCACCGACATCGAGGAGGTCGCCGACTTCGAGGAGAAGGGCCTGGTCATCGACGATCTGATCCGGGGGATCACCCGCATCGCCGAGGAGCAGGGCTTCTACTACGCAGGGCAGACCGTCAACGAGGCCAACCAGGAGTACCACTACAGGACCACCGGCCCGGAGATCTGGGAGGACACCGACGGTCAGGTCGACTACTTCGTCGCCGCCGCGGGCACCGGTGGGACGGTGGTCGGCACCGGCCGCTATCTGCGCGAGAAGAATCCGGAGGTGAAGATCATCGGTGTCCAGGCCGCCGCGTCCTCGCGTCCCGACAGCGAGGACTTCACCGGGAACATCATCGACGGCACCCTGCCCGTGGGCGATGTGCCCGAGGAGTTCGTCCCCACGTTGATCCGCTCCAACCGGGACAACGGGTTCGCCTTCGACGAGATCATCGACGTCCCTGCCGAGGAGGCGTACCGCACCGCCAAGGCCACCGCGAAGACCGACGGCCTGTTCCTGGGGACATCGGCCGCCGCCTCCCTCACCGCGGCGATCCGCATCGCCGGGCGCCCCGAGGCCGCCGGCAGGAACATCGTGGTCATCTACCCCGACAACGGCTTCAAGTACCTCTCCACCGGCCTCTACAAGCCCTCCGCCGAGGCGGGCGCCACCACCGGGGGCACCGCCGAATGACCGCGCAGTCCAGTGCCTCGACCGGGAGGGTCGCCGGCCGCACCGCGCTGATCACCGGTGCGGCAGGCGGGATCGGCGCCGCGGCCGCTCGCCGGCTGATCGACGAGGGCGCGACGGTGATCGCGGTGGATCTCGAGCGCCGGCAGAGCATGCTTCGGGAGCTGCGGGATACGCTGCCCTCCCCCTCCGCTCTGCTGCCGGTGAGCGGCGATGTCACGGACCTCGCCTCGCTGCAGGGCGCCGTCGCCGAGGGGGTCGCAGCGTTCGGCGGGCTCGACATCGTCTTCGCGAACGCAGGGATCCTCCTGCCCGAAGCCCAGGTCGAGGAGATCCCCGATGCGACCTGGGAGAGCGTCCTCCAGGTGAACCTCACCGGGGTCTTCCACACCGCGCAGGCGACGTTCCCCGAGCTCAAGCGGAATCCTCGCGGTTCGAGCGTGATCCTCGCGTCCTCGACCGCCGGGATCCGCGGCGGTGCCGCGTCCTCCGCATACACGGCCACGAAGACGGCGCTGGTCGGGCTCGTCTCGACGTGGGCTCATGAGCTGGGGCCGTATGGCGGGAGGGTCAACAGCACCCATCCCACCGCCGTCGGCACCGACCTGGTGCTGAACCGGGAGAACCTGCGCCGCCACCGGCCCGACCTCCCCGATCCCGGGCCCGATGACGTCATCGAGGCGTTCAGCCGCGGGAAGCTGCTGGACGTGCCCTGGATCGACCCGGTCGACGTCGCGAACGCCGTCCTGTTCCTCGCCTCCGACGAGGCCCGCTACATCACCGGCGCCCACCTGCCGATCGACGCCGGATCCACCATCAAGTGGGGCTGAGCCCCCTGTCCTGAGAGGACTCGACCATGACCGCCTCAACGCTGCAGGACCTGTTGGACCGCGCTGGAATCGATGACGCCATCAACGCCTACTCCCATGCCCTCGACCAGCGCGAATGGGCGCTGCTCGAGGAGGCCTTCGCGCCCGATGCCCGGATCGTACTGATCGACCGCGACACCGTCCACTCCCCCGCCACTCTCGTCACCGCGCTCTCCCGCAACGATGCGACCCGCCTGGGCGGCCAGCACCTCGTGGGCAAGACGCGCGCCCGCATCACGGGGGACACCGCGCACGCGGTGACCGAGGCGCACTGGACCACCCTCCAGACCACCGCGGACCCGGAGCGGTTCCTGCTGGTGCGGGGAACCGGGATCTATCGCGATGAGCTCGTGCGGGGCGAGGCCGGGTGGCGCATCGCCGACCGGGAGCTGGCCCTGAAGTCCATCACACGGGATCACATCGGTCTCGAGGGCGCCGATCTCGATGCCATCCGCTGCACGCTCGCCCAGAGCCGGCTGTAGAGGCCGAGCGCGCAGACGAGCGTGGGCCGGCCCCGGATCGGGGGCGGGCCCACGCTCGTGGGTCAGGGCTGGTCAGGCGCCCTGGTGCCCGTCGAAGACATCGGGGTTCGGGCCGCGGCGCGCGTCCCCGCCCTTGTGCAGGCCGGTGATCCGAGTGATCTCCTCCTCCGTCAGCTCGACCTCGAGGGAGGCGAAGTTCGAGACGATCCGCTCGGGGGTGACGGACTTCGGGATCACCACGTTGCCCAGCGCCAGGTTCCAGGCGATCAGGACCTGGGCGGGGGTGGCTCCGTGCGCCTCGGCGATCCCGGTGATGACGGGGTCCTCGAGCTCGCCGCCGCCCTGGCCGAGCGGGGACCAGGACTCAGTGACGATGCCGTGCTCGGCATGGAAGGCGCGCAGTTCGGGCTGGTTGAAGTAGGGGTGCAGCTCGATCTGGTTGAGCACCGGGAGCACCCCGGTCTCGGCCTGGATCCTCTCGAGGTCCTCGATGCGGAAGTTCGAGGTGCCGATCGAGCGGATGCGCCCCTGCTCGTGCAGCTCGATCAGAGCCTTCCAGGTCTCCATCGCCAGGCCCTTGGCCGGGGCGGGCCAGTGGATCAGGTAGAGGTCCAGCTCCTCGAGGCCCAGGTCCGCCATGGTGGCGTCGAAGGAGCGAAGCGTCGCGTCACGGCCCTGGTCCTGGTTGGGGACCTTGGAGGTCACGAACACGTCGTCGCGGTCCAGGCCGGAGGACTTCAGCGCCCGGCCCACGCCCTCCTCGTTGTTATAGCCGCGGGCGGTGTCGATGTGGCGGTAGCCGGCATCGAGCGCCTCCTTCACCGCGGTGGCCGCCTCGTCGTTCCCCACCTTCCACACGCCGAATCCGAGCTGAGGGATCGCGCGGCCGTCATGGAAGGCAACAGAGGGAGAGGTGGGCGAGGTGGTCATGGAGAACTCCTTCAGCGTCAGCGGGTCAGGCGAGATCGTTCACGGTCCAGGCTAGCGCGGCAGGGCGATCCCGGCGAGCGCGGTTCACGCGCCGGCGACGCGTCAGGAGCGGCCGGTCGCGCCCAGCGAGACGGGCCGCGAGCTGGGGTCGGCCTCGAGCCAGCGGACGAGCTCGACGGGGTGGATCACGTGATCGCCCAGTCGGTCCAGTGCCAGCCAGGCGGTGCCGGCCTGGCCGGGATCCGGGTCCGTGCCCGGGCCGGGCTCCTCCCCCTCGCCGAGATCGCACCAGTAGGCGACGTTGACCTGGTGGAACGGCGGGATGGGGGTGCCGTCGACCATGCGTTCGGTGGAGAACACCTCGAACAGGCAGGCCACCTGGAACACCTCGATGCGGGCGCCGATCTCCTCGCGGCACTCGCGGATCAGGGCGCTGACCTGGTCCTCGCCGTGCTCCTGGCCCCCACCGGGCAGGGCGAACACCTCGGTGCCGTCGGGATCGAGGTAGCGGTTCATCAGCACGTGACCGCCTCGGACGATCAGCGCCTTCACCCCCAGGCGCGGTGTTCTCACAGTGGTCCCCTCCAGCGGTGCTCGGCAGTGCTCCCCGCTCACCGTAGCGGTCCGTCGGGGAGCTGCGCAGTTCAGCCTGCGGGGCGCAGGGCCGCCGCGGCCAGGGCGCGCAGCCGGAGCTCGGTCTGCGCCGCGATCAGGGCGGCGACCGTGGTCTCGTCGCGCAGCACGTGCATCAGGCGCTGCAGAGCGGCGAGGTGGGAGGCGGCATCGCTCAGCAGCGGCATCACGACCAGCTGCACGTCCACGGTGCCGCTGCCGCCCATCTGCCCGAACGGCACCGGGCGGTGCAGCGTCGCCAGCGCCAGTCCGGGGGTGCGCACGTGCTCGGGGTCGGCATGCGGGATCGCGGTGGGGATCGGGGTGGGCAGCCCGGTGGGGTACTGCTGCTCCCGGGCCAGCAGGGCGGCGGGGAAGCCGTCGGTCACCGCGCCGGTGTCCAGCAGGTGCCCGGCCAGGACGTGCAGGGCGTCGACGGCCGCAGTCACGTCCAGGCGGGGCAGGGCCACCAGCAGATCGAGGCCCGGGCCGGTCTCGGGAGCGGGGCCGTCGACAGGGGCGGTCATCCGCGGCCCGAGGCGGCGGCGTTCATGCGCGCGGTGAGCTCGGCGTCGACCGGGAGCTCCCGGTCGTCGAGTCGGGTGATGGGCACGGCGAGACGGCCCGAGGAGAGCAGCCAGGCGCCATCGGAGTCCAGCACGTCCTGCGGTCGCATCAGCTCCCGGGAGGTGGTGCGGCCGTCCTGCTCGAGGGCGGTGAGGACGGTGGCGACCGTGGTGCCGGGCAGCACTCCGGCCTCGGTGGGCGTGGTGGTGAAGGTGTTCCCGCGGCGCACCAGCAGGGTGGAGGTGGGGCCTTCGAGGCACCAGCCGTCGGAGGAGACGTAGAGGACGTCCTCGGCGTCGCGGCGGCGGGCCTCGCGCAGCGCCGCCAAGTTCCCGGCGTAGCTGAGGGTCTTCGCGCCGGCCAGCAGCCAGGGGCTGGTCCCGGCGACCGTGGTGGGGATGCCGCGGTCCAGCATCACCACCCGCATCCCGCGGCGGGCAGCCGAGTAGTCCTCGGCGGTGCGGGCATGGATCCAGGCGGTGGGGGCGTCGGCCCCCTCCACGCCCCGGGTCATCATGATCCGCGCGGTCAGCTCAGGCACGGCGGTGTGCGCGGCGATCGCCGCGTCGAGCGCTGAGGCCAGCAGGTCGAGATCGGGGGCGGGCAGGTCGATCATGGCGGCGCTGCGGGCCAGGCGCTGCAGGTGGGGGCCGACGTTCATCGCGACACCGTCGAAGACGCCGAGGGTCTCGAAGACTCCTTCGCCGCGGGTGGCGACGAGGTCGGTGACCAGCAGCTGGGCGCGTGCGGGATCGGCCTGGTGGAACCGCGGCTCGGCCTGGCCGCCACCCACCCCGGGCACCATGATCAGGACGGGTTCGAGGTCGGCCTGCTGATGTGCCATGGGGGATCCTCCTGGACGCGACGCTGCACCTCCGGCGAGGAGGTGGGCCTCCAGCCTAGTCCGCGCGGATCAGGCGGAGGTGTCGGCGCCGTCCCAGCCGATGGCGGCGCTGCTGCCGGAGGCGCCGTAGGTGGTGGCGAGGCCGGCGGCGGCGTCATAGCCGGGCATGAAG
>DXDT01000086.1 GCA_019115335.1 Candidatus Brachybacterium merdigallinarum
TGCTTCGTTCTCAACCAGTCTCGGGTCAGAAGTGGTTGAGAACCTGACCCGGACGCGCAGGAGGCCGGCCTGCCCGGACCGCAGACCCCCGACGCGCAGGAGGCTCGCGCGGACCGGACCGCAGATCCCGAACACGCATTGGGCTCGCGCAGACCGGACCGCAGACCCCCGGACGCGAAGAACCCCCGAGCCGACCTGCGGTTCGGGGGTTGCGCGGCGCCGGAGCGCCGGAGTCGTCTCAGACGCTCACTTCTTGTTGCGGCGCTGGTGACGGGTCTTGCGAAGCAGCTTGCGGTGCTTCTTCTTCGACATGCGCTTACGACGCTTCTTGACGACTGAACCCATAGGTGCCTCTGTTCTGCAGGCGATGCCTGCGCGTGATGCTGCGGATCGGAATGCGCGGCCCGCGGATGCTCCACCGATGCAGTTCGGAGAATCGGCGAGGGGCGATCGTCCGGTGCTGATGCAGGGCGCGGGTCCGGCGCCACGGTCGACACGCGATTCTACACGGTCGACCGGGGAGCTTCACCGGCGGCGCGGGACAGATCACGTCGGGCAGACGTGGCGCGCTCGAGCAGGTGGTCCACCCCATCCACCACGTGGTCCTGGGCGACCTCGCGAACCCGGGCGGCCAACAGTCGCCGGGCCCGCCGGCGGTGCCGGGTCGCGGTGAGGGCGATGAGCGCTCCCCCGGCGAGGGTGAGGAGGAGGCCCGCGGCCAGGCCCAGCACGATCAGGGCCGTGGGCAGGGGGACCGGCACCCCCAGCCCCTCGAGCAGCGGCATCGGGGTGGGCGGCAGGCCGAAGAAGCCCAGCACCGCGTTCAGCACCAGCCAGGCCAGGCCCAGCACCCAGGCCAGCATCGCGATCCACTGCAGCACGTCCAGCACGGGCCACCACCAGGAGGTGGCTCGGCCGCGCAGATCAGTGCCGGCCACGGCCTGGTCGAGGGCGTCGGGCAGGGCGTCCTCGTGCTGCTGGGCGCGGTCGCGGAGAGCGGCCCGCCAGGGATCGCTGCCGCCGTCGGAGACCGCATCGGCGAAGCGGCGCACTCCCCCGGAGCTGCGGGCGGCGGTGGCCGCGTCGGGCTGCGGCAGGGAGGTGCGCTGAACAGCGCTGTCCCCCCGCCGACGGTCCAGGCCCAGGCGCACCAGGGGGTCCGCGCGCAGGCGGCGGATCCAGCGCAGCGCCGGCCAGCCGACCCTGCCGGTCGCGCGGTGGCGGTAGGAGGCGCCGACGGCCTCGGCGACCGGATCCACCCGGGCCGCGACCGCGAGGTCCTCGACCAGCTGGTCGATGGCGTGGGGGTCGGAGCGTTCGGGCAGCCCGGCCGGGTCGGCGGCCTCGCGCAGGCGCTGGGCGGCGAGGTCGAGGTCGGCGTGGTGGCGGGCGGCGGAGGCCTCCTTGCGCCGGGCGATCTCCAGCAGGCGGGAGCGCAGATCCTCGACCCCCTCGCCGGTGCTGGCGGAGGTGGCGAGCACCGGGGCGGTGGTCAGGCCATCGGTGCGGGTGATGGCGGTCAGGGAGTCGAGCACGGCGGATCGCTCGGCCTCGTGGAGGCGGTCGATCTGGTTGAGGATCACCAGGGTGACGGCGTCGTGCCCCGCGTACTGCCGGACGAAGTCGCGATGCAGCACCGCATCGGCGTACTTCTGGGGGTCGGTGACCCAGATCAGCACGTCGACCTTCCCGGCGAGGGTGCGGGCGATCTCCTGGTGGCGGACCTGCACGGAGTCGAGATCGGGCAGGTCCAGCAGGACCAGACCGGGGGCGTCCTCCGAGTCCCGGGAGCTGCTGTCCCGGGAGCTGCTGTCCCGGGACGTGCTGTGCAGGGCGCCGGCCTCGAGCACGTGCCGGTCCTCCACCCCGAGCCAGTCCAGCAGCGGGCCGCTGCCGAGTTCGCCGAGCACTGCCGCGAGCGGCCGCGAGGTGGTGGGGCGGCGCACGGCGGCGCGGGAGAGCTCAGCCCCGACGAGGGCGTTCAGCAGGGAGGACTTCCCGGACCCGGTGGCGCCGAACAGTCCCACCACGGTGTGCTCGGCGGAGAGCGCCCGGCGGTCGTCGATGTCGGCCAGCTGCTGCCGGGTCCGTGCGATCACTGCGGAGGGGGCGACGCCATCGAGCGCGCTGACCGCATGGCCGAGGCTGTTGCGCCGCTGGGCGAGGCTAGGGCCGCGGCGCCGGCTGCGGCGGGGGCTCACGGCGCGTCCTCGCGGATCCGGGCGGCGAGCTGGGCGAGGGCGGTGGCGTCGGCCTCGAGGGTCGCGGTGTCCTGGGTCGCGGCGCCCGCCTCCTCCAGACGGTGCGTGAAGGGGGCGGTGCGCCCGGCGACCAGGGCGTCGACGCGGGCGGTGAGCTTCTCGCGAGCGGTCCGTGCCATCCGGCGCACGGCCTCGTCGCCGAAGACGGTCTCCAGCAGCTTCTGGCCCACCACGGCGGTGGCTGCGCCCGCACCGACCTCGAGGCCGGTGGGGATGAAGGCGGTGGAGGCGAAGACCACGATCATCAGGGCGACGCCGACGGCGTTGACGCCGAGGGACAGGATCCGGGCCCTGCTGCGACGGTCCGAGCCCTCGGTGCGGACCAGCTCGAGCACGTCTCCCTGCCAGGCGCGCACGGCCGCCGCGACCTCGTCGCCGAAGCCGTCCGGGAGGCGGGAGAGGTCCTGCCCCTCGGCGAGGAAGCGCCCGGCGGGCGAAGCGCGCCAGGCGGTCTCGGCGCGCTCGGCGCCGCGGGCGCACTCGTCGATCACGACGTGGACCAGGCTCGAGCCCAGCGCCTGCTCGGCGGCGACCGCGGGGGCGGTGCGGCCGGTCAGGGCCCGGCCGATCCGGTCGCGGGCCCGGGAGACCAGGCTCTCCACCCCGCGGAAGAAGTCCCCGGTGCCGACGACGTCCTGCCAGCGGGCCATCACCTCGCCGCGCAGCAGGGAGCCGTCCCCGACGGCGGCGTCGATGCGGTCTCGGGCCGCGGAGAAGGCCGCCTCGACCTCGTCGCGCAGGCGCTGCGCCTCCGCCTCCTGGGCGCCGAGGTGCGCGGCCAGGGACTCCGCGGTACCGGAGAGGCCGGTGAGCGCCCCGGCGAGGGTGCGGCGGGCGATGCGGGCCCGGGCGGGGGCGTCCGCAGCCAGGCGGAGCAGTCCGTCGCGCAGCTCGGCGGCCGCGTCGGCGGGCAGCATGCCGGTCTGCTCGAGGGTCGTCTCGGGGACCAGCAGCAGGTGCTCGGCCTCGATCCCCTCCCGCTCGAGCATGCCGCGCAGATCGGGGGCGAGCTCCTCGGCGACGCCCGGCTGATCGGGGATCCGGTTCATCACCACCCAGACGGTCACGTCGCGCTCCGCGGCGGTGCGCAGCACCTCCCAGGGGACGGCGTCGGCGTAGCGGTTGGCGGTGGTGACGAAGATCCACAGGTCCGCGGCGCGCAGCAGCTGGCGGGCCAGCTCCCGGTTCCCGGCGGAGACGGAGTCGATGTCCGGGGCGTCCAGCAGGGCGAGGCCCTGCGGCACCGCCTCGGCCGCGCGCAGCTCGAGGCTGGTGACCGGCGCCTCGCCCTCCCCCTCCCCCGGAGCTTCGCCCTCCCTCGTCGCGTCGGCGGCGGGTGCTCCGGCCGCGCGGAGGCGAGCGAGCCCGGGCAGGATCCGGGTCCCGGCGAACCAGGGCTCATCGGCCGGATGGTGCAGCAGCACCGGGCGCCTCGTGGTGGGGCGGATCGCGCCGGACCGGGTGACCTGCTCGCCCACGACGGCGTTGACCAGGGTCGACTTCCCGGCCCCGGTGGAGCCGCCCACGACCGCGAGCAGCGGGGCATCGAGCGACTCCAGGCGCGGGATCACGTGGTCGGCGAGCTGACGTCGGGCGGCGGTGATCTCGCCGCGGGCCTGCTCGACACCGTCCAGCGGCAGCGGCAGGCGCAGGGCGTCCAGATGCTCGGCGACGACGTCGAGCGTCGTGGTCGTCGTCTCTGTCATCGATCCCTCGGCTCTGTCATGGATCCCTCGGCTCTCGGTGGACGGTCAGCAGCAGGTGGGACCAGTATCAGTCGTAGAGCGGGTCGAGCCCCCAGTCGGGGAAGATCGCGCGGCGGGCGGCGTGCACGGCGCGGTCCAGCTCGCTGTCCGGGTCGTAGCCCTCGGCCCAGTCGGCGGCCTGGAGCGGGCTGTCGTCACCGAAGGTCCGGATCGCGGGCTCCGGGGAGAGGCCGTGCTGCGTGCGCGCCTCGGCCTCGGCCTCCAGGTACGGCGCGGGCAGCGGGGCCGACGGGTCCAGCGCCTCACCGGTGACCACCGCGATCAGATGCGCCCAGGAGCGGGGCACCACGTCGATCACCGCGTACCCGCCGCCGCCGAGGGCGAGCCAGCGGCCCTCGCAGACCTCGTCGGCGATCTCCCGCATCAGCAGCATCACCTCGCGCTGTGCCTCGAGGGTGACGGTGAGGTCGCCGAGCGGGTCGATGCGGTGGGTGTCCGCGCCGTGCTGGGTGACGATCAGAGTGGGGCGGATCGCCCGGGCCAGCGCCGGGACCACGGCGCGGATGGCCCGCACCCAGCCGTCGGCGTCGGTGCGGGCGGGCAGCGGCACGTTGATCGCGGTGCCGCGAGCGTTCGGCCCGCCGGTGTCCTGGATGAATCCGGTGCCGGGGAAGAGCGTCTCCCCCGTCTCGTGGACCGAGAGGGTCACGGCGCGGGGCTCGTCCCACAGCGCCCGTTCCACGCCGTCGCCGTGGTGGACGTCCACGTCGATGTAGAGCACCCGTTCCTCGCCGAGGTCCAGGGCGTGGCGCACGGCGAGCGCCGCATCGTTGTAGACGCAGAACCCGGAGGCCGCGGCGGGCTTGGCATGGTGGAGCCCGCCGGCGAAGTGCACCGCCCGGGTGATGCGGCCGGCATGGATCGCCTCGACCGCGGCGAGGGAGCCGCCGGCGATGCGGGCGGAGGCGGTGTGCATGCCGGGGAAGGCCGGGACGTCGTCCCCTCCGATCCCGAAGGCGATCAGCTCGTCCGCTCCGGCCAGCTGCTCGGGTCGGGAGGCGCGCTGCACGGCGGCGATGAACGGCGCCTCGTGCACCCGGGCGAGCTGCTGCTCGGTCGCGACGGGCGCGTCGAGGACCTGCACGCCGGGCCGGTCCCACAGCCCGGCGGCCCGAGCGAGCTGTCGGGTCAGGGCCAGCCTCACCGGGGACATGGGGTGATAGGGGCCGAAGTCGTACTCGCACAGCGCGTCGGCCCAGACGATCGCGCTGTGGGAGCGACCGTCGGGCGCGCGGGCGGCATCGTCAGCGGCGGACATACCTCGAAGCGTACCCAGGTGCGGGAGCGGTCGTAGACTGCGCCGCGGACGCGACCGCCGGTCGCTGAACGAGGGACGGTCGGGAACAGTGGAGGACGGGACGCGCATGTCCGAGCAGCGGAGGGGCAGCCGGCGGCGCCGTCGTGCCCCGCGCTGGCTGGACCACCTGGTCACGCCCACCCCGACCCGGATCGCGCTGGGCGTGTTCACCCTGCTGATCGGGGTGTTCACCGCGCTGCTGGCGCTGCCGGTGGCCACGGCGAGCGGCCAGCGCACCTCGCTGGTCGACGCCGTGTTCACCGCGGTCTCCGCGTTCACCGTCACCGGCCTGGTCACGGTGGAGACCGGCAGCCACTGGTCCACCTTCGGGCTGGTGGTGATCATGGTGGCGATGAAGGTGGGCGGGCTGGGCCTGCTGACGATCGCCTCGCTGCTGAGCCTGTCGGTGATGCACCGGCTGGGCCTCGCCCAGCGGGTGATCACGGCGCAGGAGACCCGCACGGAGCGGCTGGCCGAGGTGGGCGGGGTGCTGCGGATCATCGTGATCACCTCGACCGCCTTCGAGATCGCGACCTTCGCGGCGCTGACGCCGTACATGGTGATCACCGATCACGGCATCGGGGAGTCGCTGTTCCTGGGTCTGTTCTATGCGATCAGCGCCTTCAACAATGCCGGCTTCGTCCCCGAGATGGCGGGCACCGCCCAGTACCTGGGGGACCCGTTCTTCTCCATCCCGATCGGGCTCGCGGTGCTGGCGGGCTCGCTGGGGTTCCCGGTGATCCTGGTGGTGGTGAAGCGGCTGCGGAGTCCGCGGTCCTGGAGCCTGCACGCGAAGCTCACGCTGACCACCACGGCGCTGCTGCTGGGGATCGGGTGGATCGGCTACCTGGTGATGGAGTGGTCGAACCCGGCGACCCTCGGTGGGCACGACGTGGGCACGAAGGTGCTCGCCGCCGCGTTCACCTCGGTGATGCCCCGCTCGGGGGGCTTCGCGACGATCGAGGTGGGGGCGATGACCGGGGAGTCCCGGCTGCTGACGGACCTGCTGATGTTCATCGGCGGCGGCTCCGGATCCACCAGCGGCGGGATCAAGGTGACCACCTTCGCGTTGCTGATGCTCTCGATCTGGGCGGAGATGCGCGGCAACCCGGATGTGGAGGCGTTCGGGCGCCGCATCCCCCACGGGGTGATCCGGCAGGCCATCGGCGTGCTCGTGCTGAGCGCCACGGTGGTGTTCGCCGCGACCTTCCTGCTGCTGCAGATGACCCCGTTCACCCTGGATCAGACGCTGTTCGAGGCGCTGTCCGCCTACGGCACGGTGGGGCTCAGCACCGGGATCACCGAGCATCTGCCCGCGGAGGCGAAGGTCGTGATCATCGCCTGCATGTACGTGGGCCGCCTCGGGCCGATGACCCTGGGGGCGGCCCTGGCTCTGCGCAGCCGGGTGAAGATGGTGCACCTGCCCCAGGAGCGTCCGATCGTCGGCTGAGGAGCTCTGGAGCCGGAGCTCTAGACTGTGCGCCCGGAGCAGACGAGGGATCTGCACAGGAGAGGACGCGGACATGGCACGCAGCTCGCGTGACGACAGTGTGCTGGTGATCGGGCTGGGGCGCTTCGGCGCCTCGATCGCCCTGACCCTGGAGAGCCTGGGCACCCAGGTGCTGGCCATCGACACCTCCGAGGACCTGGTCCAGAAGTACTCCGGTCAGCTCACCCATGTGGTGCGCGCCGACGCCACCCAGCCCGAGGTCCTCGCCCAGGTCGGTGCCGCGGACTTCTCGATCGCCGTGGTGGGAGTGGGCACCTCGATCGAGGCCAGCGTGCTGATCGCGGCGAACCTGGTGGACCTGGAGCGACCCGTGCTCTGGGCGAAGGCCATCTCCGCGGCGCACGGCAAGATCCTGCGCCGCATCGGCGCCCATCACGTGGTCTACCCCGAGGCGGATGCCGGCAAGCGGGTCGCCCATCTGGTCAACGGTCGGCTGATGGACTTCATCGAGTTCGACGACGGCTTCGCGATCGTCAAGATGCGGCCCCCGCGGGAGGTGCAGGGGATGACCCTGGCCGAGTCCGACATCCGTTCGATCCACGGGGTGACGGTGGTGGGCGTGAAGTCACCGGGCAAGGACTTCACCTACGCCGAGCCGTCCACCATGGTCACCTCGCACGACCTGCTGATCGTCTCCGGCCACACCCACTTGATCGAGAAGTTCTCCCGCCGTCCCTGACGGACCGGGCTCAGCCGGCGGTGAGGTCGCGGGAGCGCTGGGCGGCGGCGGCCATCGCGGCGGCGATCCCGGAGCGGACCCCGTGGGACTCGAGCGCGGCGAGGCCCTCGACGGTGGTGCCGCCGGGGCTGGAGACGCCGTTCTTGGCGACGGCCGGGTGCACGCCGCTCTGCAGCAGCATCGTCGCCGCGCCGCGCACGGTCTGCTGGACCAGGGAGTCGGCGAGGTCCCGCTTCAGCCCCAGCCGCACCGCTTCGTCGGTCATCGCCTCGAGGATCGCGAAGGCGAAGCCGGGCAGGGACCCGGCGGCGCCGATGAAGGCATGGACCTGCTCCTCGGTGATGTCCACGACCACGCCGGCGCGGGCGAACAGGGCGTGGGCCTCCTGCAGCTGCGCCTCCTCGACCGCGCTGCCGGCCATCAGGCCCACGGCGCCCTCCCCCACCGCGATCGGGGTGTTGGGCATGGCGCGCAGGACGGGCTGGCCCGCGGGCAGGGTCCTCTCGAGCTGGGCGAGGGTGATGCCGGCGGCGAGCGAGATGACGCGGGCGCCGGCGGGCAGGGTGTCGCGCAGCTCGGCGGCGAGGTCGAGGATCTGGTAGGGCTTCACGCCGAGGATCACCACGTCCGCCGTGGTCACGGTCTCGACTCCTGAGGTGCCGGCGGTGACACCGAGCTCGTCGGCGGCGCGCCGGGAGCTGTCCGGGGTGGAGTTGACGATCTGCACCTGCGCAGGATCCGCTCCCGCGGCGAGGAAGGCGCGCACGACGGGCCCGCCCATGTTGCCGGCCCCGATCACGGCGATGCGCAGGCCGGCGAGATCCTGCCCGGTGCCGTCCTGGGCGGACTGTGCGGGATCGGTCGTGGCAGGCTGCGAGGCGTGCTCTGCAGTGTGCTCTGCGGGGTGCTCTGCGGTGGAGTCGTTCATGTCGCCCAGCGTACGGGGAGACCGTTCAGGCCGGGGCGTCCTGCTCCTTCGCCCGGGCGCGGGCCATGGTGCGGGCCTCGATGAGCACGAGCAGCTGCACGACGAGCACTCCGGCCACGGCGATGCCCAGTAGCAGGGGCCAATCGCTCCCGGGGGCGCGCAGGGCACCGGTGCTCTCCTGCCATGGCCAGAGGCTGCGCAGCGCCCCGACCATCACGCCGGCCAGCACCACCATGGTGGCGCGGTGGTACCGGATCAGCAGGTGCCGCATGAACCGCACGATCACGACCAGTCCCACACAGGCCCACAGTCCGAACCAGGCGATGAAGCCGAGGTCGCGCTCGTCGACGGCCTGCAGGGTGGGCTGGTAGAGCCCGAGGCTGAGCAGGATGAAGGAGCCGGACATCCCCGGCAGCACCAGGGCGCACACCGCGATCGCGGCGGCCGGTGCGATGATCCACGGGGTGGGCTCCAGGGCGGTGGTGGGCAGGGAGGTCACGGCCAGCCCGGCCGCCGCCCCGATCGCGAAGCGCAGCAGCTCGGGGCCGCGCCAGGCACCGCCGGAGAGCCGCACGGGCACCAGCACCGAGCCGAGCACGAGTCCGAGGAACAGGGCGCGCATGGTCTGCGGGTGCGCCTCGACCAGTCGGGAGATGGGTCCGGCGACGGTGAGCACGGCGGCGGCCATGCCGATCAGCAGCGGGATCACCAGGATCCAGGGGACGGCCGCGAGGTGACGGCGCATCCCGGCCCGGCGGTCGGGACCTCCGATCAGGCTGCGCACGGCGCCGGTGAGGTGGTGCCCGGCCTCGATCAGCTCGTCGAAGATCCCGGTGACCAGGGCGACGGTGCCGCCGCTGACCCCGGGCACGGTCTCGACCACACCGATCAGGGCGCCGCGCAGGAGGTTGCCGAGGGGGTTGCGGTGCCGGGGCAGGGCCGGATCCGCGGTCACCGATCGGGTGCTCTGCCCGCTCATCGTCCGCGGCCCCAGTGGGGCGGGACGTCCCCGGCGAGACGGGCATCATTGGAGTCGCCGCCGGATGCCGGGGCGGCCTCGGTCTCGTCCTCTTCCCAGGGGATCGGCTCGCCGGTCACCGAGGAGATCACGACGCGCCCGCCCCGGGGACGGCGCGCGGCGGGCCGCGGCTGCTCCGGAGTGGTCACTGCCGCTCCTGGTAGCGCCGGATCGCGCTGGAGACGGAGACGTCCAGCAGCACGGAGCGCTGCTCGAAGCCGAGGAAGCTGCGCACCTCGGTGGCCAGGTGCTCCTCGAGCCGGGCGCGGCCGTCGGAGCAGATGTACTCCACCACGGCGTCGAAGTCCTCGCTCGAGTAGAAGGACAGCGGGTGCCCGGCCGGGATCGCGGGTCGCGGCAGGCGATGGCGGATGGTGCCGATGCCGGTGGGTGAGCCGGACTGCTCCTCGGCCAGCACCAGGCGCAGGGCCCGGTCCACGGCCCGGCGGATCCGCTCCGCCTCCCCCTCGGGGTCGGTGAACAGGGCCCAGGACCACACCCGCTCGGTCGCCCAGCCGGCTCTCTCCAGGCGCTCGGCCCGCAGTCGGTCCCGTTCGCGCTGGCTGGTGGTGGACTCGTAGCGCTCACCGTCGGTGTCCACGGCGACCAGCAGTCGACCGGGCAGGTCCGCGTGCCCGAGCGCCAGCTCGATGCGATCCCCGCTCAGCCCGAAGTCATGCTCGACCAGCAGGCCGAGGCGCCACAGCCGGTCTGCGAGATCCTTGACCAGGGCGCCGGTCTCGACCTCCCGCGGAGCAGGTGCCACCGGCTCGGGGGAAGCTTCCTCGACGAGCTCCGCTGCGTCCTCCTCCCCGGACTCACCGGGCTCGGGCTCCTGATCGGGCTCAGGCTCCGACTCCACCTCAGTGCCGTTCCCGGACTTGCGGGCCAGGGCTGCTTCGAGCGCGGCGTCGAAGTCCTCCTCGGACTCCTCGGCCGGGGCCTCGACAGGAGCGGTCTGTGCGGGGTTGGGCGGTGCCTCGAGCTCGGGGATCGTCTCCGAGGCGGGGTATCGGCGCACCACCGGGGGCGGTGGCACCGGGCTGGGCTCATGCCGACCGGTGAGCTGGGCGACGTGCGGGATGACCTCGACGTCGGGTCCGCCGCGCAGCACCCACAGCAGGGCGCGCAGGTCCTTCGCGCCGTCGCTGCGGAGGCGGGAGCGGTCCAGGTCCTCGACGTCGATCGAGGAGACCACGGTGGTGCGGCCGCGGGCCCGGGTGATCAGGGTGGCGAGGGCCTTGCGGCCGTCGGGGCCGGAGAGCGGGCCGAAGCGGTGCAGGATCCGGCCGTGCGGGGTCTTCCCGAAGCCGATCGAGACGATGACATCATCGCGCACCACCCCGGAGGCGCTCACCGCGGGCTCCACGGTGAACGGCTCCTGGGTAGTGGGGTCGAAGAAGGAGCGCAGGTTCGGGATCACCGCGACGGTGCTCATGATCCGCTCCATGAGGCGGCGGGCGTGCTCGGGGGTCACGGTGAGCACGGCCAGGGACCGTTCGGGGCGGCTGCGGGCGTGCTCGATCACCGCATCGGTGACCCGGCGCAGCTCCGCCTCGGTGCTCTCGACGTACTCCATCCCGGCGGTCACCGGTCCGCGCCCGTTCTCGACCCGGATCAGGGTGTCGGGCTCGGGGGCGACAGGGCTGGGCACGGCCTGGACCTCCCCGGTCAGGGCACGGCGCTGGGCGAAGAGCCGCAGGCCCTCCCGGGCCGGCTGGTCGTCGCGCAGCAGCTCGAGGTGCGGGGCGACGCGCAGCAGGTCGTCGAGCACGCTGGGGGCGTCCTCCCCGCCGTACTCGAGGGGGTCGCCGACGGCGACGGTCTGGGAGGCCCGCACGATCGAGGGCAGCGCCGCCGCGGTGGGCAGGCGGCCGCCGTCGGCGATGATCAGCACGTCGAAGTGGCGGCCGCGCGGGACCACCTGGGGCACCAGGTAGGGCGAGGCGAGCCAGGTGGGGCGAGCCTGGAACAGTATGTCCTCGTACTTCGCGGCGAGGTCGCGGATGGAGACCGTCGAGGAGCGGGCGAGCTCGGCGATCGCGGCGCGGGAGGTGTCCGGGAACGCCTTCATGGTCTCGACCCGGGAATCGTCCGCACCGGCGTGCACGCGGGCGGAGGCACCCTCGAGATACTCCCCGTCCAGGCGGCGGAACCGTTCGGCGACCTGCGACAGGGAGGTGCCGTCGTACTCCGAGATGGTGGGCTCGGCGCCCGCGATCAGCTCCAGCACGCTGCGCCACCAGGCGAGGTCCAGCTCGGAGGCGACCTGCTCGGCACCGACCCGGCGCACCCGCAGGTCCTCGACCAGCTCGCCGAGCCCGTCGAAGGTCAGGCGCCGCAGCAGCTCGGTGCGGCGCGGCAGGGTCTCGAGGTCGGCGCGGTCCGCGTGCAGGGCCTGCAGCCGCTGCTCGAGCTCGTCGAAGTCGGTGCGGGGCAGGTCGGTGCCGATCTCGGTGCCGTCCAGGAGCACACCGAGCTCGTCGAGGATCCGCTGGGCGTCCGCGGCGGCGCTGCGCGCGGCCTCGAGGCCGTCCGGCACCGAGGGGAGGCTCTCGGTGGTGGCGGCGATCTTCCCCCACTGGCGGCGCACCTGACGGGCCTCGCCGAGGTCGCGGTGCAGGTCGGTGCTGAACGCGGCCGGGCGCTGCAGCGCGGCGGCCTGCTTGCGCAGGCGGCGGCGCAGTCCCCAGCTCATGGTGACGCCGTGCTCGGCGCGCCAGGTGCGGTCGGCGGTGGCGGCGACGAGGTCGGCGAGCTCGGCGCCGAACACGGCGCTCTGGAAGCTGGAGAGCACGGCGCGGACCCGGTCCAGCAGGGCGATGCGCTCGGTGAGCGCGGTGAGGGAGGTGACCTCCTGCGCGTCGAGGTCGGTGCCGGTGGTGGCCGCGGCGGTCCGCAGCCGGGGCAGCACCTCGGTGCGCAGCTCGTCGATCAGCTCGGCGGCGCGCTGGGCCTGGGTGTCGGAGCTGATGGGGGCGCCGTACCAGGCGGTGTCCTCGGGGCTGGTGGTCAGCAGGCCCACCGCGGCCGCTTCCCGCAGCACCTCGGCGTAGCGCTCCCGCTCCTCGCCGACCATCGCGGCGGCGACCTCCGCGCGCAGCCGCACCGTGGTCAGCGGCGCGGGCCGGGAGCGGGTCAGGGCGGCCAGGGCGGAGATCGCGTCGTGCGCCGAGGCGCCCCAGGGCGACTGGACGCGGTGCATCGCCTCGACGTGGCCGCTGAGGGTCTCGCGGGCCTGCGCGAGCTCGGCGGGAGGCGCGTCACCGGCGCCGAGGCCCTGCTTGCCGGCGCCGCGGAGGCTGCGCAGCAGGGCGGCGGAGGCGTTGCGCTGCAGCGACGGGTCCGGGGAGAGATCGAAGACGAGCTCGTCGATGCCGCGCCGCTGGGCGATCTCCACCAGCTGCGAGAGGTTGCGGCGCCGCTGGGAGACGACCAGCACCCGCTTGCCGCGGGCGTTGAGCTCCGCGACCAGATCGACGACCAGGGCGAGGGTGGTGGTGCCGGGCGGGGTGGCGACGGCGAGGTCGCGACCGGTCAGCACCTGGTCGAGCACGGCGCGATGACCGGGGTCGACCGCCGCGATCAGCTCCTCCTCGGGCACACCGGGCGGGTCCTCCGCCTCGGCCTGCTCGGCGAGGGCCCGGATCGCGCCGTCGTCCCCGGCGAAGGCCGCGACCAGGTCGCTGGCGGCCCAGTCGCCGGGATCGGCGGCGAGGTCGTCGGCCACGGAGCCGGCGGCGTCCATCAGGTTCCCGACCACGAGGGCATGGGAGATCCGGAAGCCGGGCAGCGGCTGGCCGAGGGCTCGGAAGGCGTCCAGCACCGGGGTGGGGTCGAAGCCGTGGGCGCCGTCGGTGGTGGCCAGCAGCGCGCGGGCGTCGACGGCGACCCCGGCATCGCGCAGAGCCCGCAGCAACACGGGGTTCAGGTCCGCGGTGGCGTCGATCTCGAGGTCGACGTCCTCCCGGGCGTTGCCGCGCAGGCGCAGGGTGATCGGTCGGATCAGCACCGGGGCGTGCAGGGGTGCGGAGCCGTCCTCGGGGATCCAGCTGGCCTCGCCGATGCCGAGGTGGCAGGTGTTCAGCCCCACCTCCTCGGCGTGGCGCTCGGCGAGCTCGCGGATGGTGCGGGCATGGGCGCGGGCGTCGGCGAGCGCCCCCACCTCCCGCACCAGGGAGGACAGCCGGGTGGGGCCGCGCCCGGCCAGCAGCTGGGCGAGACCGGAGGGATGGGAGTGGGAGAGGTCCAGGACGGTGGCCCCGCCGCGCATCTGGGTGAGGAAGGAGGGCTCGGTGATGCCGCCGGTGATCTGCTGGGCCCAGCGATCCAGGCCGTCGGCCACGAGGTCCTCGCGGCTCATGGGGGTCACGTCGCGGGGCTCGTGACGGAGGTCGTCCTCGTCCTGCTCGGGGGCGATCCCGGCGCCGACCTCCTCGAGGTGGCGGTCCACGACGACGTCGACCCCGCCCGTGGGGTGCTCACCGGTGGGGTGATCTGCGTCCTGCGCGCCTCGGGCGTCCTGCGGGCCCTGAGCATCGCGGCCGCCGCGCTCGCCAGCAGCGCCGCGGGGTCGGACATGGCGCGGGGCGCCCGCCGGGCTGCCGTCGCGAGGGGTCGCGGCATCGGCCGGGCGGTCACGGTTCTTCTTCCCGCGCAGGAAACTCCACATGGAGACCCACGGTACTGGGGGCCGGGGCCCGGGCCGCGGAGGCGTGCCGGGGCGACCTGGTGCTGCGGGATCACACCTCGTGCGGACGCGCGGGATCAGGCTTCGCGCGGGCGCGGGATCAGACCTCGTGCAGGCGCACGGAGTTCTCGGCGAGGTGGGCGCGGAGGTCCTCGCGCACCGGCCCGGTGATGACGAGGTCGGTGAGCGCGGCGAGGGGGCAGATCGCGGAGAGGGCGCGGTGGTCGAGCTTGTCCGCGGTGGCGAGGCCGACGGTGCGGCGGGAGTGGGCGATCATCATCCGGGTGACGCTAGCCTCGGCATCGGAGTTGCAGGTCAGCCCCGCGGCGATGTCGAGTCCGACGGTGCCGATGAACATGGTGTCCAGCCAGAGGTCCCGCATGGTGGCGGTGGCCAGCGGCCCGGTGAGCTCGAAGGAGTAGGGCTCGGCGACGCCGCCCAGCACCACGGTGCGCACGGAGGGTCGCAGCACGGCCTCGGTGGCGATGTTCAGGGCGGCGCACACGGCCGTGAGCCCGGGGGTGCCGTCGTGGGAGTCGAGGTCGGGTCGGGAGAGGATGCGGCGCGCGGTGGAGGTGGTGGTGCGGCCGCCGTTGAAGCCGAGGATCTGCCCGGGGCTCACGAAGGAGGCGGCGAGCTCGGCGACCCGTTCGCGCTGGGCGGCCTCCTCGTCCCCGGAGCGGGGGGTGGTGGCCAGGGAGTAGGCGACGTCGATCGCGACGATCCCGCCGTGGGTGCGGCGCGCCAGCTGCGCGCGTTCCATCTCGACGAAGTCGCGACGCACGGTCGAGGCGCTGATGCCCAGCTCGGCGGCGACCTCGGCGACGCTGAGCCGTTTCGCGCGGGAGAGCAGGGAGAGCACATGGTCCCAGCGCGCGGACTTGTCGCGTGGCAGGGCCGGCTGCGACGACGACCCTGACGGTAGGGCGGTGCGGTCGGGTGAGGCGGAGGATCTGCGCGGTTCCACGCATCCATTATTGCGCGGTCAGCGCGCAGTACGGCTCGAAACGGGCACGCTCACGCAATTTCGGACGGATGAGCAGATCACGTTTGTGTCACGCCAGCTGTCGCCCCTAGGTTGGACAGCGACGCCTCGACCGGGGCGAGAACGACCGACGAAAGGACATGGACATGGGTCTCGGAGACGCACTGAACAAGGCCAAGGGTCTCGCCGGCGACAACCCGGACAAGGTCGAGCAGGGGATCGACGCCGCGACCGAGCAGGTCAAGGAGCGCACCCCCGATCAGTACGACAGCAAGGTCGACGACGCCGCGAGCGCCGCGCGTGACCAGCTGGGCCTCGGCGGCGACGACAAGCAGCAGGACCAGGGCAAGCAGGGCTGAGCCCGCTTCACCCTGAGCACCAGGAGCGCCCCGGCACCGCATGGTGTCGGGGCGCTCCGTCGTGCACAGCTCGTCGTGGGGAGCTCAGCCCTTGGGGTCGGCGTCGTCCCCGTCGCCCCCGCTGCCGTCCGCGTGCTTCGCGGGGCGGCGGGTGAAGACCATGGCGAGCACCACGCCGAGCGCGGCGACGACCACGATCGCGATCACGATCAGGAGGGTGGGGCTGCCGCTGCTGTCGGAGGTCTCCTCGGCGGCGGCGTCCGTGGACTCCTCGGGCTCGGCGGGATCAGCCGGTGCGGCGGGCTCCTCGGTCGCGGACTCCGACTCGGCCCCGCCCTCGACGGCGTCGTCCGCGGTGCCGTCATCGGCGCCGTCGGTGTCACTCGCCGCCGGGGCGGAGTCCTGCTCGACCGTGATCGAGAGGATCCCCTCGATGGGGTGGCCGTCGGAGGAGACCACCCGCCAGGCGATCTCGTAGCTGCCCGAGGGCAGCGGCTCCTCGAAGGTCACGATCGCGTCGGGCCCCTCGATGCTGGGGACGATCTCGGCGACCGTCTCGCCGGCCTCATCGGTGATCCGCACCAGCGGGCTGACGTCGAGGATCTCCGCACTGTAGGTGAGGGTGATCTGCTCGGGGGAGGTCTCCAGGCTCGCGCCGTCCTCCGGGTCGGTGGAGATCAGGGTGTCGTGCGCATGCGCGGGCCCGGGCACCATCCACAGCGCCAGCAGCAGCGCCCCGAACAGGGCGAGCACGGCAGCGGGGAGGGTGCGGGGCCGGGTGGGGAGGGAGATCGTCGAAGATGTCACGCCAGCAGGGTACGTCAGCTCCCTGGACTGCCGTGCTCGAGGACGGGGAGGGCCCGGCGGGCGGCGGCGATCTCGGCGAGGTCGAGATCCACCAGCAGCATCCCCTCCTCGCGTCCCAGCTCCTGGCGCAGCTGCCCGAGCGGGCCGATCACGGCGCTCTGCCCGATGCCGCGCGGGGCCTTCCCGACGTGGCCGTCGGCGGGCGGGGCCTGGTCGGCGGCGAGGATCACGGTGGTGGAGTCCAGGGCGCGGGCCTGCAGCAGGATCCGCAGCTGCTCGGACTTCCCGGGCCCGTCCCCCCAGGCCAGGGGCAGCAGGATCGCCTGCGCGCCGCGGCGGGCGAGCTCCACGAACTGCTCGGGGAAGCGGACGTCGTAGCAGGTGGCGATGCCGAGCCGGGTGCCGACCAGGTCGATCCAGGCGAGCCGGTCCCCCGGCGAGACCGTGTCGGACTCCCGGGTGCCGTAGGCGTCGAAGAGGTGGATCTTGCGGTAGTCGGTGCGGATCTCGGTGCCGTCGGGGTCCGGTCCGCGCACGATCACGGTGTTGTGCACGCGCTCCCCGTCAGCGGGGGTGAAGGATCCGGCGGCGACCACGATCCGGTGCTCGTGCGCCAGCTGGGCGAGGAGCCGCTCGAAGTCCTCGTGGTGGGCGTCGGCGGCGCGGCGCAGGTCGGTGCCGAAGGGGGTGAGGGTCGCTTCGGGCAGCAGCACCAGGTGGGCTCCGGCATCAGCGGCCTCCGCCACGGTCCGGCGCACGATCTGCTCGGTCTCGGCATAGTCGGGGCTCGCGATGATCTGAGCGAGCGCGACCCGGGGCCCGGCGGCCGCGCGCACGGCGGCGAGCGCCTCGGGGGTGTCGAGGTCCGTCGCCTCGGCGCCGCTCGCGGGCACGGTGACCAGCTCGTGCTCTCCGAGCTGGGCGTAGAGGCGGCGCAGGCTGAGATCGACCCAGCCACCGCCCGGGTTCTGGACCGCCGCCAGTGCGGCCTGGAGTCGTGCCAGCGGCCAGGCGGCGCAGAGGAACTGCACGTGCCCGTCCTCCGCGGTGAGCGCGGCGACGGCCCCGGTCTCGCGCTGGCGACGGACAAGCCCGTCGAGGGTCTCGGTGCGCAGCAGGGGCATGTCCCCGCCGAGCAGCAGCACCGTCTCCGCACCGCTCTCCGCCACTGCTGCGACGCCGCGGGCGACCGCGGCGGCCGGTCCGGACCCCGGGGGGTCCTCGCGCACGAAGCGCGCGCCCTGCTCCGCCTCGAGATGCGTGCCATCCTCCCTGGCGGGGCCGACGACGATGCGCTGCTGCGCGGGCACCGTGCGCAGGATGCGCAGCAGGGTCGGGGCACCGGCGATCGGCAGCCGGGTCTTGTCCACCCCGCCCAGGCGGCGGGCCTCTCCCCCGGCGAGGATGATCGCGGCGGTCGTGGCGGTGGTCTCCTGAGCTGCATCCGACATGGGGAGATCCTGCCACGGGCGCTAGGATGACTGCGGCCCACGGGCCATCAGCCCCCGTAGCTCAGGGGATAGAGCACCGCTCTCCTAAAGCGGGTGTCGCGCGTTCGAATCGCGCCGGGGGCACTGAGCACACAGCGCTCACTCCTCCGCGGCCCGCTCCTCGAGCGCGGCGCGGTCCAGGATCGAGGTCCAGCGCCGCCCGGAGTCGATGATCCCCTCGCGGCGCAGTGCGCTCATCACCCGGGAGACGGTCTCGGGGGTGGAGCGGGCGAGGCCGGCGAGGTCCGCGCGGGACAGCGGCACCTCGAGCAGCAGGCCCTGAGATCCTCTGTCCTCCCCGAGGGAGTCGGCCAGGCGCAGCAGGGCCCGCGCGACGCGCTGCTCGACGGTGTCGGTGCTCTGCCGGCCCATGTCGGTCTGGGCGCGGGAGAGGCGTGCGGCGAGGTCGTCCACGACTCGCAGTCCCACCACCGGGTTCTCGACCATCACCTCCCGGAACGCTTCCTGCCCGATGCGCAGCAGGCAGGAGCCGACCAGCGCGCTCGCGGTGCGGCGGTGGAACGGGTCGCCCAGGCTGCTCATCGCGCCGAACATCTGACCCGGGCCGAGGATGTCGGTGACCGCGAGGGCGCCCCCAGGCGTGGGCTCGGCGATCCGCATCCGTCCCTCGGCGACGACGTAGAGCGCGCTCGCCTCCTCCCCCGCGTGGAAGACGGCTTCGTCGGCCGCGAGGGTGAAGGTGCGCATACGACGGTCGATCCGCTCGAGCGTCTGCTCGTCCAGGCCGTGGAAGTAGGCGGAGCGGGCGATGACGCCCAGGCGCACGGGAGCTGGGCACTGGTGCGGCAGCGTCACCTCCGCCAGCGGGATGGTGCGCCGCCCGTCGGGAGCGGTCATGGCGTGAGGATAGCCCGCCACGCGCCTCGAGGGGGCGACATCGGTCCTGGTCAGAAACTGGTTGCGGGTAACTGATCGCCGTCATGGTGCGGTCACGGGTTCGCTCCTACGGTCGAAGCACAGGCGGGGGACAGGCCCTCGCCCCACTCCAGGAAGGACCTCCTCAGATGTCTGCCACCACCCCCGCCACCACCCGCTCCCTCTTCCGCGCCGAGGGCTTCAGCTGCCCCTCCTGCGTCGCCAAGATCGAGAAGCAGGTGGGCCGCCTGAAGGGCGTCCAGGACGTCACGGTGAAGTTCGCCTCCAGCCGCGTCGAGGTCGAGCACGACCCCGCCGTCGCCACCACCGAGCAGATCATCGCCGCGATCGCGAAGGCGGGCTACCGGGCCGCGCCGTCGGCCTTCTGACCCTCCCCTCACACCTCACCGACCGAAAGGACTTCTCATGACCGCCCTGCAGCGCTGGTGGCGCGGCCCATGGAGCACACCGGTGCTCGCCGGGGCACTGATCCTGCTGGCCGCACTGCTCTCGCTCGGCGCCGGGGTGAACCCCTTCGGCGCCGGGCACGGCGAGCTCGGCCTCCACCTGGACCGACCCGTCCCGCTCCTCGTCTCCGACGCCTTCATGGTGCTCGCCGCGATCGTCGCGGGCGCTCCGATCCTGCTCGCCGCGGTGCGCGCCCTCCGGGTGCGGACCATCGGCATCGACCTGCTGGTGACGATCGCCGCCTCGGGCGCGATCGTGATCGGCGAGTACTGGGAGGCCGCCGCGGTGACCTTCCTGTTCGCGATCGGCCACGCGCTCGAGGCGCGCACCATGAACCGCACCCGCTCCGCACTGACCGAGCTGGTCGCCGCCGCCCCGGATCTCGCGATCGTGCTGCGCGAGGGACAGCAGGTCGAGATCCCGGCCGCCGAGGTGCGCCTCGGCGAGACGGTGCTCGTGAAGAACGGTGCCAAGGTCCCGGTCGACGGCACGGTCATCGCCGGCACGGGCGCGATCGACGAGGCCGCGATCACGGGGGAGTCGATCCCCGCCGCGAAGGGCGAGGACGACCTCGTGTTCGCCGGCACCGTCTCCGCCGGCGGCTTCCTGCAGGTCCGCGCCACGGGCGTCGGCGCCGACACCACGCTCGCCCGGATCATCCACCGGGTCGAGGAGGCGCAGGACGCGAAGGCCCGCACCCAGACCTTCATGGAGCGCTTCTCCACCTGGTACACCCCGGGCATCATCCTGCTCGCCCTGATCACCGGGCTCGTCACCGGTGACGTGGTGCTGGCCCTGACCCTGCTGGTGATCGGCTGCCCCGGCGCGCTGGTCATCTCGATCCCGGTCGCGATCGTGGCCGGCATCGGCCGCGGCGCACGGGACGGCCTGCTCATCAAGGGCGGGGAGTTCCTCGAGACCAGCGCGAAGGTCGACACCGTCGCGCTGGACAAGACCGGCACCCTCACCGAGGGTCGCCCGCACCTCACCGACGTCACCGTGCTCGACCCCGCCATGGACCGCACCGACGTGCTGCGCTGGGCGGCCCGGGCCGAAGCCGGGTCCGAGCACCCGCTAGCCCGCCCCGTGCTCGAGGGCGCGGCCGAGGAGGGGATCGTCCCCGGGGACCTGCCCGAGCACACCGAGCCGGTGCCCGGCAAGGGCATCGTCGCCACCCTCGAGGGCCGGCGCGTCGCCGTCGGGAACCTGCCGTTGCTGGAGCACGAGGGCGTCCTCGTCCCCGCCGGGGCGCACGAGGAGATCGCGCGCCTCGCGGGCCTGGGCCGCACCCCGATGGCCGTCGCGATCGACGGTCGCGTGATCGGCGTGCTCGCCGTCGCGGACCGGCTGCGCCCGGAGGCCGCCGAGATGATCCGCCGTCTCCACGCGGAGGGCGTGCGCAACGTCCTGATGCTGACCGGTGACGACCAGCGGGTGGCCGGGGCGGTCGCCGCGCAGGTCGGGATCGACGAGGTGCGCGCCGGGCTGCTGCCCGAGGACAAGCTCACCGCGGTCACGGGGCTGCAGCGGGAGGGGCGCACGGTCGCGATGGTGGGCGACGGCGTGAACGACGCCCCGGCGCTCGCCACGGCGGACATCGGCGTGGCGATGGGCGCGGCCGGCAGCGGTGTCGCGATCGAGACCGCTGACATCGCCCTGATGCAGGACGACCTGCTGAGGCTGCCGGAGGCGCTCGGCCTCGCACGCCGCACCGTGCGGGTGATGCGTCAGAACATCGTCCTCGCGGTCGCGACCGTGGCGCTGCTCCTGGCCGGCGTGTTCGCGGGCGGCGTCACGATGGCGATCGGGATGCTGGTGCACGAGGCCTCGGTGCTGGCGGTGATCGCCAACGCGACGCGGCTCCTGCGCCGCCGGCGCCCGGCCCGGCCGGTCCACCCCGTGGACCGGGCGACACTGCCCACGGGCCCACGTCGCTTGACCGACGATGATGCAGGGCGAAGGATCCTGGCATGAGCATCGTCTTCGTCACCACCGCCTACGGCGGGCCCGAGCACCAGCAGCTGAGCACCCGGGAAGCGCCCGCACCGCGGCCCGGGGAGATCGCGATCGAGGTGCGCGCCGCCGGGGTGAATCCGGCCGATGCGAAGCGCCGTGAGGGACTCTTCGGCACCTCGGGGTCGCTCCCGCTCGCGCTCGGTCTCGAGGCGGCGGGCGTGGTCACCGCGCTCGGCGAGGGCGTGGAGGGGTTCACGGTCGGGGACGAGGTGCTCGGCCCTCCCTCCCGCGGTCTCGGCGCCTTCGCCGAGCACACCGTGGTGAAGGCCTCCGCCGCGATGCACCGACCCCCGCAGGTGGCGTGGGAGCAGGCCGCGACACTGCCGGTCGCGGGCACGACCGCCTGGGACCTCGCCTCGAGCGCGGCACCGGGCGAGACCGTGCTCGTGCTCGGCGCCGGTGGGGGCGTGGGCCGGATGGCGGTGCAGGTCGCCGTCGCGGCCGGTGCCCGGGTGCTCGGGGTCGCCTCAGCGGGGAAGAAGGAGCTGGTCGAGTCCGCCGGGGGCGTGCACATCCGCTCCGGCGGAGGCGCCGCGGAGTCGGTGCGGGATCTCGCTCCGGAGGGCGCGGACCTGCTGATCGACCTGGTCGGCGGGCAGCCGCTGCGGGATCTCGCCGCGGCGATGGAGGAGCCGGTGCTGAAGGCTGCTGCCCGCCTCCTCTCCGCCGCCGACCAGGCCACCGCCGAGGAGCTCGGCGGCGCAGGCCGGCCCTCCTGCGCGGACGCGCTCGCGCAGATCACCCGCCTCGTCGCCGAGGGAGCCGTGGATCCGCAGGTCACCGCCCGCTATCCGCTCGCCGAGGCCGGCGCCGCGATGGCCGCGGTGGAGACCGGTCACACCGCCGGGAAGATCGTGCTGATCCCCTGAGAGGCACGGATAGCATCGAACCGTGACCACGCCCTCCCCCTCCTCCCCCACCGTGCTGCAGGCCCTGCGCAGCCCGCGCCGCCTCACCACCGAGGTGCTCGCCGGCGCCGTGACCACCCTCGCCCTCATCCCCGAGGTCATCTCCTTCTCGGTGATCGCGGGCGTGGACCCGAAGGTCAGCCTGGTCGCCTCGGTCGTGCTCGCGATCTCGATGACCGTCCTCGGCGGGCGCCCCGCCATGATCACCGCCGCCGCAGGCGCCGTCGCGCTCGTCGTCGCGCCGCTGGTGCACACCCACGGCGTCGAGTACCTGCTGCCCACGGTGATCCTCGCGGGCCTCATCCAGATCGTGTTCGGCCTCGCCGGGCTCGCGCGGATCATGCGCTTCATCCCCCGCTCGGTGATGATCGGCTTCGTCAACGCGCTGGGTATCCTCATCTTCACCGCGCAGCTCCAGCATGTACTGGACGTGCCCACCGCGGTCTACCCGCTGTTCGCGCTCACCCTCGTGGTGGTGCTGGTCCTGCCGCGCCTGACCAAGGCCGTCCCCGCGCCGCTGGTCGCGATCGTGCTGGTCACCGCGATCGCGATGATCGCCCACCTCCAGGTCCCGACCGTCGGTGACCAGGGCGATGTCTCCGGCGGGCTGCCCGGGATCACCCCGCTCGAGGTGCCGCTGACGCTGGAGACGCTGCAGCTGATCGCGCCCACGGCGCTGTCCGTCGCGTTCGTGGGCCTGATGGAGACGCTGCTGACCGCGAAGCTGGTCGACGACCTCACCGACACCCGCTCCGAGAAGGGCCGTGAGTCCTGGGCGCTCGGCGTCTCCAACATCCTCGCCGGCTTCTGGGGCGGGATCGCCGGCTGCGCGATGATCGGCCAGACCGTCATGAACGTGAAGCTGGGCCGGGCCCGCACCCGCATCTCCACCCTCATCGCCGGGGTGCTGCTGCTGGTGCTGGTCACGTCGCTGTCCGACCTCATGGAGCAGATCCCGATGGCGGCGCTGGCCGCGGTGATGATGGTCGTCGCCGTCTCGACGGTGGACTTCCACAGCGTGCGCCCCACGACGCTGCGCCGCATGCCGGTCTCCGAGACGCTGGTGATGGTCACGACGGTCGTGGTCGTGGTGATCACGCACAACCTCGCCGTCGGCGTCGCGGCGGGGGCGCTGCTGGCGATGGTGCTCTTCGCGCGTCGCGTCGCCCGGGTGACCACGGTCCAGCGCACGACGGGCGCCGACGGGACCCACTACTCCGTGCAGGGCCCCCTGTTCTTCGGCTCGAGCAACGACCTGGTCGAGCAGTTCGACTACGCCGCCGACACCGCCCATGGCGGCCCGGTCTCCGTGGACTTCACCGCCGCCCAGATCTGGGACGCCTCGACCGTGGCCGTGCTCGACTCGATCTCCACCAAGTACGCGGATCACGGGCTCGAGGTCGAGTTCACGGGGCTCGACGAGCGTTCCAGCACCTTCCACGGCCGGCTCACGGGCACGCTGAACTGAGAGGTGACCAGACCGTAGGCTGAGCCGCATGAGCCACGGGCACCATTCCCATCGCGCGCACCGCGCCGCACCGGACCCCACCACCCGCAGCTCCCGCCTCTGGCTCGTCGGCCTGACCCTCGCCCTGCTGGTCGCCACGATCGTGGGGCTGGTGCTGCTGTGGCCGGCGCCGGGCTCCCGTCCTGACAAGACCGAGTACCTGGCCGAGGGTGTGGAGATGGTGACCGCCCGGATCACCGAGGTCCCCGCCGACAGCGGCGAGGTCACGGAGTCCGTGCAGGTCCAGGCCGAGGGGACGGCCGGCGACATCGCGGGTCGGACGATCACCGTGGACATCCCGCCGGAGGTCGCCGCGGACGGCATCGAGGCGGGCGACCGCATCCGGGTGCTCGCGATCGACACCGGCGCCGAGGCCGACGCGGACGGGGAGACCGTCGACGGGGAGCAGGCGGGCGGGCCCGCCGTCGTCCACTTCTACCTCGACCACGAGCGCACGCTCCCCCTCGCGCTGCTGTTCGTCGCCTACCTGGTGCTGGTGGCGCTGGTGGCCCGCGGGGCCGGGCTGCGCGCGATGCTGGGGCTCGCCGCGGGCGTGGCGATCGTGATCGCGTTCATGCTGCCCGCGATCCTGGCCGGAGAGAGCCCGGTGCTGGTGGCACTGGTGGCGGGCTCGGCGATGATCTTCCCCTGCGTCTACTTCGCGCACGGCATCTCGGTGCGCACCACCACAGCGGCGCTCGGCACCTTCGGCGGGATCGCGGTGACGGTGGTGGCGGCGCTGGCCACCGGCGATCCGACGGGGATGACCGGCGCGCACGGCGAATCCTCCCAGATGCTGCACGGCACCCATCCGCAGGTCTCGCTGTCCGCGCTGTTCCTGGCCGGGGTGATCGTCTCGGGGCTGGGCGCGCTGAACGACGTCACCATCACCCAGGCCTCCTCGGTGTGGGAGCTGCGCAGCGCGATGCCGGAGGCGACCCGCTGGCAGGTGTTCTCCTCGGCGATGCGGATCGGCCGCGACCACATCGCCTCGACCGTGTACACCCTGGCCTACGCCTACATCGGCTCGGCACTGCCGATGCTGCTGTACGCCTCCACCCTGGACCGCTCGCTGGTGGACACCATCACCTCAGGGGAGGTCGCCGCCGAGGTGTTCCGCACCCTGATCGCCTCGATCGGGCTGGTGCTGGCGATCCCGGCGACCACGGGCATCGCGACCCTGCTGGCCCCGGGCGGCTCCGGCCCCCGACGCTCCCGCCGCGAGGTGCTCGAGGAGCGCCTGGGGCTCTGACCCTCCGACCCAGCCTGCCGCGCCTTCCCCTGCTACGCACCTCACCGCGTTCTACAGTGGAGTACCCCTGTGGCACCCGTCCCCACCCACCCCGAGACCCCGGAGAACCATGGCCGAGAAGAAGAAGCCGCCGTTCGACGCCACCTGGCTGCCGTTCGGCATGTCGCTGGGGACCGCGGTGGGGATCGGCACCGGCCTGGTCATCTTCGACAACCTCCTGGCCGGGGTCGCCCTCGGCCTGGCGCTGGGCACCGTGCTGGGGATCGCGCTGGGCTCCTCCCGTCGGCAGGAGAAC
>DXDT01000087.1 GCA_019115335.1 Candidatus Brachybacterium merdigallinarum
GTGCATCACGATGACCCGCTCCTGGTGCTCGCTGCGCCGCGACGACCCCGCCAAGCCCATCGAGGAGATCCTGAGCAACCTGCTCCAGATCGTCTCCCGGGGCGGCAACTACCTCATCGGCATCGGGCCGGACGCGGACGGGCGACTGTCCGTTCCCGTGCAGGAGCGTCTCGCCGAGCTCGGAGCCTGGCTGCGAGCGTGCGGTGAGGGCATCTACGGCACCCGCGGGGGCGGCGACGCGCGGGGGGTCACCGGCGGCGGGCTCGAGTGGCATCACACCCGCAAGGCGCAGACGCTGTACGCCTTCGCCCTGCTGACGGGCGGCGGCCCGCTCGAGCATGCCGAACACGGTGGGACCGCCGGAACCGGAGAGCTGCCGGTGGAGGTCACGCTTCCGCCCGGGGCGACGTCAGCGCGACTGCTCGGCGGGCAGGACCTGCCGCTGCACACCACCGCCGACGGAGCACCTGCGGTGTCCCTGACCTCGTCCCCGACCATGCACGCGATCGGACTGGCCGTTGAGATGTAGGGGCTGATGACTCGCCGCGTGGCGCCGCACCACTTCCTGTGGCCGCTCATCCTCATCCGCAGCGACTCGATGCAGCCGCTGCAGCTGGGGCTCACCGTCTTCTACCAGGAGAACTCGACCCAATGGAACCTGCTGATGGCCGCGGTGCTGATGATGAGCATCCCGGTGCTGGTGATCTTCCTGTTCTCGCAGCGGTACTTCCGCAGCGGCATCACGGCAGGGGCGGTGAAGTGACCGGGCCGGAGGCAGCGACGGCGGGGGAGGCGGCCCCGCGCTCCGGCGCCTCCGGCACCTCCGCCCCGAACATCGTGCTCGTCCACGTCGATGACCTGGGTTGGACGGACCTGGGCTGTTACGGCTCCTCGTTCTATGAAACACCGCGGGTCGATGCGTTGGCGGAGGAGTCCTGCCAGCTTTTCAACGCCTACGCCGCCTCTCCGGTGTGCTCTCCCTCCCGGGCAGCGCTGATGACCGGCCGGGTGCCCGCCCGGGTGGGTATCACGCAATGGATCGGCGGCACCGGTGTGGGGGCGCTCCTGGACGTGCCGTACCACCACGCCCTGCCGGTGAGCGAGTATGCACTGCCGCGGGCGCTGCGCGACGGGGGCTACGCGACGTGGCACGTGGGCAAATGGCATCTCGGGACCGGAGCCCACGATCCGCTCGCCCACGGGTTCGAGGTCAACATCGCCGGCGGACACATCGGCTCGCCCCGCACCTACTTCGCGCCGTGGGGCATCGACCATCTGCCGGAGGCTGAACCCGGCACCTATCTCACCGACGCGCTCACGGACCACGCCATCGATCTGGTGCGCTCCCACGATGGCGAGCGTCCGTTCTTCCTGCACCTGGCGCACTACGCCGTCCACACCCCGCTGGAGGCGCCGCCCGAGCTGGTGGAGAAGTACGAGCACAAGGCGCGGAAGCGCGGCCTGACTCCGGAGTCGGGCCTGGAGGAGGGCGAGGCCCACACGAAGTGGGGGCGGCGCGACGAACGGATCCTGCGCCGCACCGTCCAGTCCCACCCCACCTACGCGGCGATGGTCGAGAACCTTGACACCAACGTGGGCCGGCTGCTGGACGCTCTCGAGGAGCAGGGTGTTCTCGACGAGACGCTGATCGTCTTCACCTCCGACAACGGCGGGCTCGTCACCTCCGAGGGCTCGCCCACCTCGTGCGCCCCGCTCACCGAAGGCAAGGGATGGACGGAGGAGGGCGGCGTACGAGTGCCGCTGATCATCCGTCTCCCGGGCGGGGAGCGTGCAGGGACCGAACCGGACGTTCTCGCCTACGGCCCGGACCTCTACCCGACCTTGCTCGAGGCCGCCGGGCTGCCGCCGATCCCGCGCCAGCACGTGGACGGCACCTCCTTGCTGCCCTGGCTGAGCGACCCGGAGCATCCGGCCGACCGCGGGCCGCTGGTGTGGCACTACCCCCACTACTCGAACCAGGGTGGGCGCCCCTCGGCGGCGGTGCGCCACGGCAGGTTCAAACTGATCCGTTTCTTCGAGGACGAGCACTGCGAGCTGTACGACCTGGAAGCGGATATCGGCGAGCAGCACGATCTGGCTGCCGCCGAGCCCGCCGTGGTGCAGCAGCTCCGACGCGAGCTGGATGAGCATCTCGCCGATGCCCACGCGCTCATCCCGCAACGCAACCCCTGGCCGGAACCCTTCGCCTGACCGGAGCCTGCCGCCTGCCGGACACCGCCACCCCACCAACCAGCTCCGGCACGTTGAACTTCGTGCCGACTGCGTGGCTCTGACCCTCTATGGGCGTTGTGGTCACGCAGGGCGCAGGAGGTTCGTCCTGAGGAGAAAAGGGCGGGGCGGGGAGAGGGGAGAGGCCCTCTCAGCGCCCCAGCAGCCGGGCGAAGAAGCCCTTCGTGGGAGCGACCTCGGCGTGGCCGGGGCAGCGCTGTGCGGTGGGCACCTTCTTCATGACCTGGTCCACGTGCTGTCCGCAGCCGGCCCAGGTGGTCTTGCCGCAGGTGCGGCAGGTGACTGGTCGGCACATCTCAGGCGCTCCTTCCGTCGGGGGCGGTCGTGGGCTGTTCGCTCTGGCCGGGATGCTGCGGGTCGCTCTGATCGGGATTCTGCGCACTCCACTGCGCCCAGGCGGCGTAGCTGCCCTTCAGCTCGATGACGTCGAAGCCGGCGCGGCGCAGGGTGGAGGCGGCGACGGTGTTGCGCAGCCCGGACTGGCAGAAGGTCACCAGCGGGCCCGCCTGGTGCGTGGGAAGCTCCTCCTGGTGGAACAGCACTTTCCCGGCGGAGAGCTGCTGCGCGCCGGGGATGGTCCCGGCGGCGTGCTCGGTGCGGGTGCGCACATCCAGCAGCGCCGGTGCGGCGCCGTCCTCGGTGTGCAGGCGGTGCAGTTCGGCGGGAGAGACGACGGCGGGCGCGATGGTGGGCAGGCCTTCCAGCGCAGGCACGAACCCGGTCAGCGCATCGACGCCGACGCGCACGAAATGGTCGCCGTACTCCGCGGCGCGCTCGGCATCCTCGGCGAGGACCACGAGCTGGGCGTCGTCGGTCTCCGGATCGAAGGCCCAGGCGATATGGCTGGCGGCCTTGCCGAGCGTGGGGATGTTCAGCGCCCCGGGCACGGTGCCGGCATGGACCTGGTCCACGGGGCGGGTGTCGATCAGGGCGAGCGTGCCGTCCTCGAGGCCGCGCGCCAGCTCCTCGGCCGAGATCTCGCGCGGCATCACGCGCTCGCCGAGCAGGGCGGGGCCCTCCTGGTTCTGGTGCTTCATCCGGGCGAAGTAGGCGTGGGCGTCGGGCTGGCCGTCCAGCAGCTCGTCGATGAAGCCCTGTTCGTCATCGTTCTTCAGGTGCTTCCCCCACCAGGCGAAGTGCCGCTCGTACCCGACGGTGGTGGAGGGCAGTGCGCCGATGGCCTTGCCGCAGGCCGAGCCGGAGCCGTGGCCGGGGAACACCTGCACATGGTCCGGCAGCGTGAGGAACACGTTCTTCAGCGAGGCGAACAGCTGCTTCGCCCCGGTGAAGCGGGTGTCCTGCATGCCCACGGCCTCGTCCAGCAGGTCCGGCCGGCCCAGGTCGCCGGAGAACACGAAGTCGCCGGTGAGGATGTAGCCGGGCTCGTCGGCGAAGGCGCCGTCGGTGACCAGGTAGCTCAGGTGCTCGGGGGTGTGGCCCGGGGTGTGCCGGGCGGTGACGGTGATGTTGCCGAGCGTGATCGCGCCGTGATCGTGCAGGCGCTCGGCCTCGAAGCCGTACTGCCAGTCCTCCCCGCC
>DXDT01000088.1 GCA_019115335.1 Candidatus Brachybacterium merdigallinarum
CTCGAGGATCTGTTCGCCGCGGGTGATCGCGTCCTCCAGATCGCGGCTGCGACTGAGCAGGTCCCAGCTGCCGGTGATCCCGGCGGCGGCGAGCGCCGGCTCCTCGAGGGTGATGGCTCCGGCCACGGCCAGCACGGGCAGGGAGCGGGCGTGAGCGCGGCGCGCGACCTCGGCGGGGCCCTTGCCGTGCAGGGTCTGCTCATCGAGCTTGCCCTCACCGGTGATGACGAGGTCCGCCCGGTCCAGGAGCGCGTCGAATCCGGCGAGCTCGAGCACGGTGTCGGCGCCGGACTGCTGCTGTGCGCCGATCCGGAAGAGGGCGAAGCCGGTGCCGCCCGCCGCTCCCGCTCCGGGAGTGGTGAGGTGCTCGCCGGTCGGGTCCAGCAGGGAGGCGGCACAGGCGAGGACCTCGTCGACGTCCTGGATCTCGTGTGCGGCGATGCCCTTCTGCGGTCCGTAGACCGCGGTGGTGCCCTCGGGTCCGAGCAGCGGATTGGTGACATCGCTCGCGGCGATCAGGGTGAGCCCCGCCAGCTTGTCGCGGGCCGGAGCGAGGTCGGCGGCGGCGAGGTCGGCGAGGCCGGCGGCCCCCGGGCCGATGGGGTGGCCGGCTGCATCCTCGAGGCGGGCTCCGAGGGCCTGCAGCATGCCCGCGCCGGCGTCGGTCGAGGAGCTGCCGCCGAGGCCGACGACGATCGTGCGGGCTCCGGCGTCGCGGGCGGCGAGGATCAGCTCCCCCAGGCCCCGGGTGCTCGCGGAGTGCGGGGCGAGGGTGCCTCCGGGCAGGGCGTCGAGGCCGACGGCCAGCGCCATTTCGATCACCGCGGTCTGCTCCGACAGGGCCCACCGGGCGGTGCGGCGAGCACCCGTGGGCCCGGTGATGGTGGTGGTGCGCTCCTGGAAGCCGGTGGCGAGCGCGGCATCGACGGTGCCGTCTCCGCCGTCGGCGATCGGACAATGCAGCAGCTGCACAGCCGGCGCGGTCCGGGCGACGCCGCGGGCGAGGGCAGCGGCGACCTGCGCTGCGGTGAGCGAGCCCTTGAACTTGTCAGGTGCCAGTAGGACGGTGGTCATCGTGCGCGAGCCTCTCCGGTGACGGTCAGGGGGACAGCGGTGTCGGTACCGCGCAGGAACCAGCCCACCAGCGGCGGATGCGTGTGGGCGCTGAGGGTGATGTGCACGGTGCCGTCGGCGTCGACCTCGACGCCGGTGATGCGGATGTTCTCGGTGCGGCCGGTCTCGAAAGGATACGTGGCCAGGTGCTCTGCGGCGGCATCCTCGGCGCTGCCCGCCCCGATCGCGCCGCGGTCCCCGTCGCGGTACAGGGCCGTGGGGTCGACGGCCTGGGCGCCGGCGAGCGCGGCGCTGTCGGCGGCGTGCTGCAGTCCGCTGCGCTCCAGATGCACACCGGTGATCGAGGCGCCGACGGCGATGACCATGAGGATCACCACCAGCACCCCGGTGGTCAGGATCGTCATGGAGCCCTCGGCACCGCACAGGCCCGCGCCGTGTCGGCCCTCGCGCCGGGAGATGCCGCTCGACGGTGTCCCGGGCTGCGAGCGCAGGTGGCGCGGGGCCGGGTGACGAGTGCTCGGGCTCATCGATTCGCTGCCCGGTACTGGTCGACGGGGACCGCATGGGAGGAGCTGACCGCGACCGGCCCGCCGCCGCCGAGCACAGCGCCGAGGCCCGGGATCTCCACGGCGATCCGCACCTGTGCGGTGACGACGCCTCCGGGAGTGGCGCAGGGGTCGTGGCTGCAGCTGATCTCCAGCACGTCCTGGGCCGAGAGCCCGAAGTCCTCGAGGACCAGGTGCGACTGCTCGAGGCTGTGCTGCGCGGCGGCCGCGGGATCGGTCTGGGTGGCGTGGATCCGGGCCGCGTCGCGGGCGATCACGTCGGCGGCGAACACGGCTGACTGCACGGAGCCGAGGGTCAGCACCAGGTAGAGGCACGGGATCAGCAGCGCGACGGCGAGCACCACGAACTCCACCAGGGCGTTGCCGCCCTCGGCACGGGCCCGGGCGGACACCCGGTCCCGGAGCGCAGGCAGCGTGCTGAGCAGGCGGGTCACCACTGCTCCTCCTCCAGAGCTCTGCCCTCGACCTGCAGGGTCGCCCCGGGTCCCAGCATCCCCACCAACGGCAGCGTCGCGCTGACCTGCACCGTGACGATGCCTTCCTCGCTGATGGCCGTGGCCCGGACCTCGTATCCGTCGCCGAACCGGTCGGTGATCAGCTGTGTGGTGCGCTCGGCACCGGATTCCGGGGTGGAGCCCACGAGCGCCGCGTGGTGTGCTCCCTGGACAGCAGCGTCGATCAGTGTGTTGCGGGTGTGGAGGATCAGGGAGGCCTGGATGATGGCGATCGCGATGACGATCACCAGCACTGCGACCATCGGGAACTCGGCGACCGCGGATCCTCGGTCGCTGCGCAGGGAACACAGCAGCCGCTTCCGGCCCCGAGCAACCGCAGCACTGCGCCGGCAGCGTCGGCGGCCTGGCCACCGGCCGGTGTCAGGGCGCTTCCCGGTCGGCGGCATCCTCATTCCTCCCGTCCGCACGCGCGTCGGCTCAGATCGAGCCGTCCAGGAACGGGGCGAGCGCGTTCTGGAAGATCTGGACGATCTGCTCGGAGGCCACGGCCCAGAGCGCGATCACGATGCCCGCGGTCATCAAGGTGATCAGCACCCAGCCGGGAACGTCCCCCTGGTCGGAGCAGAGCCGGCGGGCCAGGGCGGCGAGGGCGCGGCGGCGGCGCGGGACGGCCGCCTCCGGGGTGCCCGGCGGGCCCGGGCGCTGGCTGCGGTGAAGGGTGCGGCGGTGGACGGTCATGGTCATCTCCTTGCGATGGGTCCTGTGTGAGTGGACGAACTGGATCGATGGACACGGTCTGGATGGACAGGGCGGGAAGGGCTCACAGCGTGATCTCCAGGACGGCGAGCCCGGGGAAGACGGCGAAGACGATGACCAGCGGCAGCACCAGGAAGACAACAGGGATCATCATCACCACCTCGCGGCGGCCGGCCATCTCCATGAGGTCTCGCTTGGCCTCTTCCCGCGCGTCCTGGGCCTGCGCGCGGAGCACGTCCGCGAGCGGTGTCCCGCGCTCGATGGCGACGGCGACGCCCTCGCCGAAACGGCCCAGGGCGTGCAGGGGCGTGCGATCCCCCAGCGACATCAGCGCCTGGGAGACCGAGGCACCGGAGCGGATGTCGGCCACGGTCGCTGCGAACTCATCGGGCAGCGTCCCCCGTGAGCTGCGCGCCACTCGCTCCATCGCTGCGATCGGGCTCTCCCCGGCGGCGACGGCGAGGGCGAGCAGGTCCGCGATGGTGGGGAGCTCCCGGGCCATCCGCGAGGCGCGGCGCGTGATCTCCACCCCGAGCAGGTAGTCGCGCAGCAGCACCCCGGAGACGGCCCCGATCAGGACGATCAGCATCCCCATCAGGGGGCTGGCTCCGCGCAGACCGATGGCGGCCAGGGCGATGCCCACCCCTGCCAGCAGCCCGATCGCTCCGAAGACCACCTGTTCGATGCGGAAGGAGTCCGTGCTGGTGCGGCGACCGGACAGCAGCAGGCGACGCTGGAGCTGCTCCTGGCCACCGGTGAGCCGCTCGAGCACTCCGAGCAGCCGGACGGCGACCGGGCCGAAGAGGTTCTCGATCACGGCCCGGCTGCGGCTCGGAGCAGCAGGAGCATCGAACAGCGAGCTGGATCGCGAGCGGCGCAGGTAGGGATCCACCCTGGCGGCGAGGTCTCGGCGGCGCACCCCCGGCAGGCGGGAGAGCACCAGCGTCACACCCAGTCCCAGTATCAATCCCAGCATGGCCCCCGCCAGCACGGTCCCGGACCCGGCCGCCACGATCATCGCAGCACCCTCTCGTCCTGGGGCAGGCGCGCGATCAGCAGCATCACCCGGTAGGCGACAAGGGACACCGCCGCTCCCACCACGATGATTAGCAGGCCGGTCGGGGTGTCGTAGGACTGCGCCGCCTCCGGGCGGGTGCTCATCAGGGCCAGCACGATCCACGGCGCGCACAGCGCCAGTCGGGCGGCGTTGACGGTCCAGGACTGGCGGGCCTCCAGCTCCGACCGGGTGCGCGCGTCCTCCCGCAGGAACGTCGAGAGGGTCCGCAGCAGCGAGCCGAGATCCGTCCCGCCCACGTCCCGTGTCAGGCGCAGCGCCTCGACGATCCGGTCCCCCACCGGATCGGACAGACGCACCTTCAGTCGATCCAGGCTGCTGGAGAAGTCACCGCTGGCCTGGTAGTCCACGGCGAACTCGACGAACGCCGGGCGCAGCTCCTCCGGCCCCTTCTGGCCGAGCTGCGAGAGCGCCTCGGGCAGCGAGAGACCGGCGCGGATGGCGGAGTTGATGTGGTCCACGGCCTCGGGCCACACCTCGCGCATCTCCGTGGTGCGACGTCTGGCCGCCGAGCGCAGGATGAACACCGGCAGCACAGAGGCGACCAGACCGATCGCCAGCGCCGGCACCATCGCACCGGAGATCGCCCAGAGCGCCGCGGCGACCACCAGCCCCAGCCCGGCACTGAGGCCGGGCACGGCGGCGGGCGGCACCGAGGCCAGGCCCACCTTGACCAGGTCATCGCGCAGGCGATCCATCACTGCGCTGAGCGGGCCGCGGCGGATCCTCTCTGCGTCCTGCTCCCACATCGACCACCAGATGCACAGCAGCCCCAGACCCAGCACGAGCCCGACGAATGCTCCGTCGCTCATGCCGCACTGCTCCTGCTCAGCAGGGCCGACAGATCATGTCCGGCACGCAGGAACCGTTCGGGATGGGGGGCCATCCCCTCGCCACGGACCAGTCGGTCACCCTGCTGAGCGAACAGCTCGGAGACCTCGATCGTGCCGTCCTCCACCCGCCCGGACAGTCCCGCGATCTCCCGCACCCGACGCCGACCGTCCGGCAGGATGTCGAGATGGACCACCAGGTCGATGGCGCTGGCCACGGTGGGGACCACGAAGCGGCTGGAGACGTTCTCCCCGGCCAGCAGCGGGAGCGTGCACATCTTGGTGACCGCGTCCCGCGCAGAGTTCGCATGGATCGACGCGAGCCCCGGCAATCCGCTGTTCAGGGCCAGGAGCATGTCCAGGGCCTCCGCCTCCCGCACCTCACCGATGATGATCCGGCTGGGCCGCATCCGCAGAGCCTCCTTGACCAGGCGCCGCATCGAGATCTCCCCGATCCCCTCGAGGTTGGCCTGACGGGTCTGCATCGCGACCACGTCCCGCAGGCTGAGCCCGAGCTCGAAGACCTCCTCGATCGTGACCACCCGCTCACGGGCCCCGATCGACTGCGCCAGGCAGCGCAGGAAAGTGGTCTTGCCGGCACCTGTCGCGCCGCTGGCCAGAACGTTCAGCCCGGCCCCGACCGCAGCATCGAGGAACTGCGCCGCCTGACGGGTCAGCGACCCGAGCGAGACCAGTCCTTCGAGGTCATAGGCACGGGCCACGAACTTCCGGATGTTGATCGCCCAGTGCTGCCTGGTCACCGCCGGGATGACCACGTGCAGGCGGGAGCCGTCCGGCAGGAGGGCGTCGACGAACGGGGTGGAGAGATCCAGCCGCCGGCCGGAGCTGACGAGCATCCGCTCGACGATGCCGCGGACCTCGTCGTCGCTGAGAACCAGCGTCGTCAGCTCGCTGCGACCATTGCGCGCGACGAACACCTCGCTGGGCGAGTTCAACCAGATCTCCTCGATCGCGGGATCGTCGAGCAGGGCCTGCAGCGGGCCGAATCCCCCGATCCGGGCGGCGACCTCGGCCACGACGGTGTCGGGATCGCGCAGGCGGGGGACGGCACCGGTGGCGACCCGCTGGTCGTAGTCCGCCAGCACCTCGGCGATCAGCGGCTCGAGCTGATCGGCGTGCACGTTCAGGCCGCGGCGGCGGATCAGCTCCCTCGACTCCGCCTCGATCACGGTCGTGGCATCCATGGTCTCCTCCCCGGCGCATGATGCGTCCGCCCGACTCCCCCGATGTGACGCGGATGACGTCACCGCATTCACTGTAGAGGGGGACGGCGCCGTGTGCGGCTCCCTCCCAGGCTTTGTGGATAACCGTCCCAGCTCTTCGGCAGGGCACCCGGGCCGAGCCCACCCGGCGTGGCAGGATGACGAGCAGTCATCGATGCTCTTCCCCGCGCATCCCGACCTCGCCAGGAGACACAGTAATGGCCGATGCATCCGCTCCGTCGCGCACGACGGACTCCTCCTCCGACCGTCGCGGTAGGCTCAGCCGCCCCACGCTCGCCTACATGGCCAAGCGCGTGCTCACCGAGTTCACCCGCGATGGCGGCACCGACCAGGCGGCCAAGCTCACCTACTTCATGGTGCTCTCCGTCGCGCCCACCCTGCTGGCGGTGTTCTCGCTGGCCACCCTGCTGCTCTCCGACCTCCGCGATCAGATCGCGGAATTCCTCACCGACGCCATCACCTCGGCGCTGGGCAGCAGCGAGCAGGGCATCGCCGACATCGTCACCGACACCGTCGAGTCGCTGCTGGGCTCGGCCACCGGCGGCACCATCGCGCTGATCATCGGTGTGCTCACCGCCCTGTGGTCCGCCTCGGCCTACATCAAGGCCTACAGTCGGGTCGCCAACCAGATCTACGAGGTCCCCGAGGGGCGCGGGATGCTCCGGATGAACGCCGTGATGCTGGGGCTGACCGTCGTGATCATCCTGGGGATCCTGCTGATCATGGTCTCGCTGCTGCTGAACCAGACACTGGTCGACGCCGTACTGGGACCGCTGGCGGGCACCTTCGGCCTGGACGGGCTGCTGAGCTTCCTCACCGACTCCTTCCTGCCGATCTGGGCGTGGCTGCGCTGGCCCGTGCTGCTGCTGATCGCCTTCGTGCTGATCTCGGTGCTGTACTGGGGGGCGCCGAACGTGAAGAAGCCGTTCCGGCTGATCTCCCCCGGAGGCGTGGTCGCGATCCTCGGGATCGGCCTGGCCGCGGTGGCCGTGGCGATCTACATGTCCACCGTCGCGGGGTACTCCAGCTACGGCGCCATCGGCGGTGTGATGGCCGTGCTGTTCGCCCTGTGGATCATGAACATCGTGATCCTCATCGGGGCGGAGGTCGATGCCGAGTACGAGCGCGCGGTCGAGCTCGAAGCCGGGGAGCCCGCCGAGGAGTCCCTGGTCAAGCCGATGCGGGCGAGCGACGGCGCCGAGAAGGCGGAGGCGAAGTACCAGCAGCTGGTCGATGACGGCCGCCACATCCGGCTGCGCCATCTGCACCGCAACGCCGAGGCGTACATCGGGGAGAGCTCGCGCCTGACCCCGACCGGGGGGATCCCCACCGTCGACCCCGCAGACGCCGACGGTCCCCCGGCCAAGGACTCCTGAGATGTGCGGTCGTTTCGCCTTCTACCAGGAGATCGAACCACTGCTGGATGACCTGGGAGCGGTGGACCTGGCCGATCCGCATCTGCGGCAGCGCTGGAACATCCCGCCCACCACCCCGATCTACGTGGTCACCGAGTCGCTCGGCAAGGACACCGGAGAGGTCACCCGGGCGCTGCGGATCGCCCGGTGGGGCCTGCTGCCACCGTTCGCGAAGGACGAGTCGTTCTCCTCCCGCACCTTCAACGCCCGCCGCGAGACCCTCGCCGAGAAGCCGAGCTTCCGCGGGAGCCTGGGCCACTACCGGGCGATCGTGCCGATGGACGGCTACTACGAATGGGTGCGCGAGGGCCGCACCCGCAAGCAGCCGTACTTCATCTCCCCTGCTGACGGCTCCCCGCTGTACATGGCGGCCCTGGTCTCCTGGTGGAAGGGCCCGGGCGGCCACGAGGGCCCGGCGGCCAGCCCCGACGGAGCCTTCCTGCTTTCGGCCACGATCATCACCCGACAGGCCGAGGGAGAGCTGGCACGGATCCATGACCGCACCCCGGTGATGCTGCGCCGCGACGCCGTCGACGCCTGGCTGGACACCGGGATGGATGACCGTCACGCCGCCCAGGAATGGGTGCTCGAGGACTCCCACCTTCTCGCGGACAGCACCCTGTCCGTGAGAGAGGTCGACCCTGCCGTGGGGAAGGTCGGCAACGACGGGCCCGAGCTGCTCGAGGGGCCGCAGCGTCTGCTGTGAGCGGCCCCACCGGAGCCAGGATCCGCCCGCAGGGGGACGCGCCGACCCGGTCGGCGCCCGTACTCTCGAGCCCATGACTCAGCCCCCCGCCCCTGAGACCGCGCCGGCTCCGGCCGCGCGGCGCTTCGGCGACCCCTTCCGCTGGATCATCGAGAACCCCGTCAAGGTGGACCTGGTGATCTTCGGCGCCGGCGCCCTGATGGTGCTGCTGTTCGCGCTGGGGACCGGATCGTACGGCTGGTGGACGGTGTTCACCGTCCCGATGATCGCGAGCGCCGCCGTGTGCCGGGTCCGCCCCGGCCTCGGGGTGGGCCTGATCGGGGGGCTGGCCGTGCTGCACGTGCTGATGGCCATGCCGGTGGTGGGCGGCGACGTGCTCACCTTCTACGCCCTGTTCTGCGCGGTCGCCTACGGCCGGCCGGCCGTCCACGTGGCCGGGGTGGTCGCCGGGTTCCTGGGCACCCTGGTGCAGTCTCTGACCTGGGGCGTGATCACGTCGCTGGACCCCTACGGCAGCGTGGGCCAGGGGATCGTCGTCTTCGTGAGCCTGATGGTGGTCGGCTCCATCACCGTCACCGCGGTCTGGGCGCTGGCGAACCTGCAGCGGGCCCGGGTTCGGCAGCTGGAGCTCAGCCGGGAGGCCGCCGAGCAGGCCGTGCGGGAGCGGGAGCAGCGCACCGCCCTGGCCGTCGCCGACGAGCGGGCCCGCATCGCCCGCGAGATGCATGACGTGGTCGCCCATTCGCTGTCGGTGATCATCGCGCAGGCCGACGGCGGCCGCTATGTCGCCGCCCAGAAGCCCGAGCAGGCGGTCGACGTGCTCGGGACGATCGGGGAGACCGGACGCGCGGCGCTGGCGGACATGCGCTCCCTGCTCGGGGTGCTGCGGCACGAGGACGAGACCAGCTTCGGCCCCCAGCCCGGCCCCGAGATGCTGGGCGACCTCGTCGAGCGCGTCCGCACCGCCGGTCTCCGCGTCTCCCTGGAGGTCCAGGGGGATCTGCAGGGGATCCCGCAGGCGATCGGCATGTCCCTGTTCCGCCTGGTCCAGGAGGCGCTGACCAACGTCCTCAAGCACGCCGGGGCCGGCGCCGCCGCCGCGGTGCGGATCACCCGCCATCCCGGACTGCTCGAGGTCGAGGTCATCGACGACGGCCGCGGCGTGGATCCCGACTCCGACGGCCAGGGCCACGGCATCACGGGGATGCGCGAGAGGATGGCGGTGTTCGGCGGCGAGCTCGACGCCGGACCGCTGCCCGGTCGCGGCTTCCGGGTCCGTGCCCGGCTCCCCCTGCCCGGCGGTGCACCGGCTGCCGACGCTCCGCACCGCTCCCCGCACCTCTCGCCCTCCGCCGCGTCCGCACCGTCCCCGTCACTCGCCCCGCCCTCGTCCCTGCCTCCAGGAGAGCCCCGATGACCGACATGACCACTCCCGCCGCTCGTCCCCTGCGCATCGCTCTGATCGATGACCAGCCGCTGGTGCGCGCCGGATTCGCGATGGTGATCGACTCCCAAGACGACATGGAGGTCGTCGTGCAGGCGGCCGACGGCGCCGCCGCCGTCGAGGAGCTGCGCGCCCGCAGCGTGGACGTGGTGCTGATGGACGTGCGGATGCCGCGGATGGACGGCATCGAGGCCACCTCCCGCATCCTCGCGCAGGCCCCCGCGGACCGGGCGCCGAGGATCATCGTGCTGACCACCTTCGACCTCGACGAGTACGTGGTCTCCGCGATCCGTGCCGGCGCCAGCGGCTTCCTGCTCAAGGACGCCCAGCCCGAGGAGCTGCTCTCGGCGATCCGCACCGTCCACGGCGGCGACGCCGTGATCGCCCCCTCCGCCACCCGGCGCCTGCTCGCCCGGGTGGTCGCGATCCCCGAGCCGCAGGCGCAGGACACCTCGGTGCTGGAAGCGCTCACCGAGCGGGAGCGGGAGGTGCTGGCGCTGATGGGCCGCGGCCGCTCCAACCAGGAGATCGGGGCGGAGCTTTTCGTCGCCGAGGCGACCGTGAAGACCCACGTGGGGCGCGTGCTCGCCAAGCTCGGCGCCCGCGACCGGGTGCAGGCCGTGATCATCGCCTTCGAGACCGGCCTGGTCACCCCCGGCGAGGAGTGAGCCCGCCGGCTCACCCGCCGCACAGCCGGGGCGTCATACCCCGGTATGACGCCCCACCAGCTCCAGGGCTCACACGGAGCCTCCCATCGCCACCTCCGGGCTGATGAGATCCGCACTGCTCGCCACCCAGAATCGATCATGTCGCGCCATCGACCGCCGATCCCCTGCCCGGGGTCGGCACGGCGGCAGCGACGACGCAGACCTCGACCCCCATCCCTGGAGGACCTCCCGTGACCGCTCCCGCCCAGACACCCCCCTCCGGCACCGCCGGAGGCCATCCCGACGCCGCGATCACCGCCCGCGCAGTGCACCGCACCTACGGCAGCGGGGCCGGGACCGTGACCGCCCTGGACTCCGTGGACCTCGACATCCAGCGCGGAGCCTTCACCGCGATCATGGGCCCCTCCGGATCGGGCAAGTCCACCCTGCTGCACGTGCTCGCGGGGCTGGACACCGTCGATTCCGGATCGATCCGCATCGAGGACACCGAGATCACCTCGCTGTCCGACAACGCCCTGACGAAGCTGCGCCGAGAGCGGGTGGGCTTCGTGTTCCAGTCCTTCAACCTGCTGCCCATGCTCACCGCCGAGCAGAACATCCTGCTGCCCCTGGAGCTCGCCGGCCGGCGCGTGGACGAGGCCTGGCTGGAGACCCTCTCCACCGCCTTCGGGCTCACCGAGCGACTGTCCCACCTGCCCTCCCAGCTCTCCGGCGGGCAGGTGCAGCGGGTCGCGATCGCCCGCGCCCTGGTCACCTCCCCGGCAGTGGTCTTCGCCGACGAGCCCACCGGCAACCTCGATTCCCGCACCACCGAGGAGGTGCTGGACTTCCTGCGCCTGAGCGTCGACGAGTTCTCCCAGACCGTCGTGATGGTGACCCATGAGCGCGACGCCGCCGAGCGCGCCGACCGCATCATCACCCTGGCCGACGGCTGCATCGTCACCGACGAGGACCTGCGGGGGGATCGCTGATGGCACGCCGCACCCCCGTGAAGCTCACCCCGCTGCGACGCCACGTCGCCGCGATCATCACCATCGCCCTCTCCTGCGCCTTCGTCGCGGTGATGGTGGTGGCCGGCAACCTGATGCAGGCCGCGCTCTCCTCCCAGGCCTCCCAGCAGTACGAGGGCGCCGATCTCGCGATCGACCGCCCGCTCACCGACGAGGACTGGACCTCCGAGTCCCCCCTGGACCCGCCCCAGGTGGACGGCACCGACCAGGTGTGGCCGCTGGCGAACAATTTCGTCGAGCTCGAGGGCGCCGGGACCAGCACCTTCCTCAGCGTCGTCATGCTCCCTCCCGGCCAGGCCGGGGCGGACTCCCTGCGCGAGGGCGCAGCCCCCGCTGCGGAGGACGAGATCGTGCTGGATGCCGCCGCGGCCGAGACCCTCGAGATCGGCGTCGGCGACACCATCACGATGCCGGAGCGGATGTCCCCCACCGGCCAGGGCGCAGAACTCACCGTCGTCGGGATCGCCGAGCCGGCCGAGGGGTCGGTGTTCGGCGGCACGCCCCGCGTCCTGGTCGCCCCCGATCATGCCGAGACGCTGCTCGGCCCCGCTGGCGGCACCCTGACCGAGACCTGGCTGGCCACAGTCCCCGAAGGCACCGATCCGGGCGAGATCGCCGCGCAGAGCACGAGCGACGAGATGACCGTGCGCACGGCCGAGGAGGCCGTGCAGCAGGCCACCGACGATGTCATGCAGGGCTTCGGGTTCCTCGGCATGCTGCTGGGCGTGTTCGTGGCGATCGCCCTGTTCACCAGCGCCGTGGTCATCTCCAACACCTTCGCCGTGACCATCGCCCAGCGCACCCGCTCCCTGGCCCTGCTGCGCACCGTCGGAGCGACCCGCTCCCAGGTCCGCTCCGTGGTGCTGCGCGAGGCGCTGCTGGTGGGCGTGCTCGGGGCCCTGCTCGGGATGATCGGCGGTCACCTGCTGGTCCAGGCCGGGCTGTCCCTCGCCGCGGCGGTCGGCTGGCTGGAGGGCCAGATGATCGCGCCCGCCAGCGCCCTGTCCGTGCTGCTGCCCCTGGTCGCCGGGGTCGCGATCACCCTGGGAGCGATGCTGTCCCCGATGCGCGCCGCGACCCGGGTGGCGCCGCTGCAGGCCCTGCGCCCGCAGTCGCCCGTGCGTCGGCGCGGCCTGGGGATCCAGGGGATCCTGGGGATCGTCGCGATCGTGGCCGGGGTGGCCGCCCTCGGCGGCGGCTCCGCCCTGGCGCTGATCGGGCCGGCGGCGCTCGGGATCCTGCTGGCGATCGCCGGCGGCATCCTCAGCTTCGCCGGGATCCTGTTGGTCCTGGTGTCGGTGACCCGGCCGCTCGCCGCAGCGGCCGGCGCCGTCGCAGCGCTGCTGGGCGGCCTGCCGGCCCGGATCGCCGCGGCGAACGTCGCCCGCAATCCTCGACGCAGCGCCTCCACGGTCGCGGCCCTGCTGATCGGCACCACGCTGATGACGATGATGGCCGTCGGGGCCCGCACCGCCGAGGCCACGCTGACCTCGGAGCTCGACTCCCGCCGCCCGATCGACCTGGTCGTCTCCGCCGAGGAGATGCCCGAGGACGCCGCCGACCGGATCGCCGCCATCGAGGGCATGGACACGGTGGCCTCCGCCGAGCGCGGGGACATCGACGTGGGCGCCGCGGATGCCATGACGCTGTACGGGGCGAGCCCCGAGACGGTGCGGGAGGTCTCGCACCGCGCCGAGATGGCCGATGAGCTGGTCCACGGTGTGGTGCTGCTCGGCGAGGACCGGGCCGCGGAGTTCGGGCTCAGCGACGGGCAGGTGCTCGAGCTCACCGGCGCCGACGGCGGCCGGCAGGAGCTGCGGGTCCGGGTCGACTCCAACCTGCAGATGTCCCTGGTGACGCCGGAGACCCTGCAGCAGCTGGTCGGCGAGGAGAGCTCGCCCGTGGTCCTCGGCGACTTCGCGGATCCGGGCACGCCGGAACGGGCGGGAGTCTCCGTCTTCTCCCTGATCGATGAGGTGCACGAGGTCACCGCCGGCGAGGGATACACGGACGTGCGCTCTCAGGTCGGCGGGGCCGAGCGCGAGAGCTACGCCCAGATCCTGCAGGTCCTGCTCGGCATCACCGTGGCACTGCTGGCGGTCGCGGTGTTGGTGGCCCTGGTGGGGGTGGCGAACACCCTGAGCCTGGGCGTCGTGGAGCGCACCGGCGAGAACGCGCTGCTGCGAGCCCTGGGCACCACCCGCTCCCAGATGCGCGCGATGCTCGCCTGGGAGGGAGTGCTGCTGGCACTGGTCGGCGCGGTGCTCGGCATCGCGATCGGCACCGTCTACGGGGTGCTGGGCATCAACGCCCTGCTCGGCTCGCAGTTCCCGATCACGCTCACGATCCCGTGGGGGCAGGTGGCCCTGGTGCTGGTGCTGGCAGTCCTGGCCGGGGCGCTGGCCTCGGTGCTGCCGGGGAGGGCGGCCTCCCGCACCGCCCCCGCCGCGGCGCTGGCGAGCGCCGAGTAGACCGGCACCCTGCGACCCCGGACGGTCCCGCTCAGCACCGGCTCCGGCTGGTGTCCGGGCAGATCCCGACCGTTCCCCGGCGGGGAGGGCTGAGGCGAGAGCTGCTCAGTCCTCGCCGCCGGGGATCGGCGTCGAACGCACCAGGGTCACCAGGGCGAAGAAGGCCCCGATCGCGAGCAGCAGAGCGAGGGCACCGGGCAGGTACAGGGCGGCGCGCAGCATGCTCGCCCCCACCAGCGCCTGGAACATCTGCCACGTGATGCCGTAGCCGAGCCCGAAGCGCCCGCGGCGCAGCACGGAGCGTGCGGCGAGCCCGGCCAGCACGGCGAACAGCAGCAGGAAGCCGCCGATCCCCAGCCCGAACGAGGTGTCCAGCCCACCTCGGAGCACCCCCAGGAGGCAGTAGCCCGACCCCGCCAGGAGCATCAGCGCCTCCAGCCCCAGCAGCGCCGCCGCTCCCGGCCGCAGTCTCGGATCGGGGTCGGAGGCGGTCCTTGGAGCAGAAGCGCAGGAGCGACCGGAGGGTGCATCGGAAGGCATGACGGCACTGTATCGGGGGTCGACGTGACCGGCGTCGCGATCTGATCGGTTCAAGGGGGTGGCGTGTGGGAAGTGCCACCCAGCTGGCCACCGGAAGCTCTTGTCGGCTTCACGACCAGCGCAGACAATGGATAGCAGTCCGATTTCCCCGGGCCGCTCCACGAGACGCGGTGCCGGAGTCGTCGGAGATGTACCGAGACGGCCCCCTGGGGCAGCATCCCGTCTCGCCGCGTCCATCGGGCGCTGCGGGAGGTCCTGGAAAGAGAGAGTGACGATGGACTGGCGCCACCGTGCCGAGTGCCTCAAGCATGATCCCGAACTGTTCTTCCCGATCGGGAACACTGGTCCGGCGGTCACCCAGATCCAGGAAGCGAAGGCCGTCTGCCAGAAGTGCGACGTGATGACGGCCTGCCTGAAGTTCGCTCTGGAGAGCGGTCAGGACTCCGGCGTCTGGGGAGGGCTCTCCGAGGACGAGCGCCGCTCGCTCAAGCGCCGCAACGCCCGCGCCCGCCGCGCGAGCTGACCCGGCCGATGCCCGGCGCACCGGGCATCACCCCACGGCGAACGGGTCGAGGGTGACGTCGACGGTCGCGCGGGTACCGCCCTCGGGACGGCTCTCCCAGGTGAGGGTCCCCCCGAGCTGACCCTGCACCAGGGTCACCGCGATATTGGTGCCGAGGCCAGAGGGCTTCTTCGATCCCATCCCGGCACCGTCGTCCTCGATGTGGATCAGCAGGTGGGCGCCGGTGCGCTCGCTGCGCACGGTGAGAGTGCCGCCGGTCTCCGAGAGACCGTGCTCGACCGCATTGGTCGCCAGCTCCGTGACCACCAGTGCCAGCGGCGTCGCCTCCTCCGCCCGGATCACTCCCACCCGGCCGAGCTTCTGGGTGCTCACCTCGACCTGCGCCTCAGCGAGCTGAGGGGTCCCCTCCCGGTGCACGGTGGCGCTCGCCGCATCCACGGCCAGCCGCAGGCACCGGTCGATGACGTCATCGAAGTGCACCGCATCCTGCGCGGATCCCTGCAGCAGCGACTCGTGCACGAGCGCGATGGTGGAGACCCGTCGCATGGCCTCGGCCAGCGCATCCCGGGCCTCGTCGGTTTTCATCCGGCGCGACTGCATCCGCAGCAGCGCCGCGACGGTCTGCAGGTTGTTCTTGACCCGGTGATGGACCTCGCGGATCGTCGCGTCCTTGGTGATCAGCTCCCGTTCCCGACGCCGCAGCTCGGTCACGTCCCGCACCAGGATGATCGCGCCGGTGCGCTCGCCCTGCTCGGTCAGCGGCACCGCCCGCAGCGAGAGCGTGCCACCACGCGCCTGCATGTCCGATCGCCAGGCCGCCCGACCCATCAGCACCAGCGGCAGGGATTCATCCACCGGTGTGCGGGTCTGCAGCAGCTCGGTGGTCAGCTCGGCGAGGTTGCTGCCGGTCATCTGGCCCTCGATGCCGAAGCGGTGGAAGGCGGAGAGCGCATTGGGCGAGGCCCACTGGACCACGCCGTGCTCGTCGAGCTGGACCACCCCGTCACCCACTCGGGGCGCCCCACGTCGCGGCGGCACGGGCGCGCCCTCGATCGGGAACGCTCCCGAGGCGACCATCCGCAGCAGGCGCAGGCCGAGCTCTCGGTGGCGGGTGCCGTTGGCAGTGGGGGCGTTGGTCGGCGCGGGCCGTTCGGCGGCCAGCACCGCGAGGGTGACGCCCTTCCTGCGCACCGGCACCAGCATGCCCACCGCGTCCCGCTCCTCTCGGATGGTGGGGAACCACTCCCAGCTCGGGACCTCCCCGTCCAGCAGGGCGACCAGCTCGGGATTCTCCTCGGCATCGACCACCTGTCCCACCGGGTCCTCGTAGTAGACCGTCGCCCCGGTGGCGGGGCGGGTGTGGGCGACCGCGGTGGGTCCCTGCTCCGTGCGCGCCCACAGCACCAGGTCCGAGCGCAGCAGGTCCGAGACCAGGTTCCAGTCCCCGGCGAGATGCTGGAGCCAGTCCGCCCCCTGCTCGGTGATGGACGGGTTGTCGGCGAGGAACTTGGACAGACTGGGCATGGTCCCAGGATAGGGCTCCTCCCGGTGATCGCCGATTCCTGTCCGGGTGCGACCCCGCCCTGTTCTAGGCTGGGCGCGTCGTCACTTCCACCGGAGGATCCCCATGAAGCTTCGCGAGTCCCTGCAGCTCCCGCTCTCGGCATCTGCCGCCGCCGCGATGTACGCCGATCCTGCCTATCCGCCGATCCGCCAACAGGTCCTGGAGGCCACCAGCGCCGACGCCACGGTCCAGGGCGATCCGGCCGGAGCGTTCACCGTGACCACGGAGCTGGCGATGCCCACGGATCGTGTCCCGGACATGGCCCGTCCCTTCATCGGCTCCAGCCTGACCGTGCGCGAGGTCCAGACCTGGTCCGCCCCCGGCGCCGATGGAGCACGCACCGGCAGCATGGAGCTGACCGTGGTGGGCACCCCGGCCGGGGTGACCGCTCAGCTGCGGATGTCTCCGCAGGGCCAGAGCGCCTGCACGGTGGAGATCGACGGCGACCTGACCGCGAAGGTCCCCCTGGTCGGATCACGGCTGGAGAAGGCGGCACTGCCGTATGTCTCGAAGGTGCTGCGCGCGGAGGAACGAGCGGCGGGGCGCTACCGCGAGCAGCAGCCGGGCTGACGGCCTCGCCCAGGCCGGCTGCCGGACCGCTGGGGCCTTCCCCGGCACCGCTCACTCCATCCGGCTGCCGCTCACTCGAGGGCTCCACCGCCCAGATAGTCGAGGGCGGCTGCCGGCTCGGCGGCATCGAACCACAGCAGGGCGGGGTCGGTGTCATCCGCTGCAGCGGCCGTCGCTGTCTGCTCGGTGACGTGGAAGGCGACGATCCGCGCCTGCCCCGCGCCCAGAGTGAGGCCGAAGGCTCCGAGCTGCTCCGGATGCCCCGTGATCGCGCGGGCCGGGACCTCCGCGGCGATCACGAGGGCGCGGGAGTGCGGCTCCGTCTCGCTGAGCGCCACGAACGCCGCCTCCTGCAGCGCCTCGTACTCGAGGTCCTCGTCGTCAGTGCCGGGCTGCTCGGCTCGCACGGAGTCGGTGGCGGCGAAGGCGGCGCGTCCCGCGTCGAGCTCGAGGTGACTGCTGCCGCGGGCGAACTGCTCGCGGTCCGTTCGGCTGCTGGGCAGGTAGATCCTCATCCCCGCATCCTCTCACCCGCGCGTCCTGGGGCGGGCTGCGCGGCGCTCCTGCCGTGCAGGGTGTCGGAGGCGGCGATGTCCCGCACGCCTCGGCGCAGCGGGGAGCGCGGCGCCGCCTCGGCCAGCAGCGCGCCGTCCCAGGCGGCGGTGCGGCAGGAGACCGGGTCGTCGGGCAGCAGGTGCAGGGAGCTGACGGGGATGCGGGAGGCGATCAGCTCGCGGATCCGGTCCCCCGGCACCGGGGCGCCCACCCGGTTGACGATCACGTGCAGCTCCTCCACCCCCAGCTCGGTCAGCCGCACGTGGTCTCGCAGCAGCCGGGTGATGCTCACCGGATCCGCTCCCACCACGGCGACCACCGCATCCGCGCTCTCCAGCGCCGTGATCGCGGCGGCGTTGCGCTGCGGTGCCGCGGTGTCGTAGCTGAGCTCCTCGTCCTCGTCCAGGCTGCTGGCGACATCCACGATCACCAGCTCGTCGCGCCGATGCAGCGCCTGCCACACCCCCTGGAGAGAGGTGGTGCGCAGCTCGCTCCAGCGCGCCGGCACACCGATCCCACTGAGGAACCGCAGGTTCGGCTGTGCCAGCGGCAGCAGGGAGTCCAGGGTCTGGGCGGTCAGTGCGTCGCGGTCATGGGCCCGCCCTGCGGCCACCAGGCCGGGAGTCTCCTCGATCACGCCGAGCATCTGGCTGAGGCTGGGCCCGTGGGTATCGGCGTCCACCAGGATGCACTGGGTGCCGGCGAGCGCGGACTCGGCGGCGAGGTTGACCGCCAGGGTGGATCGTCCCGGGGCTCCGGCCGGGCTCCAGACCGTCACCATGCGTCCGGAGGGGCTCACGGCCTCCGGCGCCGGGTCCTGCACCCAGGCCATGGCACTGTCGGGCTCGGTCTCCACCGCAGCATGGAGGGCGGCGATGATCTCCGTGGTCGGGGCGGCGGTGGGCACGGTGTGGCGCAGCCCGAGCGTGGTCCGCTCCTCGTCGCCCTCGGGCTGCAGCCCCACCACTGCAGTGTCCCGTAGCAGGCTCGCGATCGCATCGCGTCCCAGCCCGCGCACGGCGAGGTCGATCAGCACCACGTCCCCGATGCCCGCCGCGGCGACGGCCAGGGTCTCGGCCAGATCCGCGCAGCGGCGCACCACGCGGGCCTCCGCCGCGGGCTCGTGGGCGAGGTCGTGCACGATCCGCACCTCGTCACTGCCGCTCGCACAGAGCACGACGTCGATCATGCGGTGACCTCGTACGCTCCGGGGATGCCGATCACGTCCAGCCTCTCGTCGCGGGCGAGGACCTCGAGCACCGCAGCGAGGTCCTCGCGCGGCACCAGCACCTCTACCGCCTTCGACTGCATCCCCAGCGCGCTGCCCTCGTCGACGCTGCGGACCACGGCCTGCTCGACCAGCAGCGTCGCCTCGCCCGGGGCGTCCTCGGCCCCGGGGGCGGTGTGCCACAGCTCGACGGTGGCTCCCGGGGCGACGGACTCGGCCACCGTCGCGTCGACCGGCACCACGACCGGCCGCAGGGTGATCTCCGCCGGCTGGCCGACCAGCGCGGACGGCAGGATCTCCCCGGCCTGGACGGCCCCGGTGGACACGGCGCCCTCGGGGATGTCATCGAGGGAGGAGACGTACGCGCCGGCCTGCTCGCCCAGTCGCACCTCGACCGTGCTGAGGTTCTCCGCGCTCAGCACCTCTCCCGGCGGGATCGCCGTGCGGGCGACCAGCACCGGGGTGGTCGCCGAGAGGCGCGAGATCAGCAGCGCCCCGAGGAGGATGCTGAGGAGCACGAGGACAACCCCCACGATCAGTCGCGGATCCTTCCACGTCGGCCTGCGCAGCCTCATCATCGGTGCTGATGTTCCCACGGCCCCCGCCCTCTCCGACCGGTCCCCGTGCCCGGTCTCTGCTGGGAGCGTACGGGAGACGGCGCGGCCGGGGACAGCGCTGCTCGTGAATGTGGACGAGCACGTCACCGGCGGCGGCGCGGGCGGTGGCACGAGGGGCGGTGCTCGACGGGCCCGCCCCGCTCCCCGGCGCGGTTGTCCACAGAGATGCCGGGAATGGTCCGCTCGAGTGGGACACTGGGGGACGACCTGTCCGCCCCGACCCGGAGGAGCCCTCGATGCCCCCTCGTTTCGTGCCGCTGTCCGACGTCGCCGAGACCCTCTCGATCTCCGCGTCCCAGGCCTATGCGCTGGTGCGGTCCGGAGAGCTGCGGGCGATCAAGGTGGGAGGTCGGGGGCAGTGGCGGGTCGAGGTCGCCGAGCTCGAGGACTACATCGCGCGCAGCTACCGGGAGACCGAGCAGCTGCTCGCCCAGGAGCGGGAGCAGGAGCGCGCACAGGAGTCGCCCCGCTCGCGCTGAGCGCACGCGCCGCTCGGCGCAGGCCGCTCCGGGCCAGCCCCTGCCGAGCCGTCCTGGTCAGGAGGAGACCAGCGCCAGCAGCGATGCCGTCACCACGGTGACCCGCGCCGAGCCGGGCACCGGGCCCGGCTCCCGGGTGGGCAGCGTGTGCACGTCCAGGGTCTCCGCGCCGACCGCCGAGATCCGGCCGCTCAGCGATCCCGCTGTGGTCTCGAGGGAGACCAGCGAGCGGTCCCGCGCCAGGGTGCGCAGCACGGAGTTCAGGCTCGGATCGGCCAGCAGCGACTCCTCGGCCGGCCGAGCGCGGCCCGCCAGGCCCTGGATCATCCCCAGCGCATGCAGCGGGACCAGTGCTCGGGTCCCCGCCGCCTGCTGCTGCAGAGAGAGCCAGTCCGGGCCCACGGCACCCAGGGTGCCGGACAGTCGCAGTGACGAGGCCAGCAGCACCGTCAGCTCGTTGCCGAGGCTTCCCCGCAGGCGCTGCACGAGAGTGACCTGGGCACGCTCGGCCCGGGCGAGGTCCTCCGAGACGGCGCGGATCTCCTCCTGCTCGTGATGGTCGAACCGCCCCTCCAGATCCTCGAAGATCCTGTCGAATCGCATGGCGCCACTGTAGGCCCCAGCGCGGCGTCCCGCCGGGGCGCGCACCTCCCCTTGCGGGCGTCATCACCCTGCATTAGAGTTCCTCACATCACATCAGGCACCATCAAACTGCATCAAACGCACATAGTCGGCACGGTGAGTGCCGAGCACGAGGGGGGACACCATGAGCACACGGACCGACGACCATCTGCCACCACCGGCCTCACCCGTCGCGACCGGCATCTCCGCCGCCCTGGCAGCAGCGGTGACGGTCCTGACCGGCCGGACAGCGGCCGTCCTGCTTCCCGCAGCGACCAGGCTGCAGGGCGAGGAGGCGCTGATGACGCTCCTGCTCGGCACGATCGCGGCAGCCGTGGCGGTGCTCTGCGCCTATCTCACGGTGATCTGGGGCCTGGCCTGGCTGGCTCTGGTCTCCGGTCCGGCCACGCGGAGGAGCGCCGCCGCTGTGGCGGCCCTGCGGGTGCTCGCACCGCGGCTGGCGCGTCGTGTCACCCTCTCCGCCGCTCTGGCCACCACGGCCGCCGGTCTGGTCGTGGGCCCCGCTGCCGCCTCCACGCTTCCCGACCACTCCCCCACCGCGGAACAGGCCACCGCCGCCGCCTCCGCGGTCCTGCATCCCACCGCACCCGCGCCGGTCCAGCCGGGGGACGACCCCGCTGCCAGCGATGGCGGCGGGCAGGATGATGGGCGCGCGCCGGCGCCCCGGACCCCACCTGCCACCGACGGTCCCTCGCCCTCCGAGGCGCCGTCGGCGCCGCAGGAGCAGCCAGCAGCCGAGGAGCCCGAGCTGCCGGCGCTGGGCTGGGGCGGCTCCCCGGCCACGATCTCGCAGGAGGATCCCGGCGCCGCCCCGGAGACGAGTCCTGGCACGCCGACGAGCGAGAGCGACTCGCCGCCGCAGACCACCGGATCTGCTCCAGCACCTCACCCGCGCTCCGGCACGACGGCGCCGCAGACGCCGGATTCCGCGTCCTCACAGGGAGCGAGTGACGCCGGCGCGGATCCGCAGGACGTCACCCCGCGCACCATCACCGTCGACGCCGGGGACACGCTGTGGTCCCTCACCGATGAGCTGCTGGGCCCCGGCCCGGACTCCGTCGCCGAGATCTCCGCTGCCTGGCCGCTGCTGTACGAGGCCAATCAGGACGTGATCGGGCCCCACCCGGATCTGATCGAGCCCGGTCAGGTCCTCATCGTCCCCGCCGCCGTCACCACCCAGGAGCAGTCATGACCACCACTGATCGGCACGCACTCGCGGATCCGGACATCGCGCTCGACGATCCGCAGATGGTGCGGAAGATGGTCGAGCCGGTCGCGCGGCGGGCGGTGGAGATCGTGCGCGACATGCGCCCGGTCACCGCCCTGTCGCGCATCGTCACCCCGGAGGTCTCCGTGATGCTCGCCCGGCGCGCGGCCCTGACCCGGCGGCTGCGGGCGACCACCGGGTACGTTCCCCCGCAGCGGGTGGTCGTGACCGGTCTGCGCACCTGTGTGGTCAATGAGCGGACCGTCGAGGCTAGCTGCGTGCTGCGGGAGACGGACCGCGCCCGCTTCCTCGCGATGCGCTGGGAGCTGCGCCACACCGGATGGCGGGTGACGGTCCTCGAGATCGGCTGAGCAGCGGCATCGCTTGGCCGACGGGGCGGCTCCTCCTGTGCAGGAGGAGCCGCCCCGTCGGCCATGCGGATCCAGTGGCGTCAGCGCCGCCTGCGGCGGCGGCGCTGGGCGCGATTGAGCTGCGCCGCACCGCTGGCGGGAGCACCGGCCGGCTTATCGGAGTCGCCGTGCTGGTGATCGGAGGCGCTGTGGTGCTCTCCGTGCTTCTTCGCGTGCCGCGCTGCGGCGCGGCGCTGGGCACGAGTCATGGTGCCCGGGTCCTGGACATCGCTGCCCTCGGCGGAGTTGTAGCGCAGCTGCCCGTCCGACGGACCGTCGTCCAGGCCCTTCGCGCTGATCGTCACCGAGCGCTCGGCCGCTAGCGCCGCCTCGCGCTCGTCCTCGGCGTCCGCCTTCTCGTCAGCGTCCGACTCGTCGTCGCCGGATTCGTCCGCATCCTCGGCCTCTGCGTCCGCACCGCCGTCGATCGTGTCCTCGGAGTCCGACTCCGGGTCCCCCGCCTCGTCCTGCGACACTGCCGCGGCGTCCGCAGCCTCGGCGTCGTCATCCGCATCGCGCTCGGCCGAGCCCTCCGTGGCAGTGGGGGCATCGGCAGCGTCATCGGCATCGTCTAACGCGGCGGCACCCTGGGCAGGGGCCGCCTTCGCTGCTGCCGCTGTGGCGACGGTCTCGGTCGACTTCAGCAGGTCCGAGACCGCCTTGGGGACCACCGGTTCGGCCTTCTCGACCTGCACCTCGAGGTTGTAGACGTACCCGACGGTGTCCTCCTTGATGCCCGCGAGCATCTCGTTGAACATCAGGTGGCCCTCGCGCTCGTACTCGACCAGCGGGTCGCGCTGGGCCATCGCCCGCAGGCCGATGCCCTCCTTGAGGTAGTCCATCTCGTAGAGGTGCTCGCGCCAGCGGCGGTCCATCACCGACAGCAGCACACGGCGCTGCAGCTGGTGGAGGCCCTCCTGCCCGAGCTCCTCGCGACGGTTCTCGTAGGCGAGCTTCGCATCGGCCAGCAGCTCCTCCTTCAGCATCTTCGCGCTGAGGTCCTCCTTGCCGCCGGCCTCCTCGATGAGCTCCTCGGCCGTGAGCGAGACCGGGTACGCCGGGCGCAGCGCGCCCCACAGCTCGTCGAGGTCGAAGTCCTCGGGGTTGACGCCCTTGGTGTGCGCGTCGATGGTGCCGCCGATGACCTCGTCGATGAAGCGCTCGATGTGCTCGTCAAGATCCTCGCCGTCGAGGATGCGGGTGCGCTCCTCGTAGAACTTCTTACGCTGCTTGGTCAGGACGTCGTCGTACTTCAGGACGTTCTTGCGGATCTCCGCATTGCGCGACTCGATCGAGTTCTGCGCCCGCTGGATCGCGCCGGAGACCATCCGCCCGGTCAGCGGGATCGACTCGTCCACCCCGCCGCGCGCGAGCAGCGACTCGGCGGCGCCCGCGTTGAACAGGCGCATCAGGTCGTCCTGGAGGGAGAGGTAGAAGCGGGACTCCCCGGGGTCGCCCTGACGGCCGGAGCGGCCGCGCAGCTGGTTGTCGATGCGGCGGGACTCGTGTCGCTCGGTGCCCAGCACGTACAGGCCGCCGAGCTCGACCACCTCGTCGTGCTGCTCGGCGACGGCCTCCTTGGCCCGCTCGAGCTCCTCGTCCCAGGCCTTCTCGTACGCCTCAGGATCCTCCTCGGCGTCCAGACCGCGGGCTTCCAGCGCCGCATGCGCCATGAACTCGACGTTGCCGCCGAGCATGATGTCGGTGCCGCGGCCAGCCATGTTCGTTGCGACGGTGACCGCACCCTTGGCGCCGGCCATCGCGATGATGCTGGCCTCCTTGGCGTGGTTCTTGGCATTGAGGACCTGGTGATCCACTCCCTGGGCGGTCAGCAACTTGGCCAGGTACTCGGACTTCTCGACGCTGGTGGTGCCCACCAGCACGGGCTGACCCTTCTCGTGGCGCTCGACGATGTCCTCGACCACCGCGTCGTACTTCGCCTTCTCCGTGCGGTAGATGCGATCGGCCTCGTCGGCGCGCTGCATCTCGCGGTGGGTGGGGATCGGGACCACGCCGAGCTCGTAGGTATTCATGAACTCGGCGGCCTCGGTCTCGGCGGTGCCGGTCATGCCCGAGAGCTTCTCGTACTGCTTGAAGTAGTTCTGGAGGGTGATCGTGGCCAGGGTCTGGTTCTCGGCCTTGATCTTCACCCCCTCCTTGGCCTCGATGGCCTGGTGCATGCCCTCGTTGTAGCGGCGGCCGGCGAGGATGCGCCCGGTGTGCTCGTCGACGATC
>DXDT01000089.1 GCA_019115335.1 Candidatus Brachybacterium merdigallinarum
ACCGACATCCTCGGCGCCGAGGACGCCTTCGGCGACATGGACTTCAAGGTCGCCGGCACCTCCGAGTTCATCACCGCCATCCAGCTGGACACCAAGCTCGACGGCATCCCCGCCTCCGTGCTGATCTCCGCGCTGGCCCAGGCCCGCGAGGCGCGCCTGGCGATCCTCGGGGTGCTGCACGAGGCGATCGACGCGCCCGACGAGATGAGCCCCCACGCCCCGCGCGTCCTGGCGGTCACCATCCCGGTCGACAAGATCGGTGCGGTCATCGGACCCAAGGGCCAGATGATCAACCAGATCCAGGACGACACCGGCGCCGACATCACCATCGAGGACGACGGCACCGTGTACATCGGTGCGACCGACGGCCCCTCGGCCGAGGCCGCTCGCTCCGCCGTCAACGCGATCGCGAACCCGCAGGTCCCCGAGGCCGGCGAGCGCTACCTCGGCACCGTGGTGCGCGTCGTGGACTTCGGAGCGTTCGTGTCCTTGACCCCCGGCAAGGACGGCCTGCTGCACGTGACCCAGCTGCGCAAGCTGAACGACGGCAGGCGCGTGGACAACGTCGAGGACGTCGCCAAGGTGGGCCAGAAGATCGAGGTGGAGATTCGCGAGATCGACGCCCGCGGCAAGATCTCCCTGGCCGTGATCGAGGACGAGCCCGCCGCGGACGCCGCGGTGGCCGCCGAGGAGTCCATCGCCGAGGACGCCCCCACCGCGGAGTGACCAGGCTGCTCCGCTGAGCATCCGCCCGAGGGCGGCATCCCGGAACCGGGGTGCCGCCCTCGCGCTGTCCCTGCCCGGCTCGGTCGCCTCCCACCGGGTCCGGACCGGTCCCTGGGGAGGACTGCCCATGTCCAGGTTCCTCTCGCCCCCGTAAGGTGCCGGTGTGACACTGGATGCACGCTGACCGGAGGTTGAGGGGGCTCGACGATGAGTGGCATGTGGGGGATGGACACCGAGGGCGCGGTGCGGTTCTCGGAGGCGGCGCTGCATGCAGAAGGCGTTCTGCGGATCCGCTGGGACGAGGTGGACGGGGTGGTCTCGGGCCTCGACTCCTTCTGGCGGGGGCCCGATGCTGACGGTTTCGCCGCCGCGTGGTCCGCGCTGCGCCGGAATGCTGCCGAGGCGGTGCTGGAGCGCCTCCGCGGGGCCGCGGAGGAGACCGCTCAGCACGCAGAGGAACAGGAGCTGGCTTCTGCGGGGGAGGACGGTGCAGCGAGTTCTTCACAGCCGCCGACCGGGCCTGCGGACGACGCGAGCCTCCCGTTCCTTCCCGTCCCGGGGGTCGCTTTCAACCCGGGCGATGGGGAGACCTCGGCGACGGACCCGGACATCCAGGCGGCATGGGACGAGATGTCCGAAGCGGACCGCAAGGCGGTGCTCCGGCAGATCGTCGAGGACGAGCTCGAGGCCTACGGGCTGAACCTGGACCCGACGGAAGGCCCGATGGACGTGGAGGTCCGCTTCTTCCCCGGGTGGATGAACGGTGGGGCGATCTCGATCCAGACGGGCATGATCTATCTGAGCAGCGACCTGCTGGACAGCCCGTACGGGCTGCAGATCGCCGCTCACGAGGCGCGGCATCAGGCGCAGTACGAGATGATCAGGCGCACCGACGCCGATCCGTGGGACTGGATCACCGGTGATGACAATGCCGACAAGTACGCCGAGGTCGAGGAGGAATTCGGGGTCTCCCGCGAGGAGATCGAGCAGTGGCGGCATGAGTTCAAGCCATGGAACTACGAGTTCCCGCCGATGGGGGACCCGAACAGCCCCGAGTACGAGGAGCAGATGCAGGCATACCGTGACCAGCAGGTCGAGGTCGACGCGCGGGAGCGTGAGGAGGAGTTCGCCGACGAGTTCGGCTTCGAGGATCTGCAGCAGGCGCAGCGAGATGCCGGTGTGCCGGTCAGCCAGCGATGAGCGATCTGAGACGGCGGACGCTCCTGGGCGCCGGGCTCCTCGCCGGAGCAGGCGTGCTGAGCGCATGCGGCAGCTCGACGGACAGCGTGTGTCTCGAGGGGGAGCAGGAGGTCGAGACCGGAGGCGCTCTGACCATCCCCTTCGTCGGAGCGGATCCGCACCTGCGGGACACGCCGCAGCTCGGCCTCCTCGGCCTCGCGGTCTCCCCGGACGGCACGCGCATCGCCGCCCACGAGTGGTGGCATCGCCGGGCGCTGTCGGAGAGCGAGACCGCCGGGACCACCATCTGGGACACGACGACCGGCGAGATCATCGCGCGCTTCGACGACACCATGACCGGCGCGATCGCGTGGCATCCCCAGGATGAGCTGATCGCCACGGCCAGCGAGCGCTCGATCCACCTGACGAGGCCCGATGGCGAGGTGCTGTGGACCCTCGGCGGTCATCAGGAGTCCGGTTCCTTCCGCTCCCGGGTCATCCGGGACCTCGCCTTCCGTCCAGACGGGCAGCAGCTCGCCTCCCTCAGCACGGACGGGACGGTCCGCCTCTGGTCGCTCGCCGAGGGCACCTGCAGGACAGATCCCGTGCTCCGCGTCCGGTCCGGAACCCCGATGGCGCTGGCCTACGGACAGGACGGCTCGCAGATCGCCGTCGCCGTCGACGGGCAGGGCATCGAGATATGGAATGCCCGCACGGGCGATCGTGTCTCGACCCCGGAGGACTGCTCCCGGAACGCGGTGGGGACAGCGCGAGACGCCAGGGGGCGCTTCCTCCTCGGCATCGGTGAGGAGAGCACGCTTCAGCATGTGGATCCGGATTCCGGGTGCTCTGCGGGGAGTGATTCGGGGATCTCCGTGCCCGAGTTCCTCGCTGTGGGCCCAGACGGGCAGATCGCCGTGACCGGCGGGAGCAGCACCGACGTCGAGCTGTGGGACCCGGAGCTCGAGGGATCCGAGAGCATCAGCCTGCCGCGGGAGGTGCCGGGCCTCGGCGCCCCCGGTGAGCTGGGCAGGACGGCGTGGGGACCCGACGGGACCCTGTACGCGATCGCTCGCTGGTGGGGAGTCCTCGCCTGGGACGGCCAGGAGTGGGCACCGATGGAGATGCCGTGACCGGCAGCGGGCACACGTGGCGGCGATCGATGCTGAGAGAGAAGGCACGGCGCCGAGCCGGCCCCGGATCCGGCGGGCGTGGAACAATCGAACGATGCCTGTTGACCTCGCCTTCGACGACCCCACCTCCGATGTGATGCTCGATGCCGCGGCAGGTGTGCGCCGCAGCATCCTGCCCGGCGGTGTGCGGCTGCTGACCCAGGCGGATCGCACCGTGCGCAGCGCGACGCTGGGCCTGTGGCTGCCGGTCGGCTCGCGCGATGAGCGTCCCGAGCACGCCGGCTCCACCCATGTGCTCGAGCACCTGCTGTTCAAGGGCACCCACCGCCGCTCCGCCCTCGACATCGCCTCCGCCTTCGACGAGGTGGGTGGGGAGTCCAACGCCGTCACCGCCAAGGAGCACACGCTGTACTACGGGCGGGTGCGCTCGGCGGACGTCCCCATGGCGATCGACGTCCTCACCGACATGATCACCTCGAGCCTGCTGGAGGAGGAGGCGCTGGCCACCGAGCGCGAGGTCATCCTCGAGGAGCTCGCCATGGCCGAGGACGACCCCCAGGACGTCGGCTACGAGACCTTCCTGGCCGATGTGCTCGGCCCCGACACCTCGATCGGCCGGCCCGTCGGCGGGACCGCCGCGAGCGTGCAGGCGCTGACCATCCAGGACGTCCGCGAGCACTGGGCCGAGCACTACCGCCCCGAGAACCTGCTGGTCACCGCCGTGGGCGATGTGGACCACGCCGAGATCGCCCAGCTGGTCCTGGCGGGGCTGCGCCGCGGGGGATGGGAGCTGGCCGAGGGTGCCCTGCCGCAGCGGCACGAGCGCCGTGCCCACTCCTCGGAAGCGGCGGCGACCTCCGCCCTCGACGTCGCCGGGATCGCTCCGCACCGGCTCGAACGCCCCTCCGAGCAGAACCACATCTATCTCGGCGGCGCCGGCATCACCGCGCTGTCCGAGCAGCGCCACACCCTGTCCACGCTGATGTCGATCCTCGGCGGGGGGATGTCCTCCCGCCTGTTCCAGAACGTGCGCGAGCAGCGCGGGCTCGCCTACTCCGTGTACTCCTTCAGCGCCGCCTACCGGGACGCCGGACTGTTCGGCATGTACGCCGCCTGCCGCCCCTCCCGCACCGAGCAGGTCGTCGAGCTGCTCGGCCAGGAGCTCGCCGAGATGGCGCGCACCGGGGTCAGCGAGCAGGAGCTCTCGCGCGCCAAGGGCCAGATCAACGGCTCCTTCGCCCTCGGCCTCGAGGACACCAGCAGCCGGATGGGGCGCCTGGGCACCGTCGAGCTCGTCCACGGCCGCTACACCAGCATCGACGAGACCCTCGCGCGGTACGCCCGCGTACGGGCCGTGGACATCCAGCAGCTCGCCGAGCAGCTCGCCACCTCGTTCTCCACCCGCGTGGACGTCGGACCGGCTGCCTGATCCCGTCCCGCCGCCCCCATCGCCTCACGCATCCGATACTGGATCCCGACCACCTCCGACCCCCAGGGAGTCCCGCTGTGAACACCTCCGCCACCACCCCGATCCGCGTCGCCGTCCTGGGCGCCGGCGGCCGCATGGGCTCCGAGGCCTGTCGCGCCGTCGACGCGGCCGAGGACCTCGAGCTGGTCGCCCGCATCGGCCGGGACGACGACCTGCAGGCCGTGGCGGACGCCCGCGCCCAGGTGATCGTGGACCTCACCGTGCCCGCCGCGACCGAGGCGAACGTGCAGTGGGCCGTCGAGCACGGGATTCACGCCGTGGTGGGCACCACCGGCTGGGACGACGACTCCCGAGGACGCGTGCGCGAGGCCCTGCACGGCGCCCCCGAGGTCGGGGTGCTCATCGCCCCGAACTTCGCGATCGGCGCCGTGCTGACGATGCGCTTCGCCGAGATCGCCGCCCGCTACTACGACAGCGCCGAGATCATCGAGATGCACCATCCGCGCAAGCTCGACGCCCCTTCCGGCACCGCCACCCACACCGCGGCCGCGATCGCCCGTGGCCGCCGCGCCGCCGGGCTCGGCCCCGTCCCCGACGCCACCGAGCAGGACCCCCACGGAGCCCGCGGCGCCGTGGTCGACGGCATCCATGTCCATGCCGTGCGCCAGCAGGGACTGGTCGCCCATGAGGTGGTGCAGTTCGGCGGCACGGGGGAGCAGCTGACCCTGCGCCACGACTCCTTCGACCGCATCAGCTTCATGTCCGGGATCCTGCTGGGAATCCGCGAGGTCGCCGCGCACCCGGGCCTCACCGTCGGCCTGGACGGATACATGGACCTTGACTGAGCACACCGAGAAGACGCAGCCCGCTCCCCGCTCCGGCCCGCGCGGGGTGAGGGTGCGCCAGGGGCTGTTCGTCCTCGTGCTGCTGGCGATCACCGCCGCCTACTGCTGGGGCCTGGGGTGGATCGCACTCGGGTTCGCCCGGGCCGGCGGCGGCGTGGGCTGGGGGCTCGCGCTCGGCGTGACCATCCTGCTGCTGCTGACGGTGTGGGTGCTGTGGCGCGAGGTGCTGTTCGGCATCGCGGCGGGCCGCCTCGCCCGCCGCTACCGGGCTCCGGCCGATCGGCGCAGCGACCCGAGGGAGGAGTTCGAGGCCGCTCGCACCGCCCTCCAGACGGATGCTCCCTCGGACGGCGCTCCCCGGGCCGGCGCGCTGCCGGACGGCGATCTCCCCGAGGAGGCCTCGCCGCGCGGCCGGGTGGGTAACGACCAGGCGAGAGGAGCCGGGGAGGACTGGCGTGCCTGGTACCGCCTCGCTCTGGCCTACGACGCCCTGCGTGATCGCCGCAATGCGCGGGCGTCGGTGCGCCGCGCGATCCAGCTCGCCCCCCGGGACTGAGCCCGCGCCGGGTGCGCGCAGCGGCTCAGGCCGCCCAGCCCAGTGCCCGCAGCGCCGCGGCCACCGCTGCCGCACCGATGACGACCACGAGGAACGGAGCGCGCAGGAGCAGCAGCATCGCGGCCGCTCCCACGGCGGCCAGGCGCGCATCGACCACCAGGGACGCCCCGGAGGTCGCCGTCTGCACGGCGACCAGCGCCCCCAGCAGAGCGATCGGCAGCAGCGCGGTGATCCGCGCGATGCGAGGCCGCTCCAGCACCTCGGGCGGCACCTGGTAGCCCAGCCACTTCTGGACGAAGGAGCCCACCGAGGCGACCAGCACCCCGATCCACAGCAGGGTCATCGCGTCTCCTCCCTCGAGCTCCGGGCCGGCAGCAGCCCCGCCACCACCGCGACCGCCGCCGCGGCGAGTACCGGGATCCCGGCAGGCAGCACCGGGGTGGTCAGCAGCGCCACGAACGCCGCCGCGATCGCGACCGCCACCGCCTCCCCGCGGCGCAGCCGGGGCCACAGCAGGGCCAGGAACGCCGCGGCCGCCGCGGCATCCAGACCCCATGCCGCGGGATCGGCGACGTACTGTCCGACCAGCGCTCCGGCCAGCGAGAAGAGGTTCCAGAAGACGTACACCCAGACCCCGGCCGCCCAGAACCCGGCGCGCTGCGCCGCCTGCGAGGTGCCGGAGGCGGCCAGCGCCGCGGATTCGTCGATCGTCAGCTGCGCCCGGGCCGCACCGCGCCAGCCGCCGCGCGGCAGGGTGCGAGAGAGCACCAGCCCGTACAGGGTGTTGCGCACTCCCAGCAGCAGGGAGGCGGCCGCGGCACCGAGCGCGGAGCCGCCACCGCCGATCACGCCCACGAAGGCGAACTGGCTGCCGCCGGTGAACATCAGCAGCGAGAGCACCATCGCCTGCCACACGTCGAGGCCGGAGGCGGTGGCCAGGGCCCCGAAGGAGATGCCGTACAGACCGGTGGCGATCCCGATCGACAGTCCGTTGCGGCGGATGCGACGGATCTCCGCCGAGGTGGCGGGGGAGTGGGGCGCCGGGGGCGGGGACGGCGCGGGCAGAGCCTGGGACATGGTGGAGATACTGTACGTTCACCTGCATGGACGCCTCCACCGGCGTCCATCCCGGATGTGAGAGTCTGTGCCCATGAGCGATCCTGCCGCGCACCCTGCTGGCCAGCCCGTCGATCCCGCACCGGCTCCCGCCGATCCGATGCCCCTGCGCACCCGCGCCCTGCTGCTGGACATGGACGGCACCCTGATCGACTCCGGTCCCGCCGTGGAGCGCTCCTGGGCCCAGCTGCTGCCCGAGCTGGGCAGCACGGCGGAGTTCACCCATGACCAGCACGGCAGGCCGGCTCGGCAGGTGCTGCAGGAGCTCGTCCCGCACCTCACCGGGGCGGAGCTCGAGGCCGCGCACGACCGCATCGAGCAGCTCGAGATCGAGAACGTCCAGGACATCGTCACCCTGCCCGGCACCGAGCGGCTGCTGCGCGAGCTGGACGACGCCACGGCCCAGCTGGGCCGGCCCAGCTGGACGATCGTGACCTCCTGCACTCGGGCGCTGTTCGAAGCGCGCTGGGCCACCACCGGACTGCCGGCCCCGGCGCATCTGGTGACCGTCGATCAGGTCGAGCGCGGCAAGCCCGCACCGGATCCCTACCTCCTGGGAGCCGAGCGTCTGCAGGTCGCGGCCTCCGATACCATCGTGGTGGAGGACTCCGCCGGCGGCCTCCGCTCGGGACAAGCGGCCGGAGCCCGCACCATCGCCGTGACCAGCACCACGCCCGCGGCCGTGCTGTCCCCGCTGGCTGACGCCCTGATCACCTCCCTGGACGACATCGCCATCACGGTCGACGGGGACGAGCTGGTCGTCTCCCGCCGCTGAGCACTCCACCGCCCCTGTCCTGCCGCACGGGACGCTCGGCCCCCGTTGGTAGGCTCCGTGGCCGACGACGCCCGCGCACAGGCGAGGCGCCCCCGGCATCCGGGGCGCCGGCATCGTCGACACCGCACGCCGAGACAGGCACCGAGAAAGGACGCATCCCATGAGCGGAATCCGTGGGAGCCATGATCTGGCCCCCGACGCCTCCGGTGACCTCGCCCTCCGCGACGAGGTGCAGTTCAGCGGCGAGGTGGAGAACCTCGCAGAGCTGCGCGAGCAGCTCGGCGTCGACACGTCGGAGCCGACGGACGTCATCGCCGCCCTCTACGCCCGGCAGGGCACGGAGGGCCTCGCCCGCCTGCGCGGTCCCTACGCTTTCGCCCTGACCGATGCGAGCACCGGCACCGTCGTCCTCGCGCGCGACGCGATGGGCCGCGAACCGCTGCACTACTGGCGCAGCGCGGACGGCACGCGCCTGCACGTCGCCACCCGCCTGCGCGACCTGCTGGACGTGGACGAGGTGGAGGCGGCACCGAACGATCAGGTGATCCACCGGTATCTCCTGCAGGGCCTGAGCGACGACACCGACGAGACCTTCTTCGCCGGGATCCGCCGCCTCCCCGCAGGCCATCTGCTGGCCGCCGACGCCGCAGGGGTCACGATCACCGCCCTCGCCGATCTGACGAGTCTGCTGCTGGACGCCGCCCGCTCCCCGCGCCGCCCCTATAACCCCGACGCCCTGGCCAGGTTCCGCGGACGCTTCGCCCCGACCCTGCGCACGGCCCTGACCGACTCCGCCGCACGCCGCGCGAAGACCCCCGCACCCACCGCCGAGACCGTCCTCGCCGATCTCCAGGACCTCGTGCGAGTCCAGGAGGAACCGGCCCCCGCCGGCACCTGGGCCCAGCACGCCGCCCTGCGCAGCGCCCCGGCACAGGCCCGGCCGCTGGCCATGGACCTGGGCTGGGACCTGGTCCTCGCGGCACGCCCCCACCACGCCGCGGTGCAGCGGCGCCAGCTGCGCCGGCGGAAGGAGCTGCGCACCCTCGCCGGCGCGGTGATCGGCGCACGCCGGGAACTGCTGGGGCAGGCCCGCAGCCGCCTCACCGACCGCCCCCCGGTCCCGATCGAGGCCCTGCTGAACTCCGCCTTCGTCGCCCGCCACAGCCGGGAGCACACGGCCGCCCCCGCTGCGGACCTGCGCGCACGCCTGCGCCACGAGCTCACCGTGAGCCCCCTGCCCGTGGCCCTGCGCACCGCCGCGCGAAGCTGCGACGCCCTCGAGCTCGCGCACCGCGCCCCGTTCCTCGATCCCTCGCTGATCGAGCACCTCGCCACCCTCGAGGACAGCGCCCTGATCCAGCAGGGCCAGGGCGCGCAGATCCTGCGGGATGCCCTGGGCGGGCATCTGCCCGAGTCCCCG
>DXDT01000010.1 GCA_019115335.1 Candidatus Brachybacterium merdigallinarum
TTCTTCTGCAGCGGCTCGTTGAACTCGCTCCAGCGGAAGGCCTCGTCGATCTGCTTGGTGTTCGCCAGGGTCGAGAAGATCTGCGAGTAGGACTTCGCGTGCACCGACTCCATGAACGCGATGTTGGTGTACACCGCCTCCTCGTGGGGGGTGACCGCGTCGGGGATCAGGGAGACCGCACCGACGGTGCCCTGCACCGTGTCCAGCAGGGTCAGGCCCGTGAACACGCGCATCACCAGCTGCTGCTCCTGCTCGGTGAGCCGGCTCCAGGACTGGACGTCGTTGGACAGCGGCACCTTCTCGGGCAGCCAGAAGTTGCCGGTCAGGCGATCCCACACCTCCTGATCCTTGGGATCCGGGATCCGGTTCCAGTTGATCGCCTGGACCGTCGTCTTCAGGTGGTCGTTCACCGCAGCCTCACTGTCGTCGAAGGGGTCTTCCGGCCGGCGCTCGTGCGCTCGGGGCCGTCCGATCCAGTCTAGGCATCACCGGCGCCCGGCACGCCCAGCGGCCCGCCGGGGCAGGGGTGGCACTGGCCACCGCGGGCCGCGCGGAGCACTCGAGGTGGACCCGGCGCGGAGGCGGACCCGGCACCGACGAGATGACCGTTGTCATGGGACGGTGACCACGCGGCCGCGCTAGCGTGTGTCCTGCGTCGCCCGCCCCAGTTCGCCCGCTGCTCCGGAAGGCACACCGTGACCTCCTCCGACCCCGCTCCTGCGCCCGACCCGAGATCCGATCCCGCACCGGCCCCCTCGTCGGCACCCGTCCGCTCCCTCGCGCCCGATGTGGCGCGCGGTCTGATGCTCGCGCTGATCGCGATCGCGAACGTGGCCTGGTACCTGTGGTGGGCGTCGACCTCCGTCGGCGGCACCCCGCACGTGCCCGCCGAGGGGCCGGCGGACACGATCACCCAGGCGCTGATGACGATCGCCGTGGACCACCGGGCCATGCCGCTGTTCGCCGTCCTGTTCGGCTACGGCATGGTGCAGTTCTACCGCTCCCGCGTGGACCGCGGCCTCGAGCCGGTCACGGTGCGGCGCATGCTGCGGCGCCGCCACTGGGCGATGCTGCTGTTCGGTGCCGTGCACGCGGCGCTGCTGTTCCACGGCGACGTGCTCGGCGCGTACGGGCTGGCCGCCCTGGTGCTGGTGTGGTGCTTCTTCGGTCGCCGCTCGCGGACCCTGTGGATCTGGGTGATCGTGGGCGGCTCCGTGATGCTCCTGTTCTCCCTGTTCTCGATCGTCTCCGGGATCGCCTTCTCCCTGTTCGTCCCCGCGGAGGCGCTCGCGGAGGTCGAGGCGGGCGCGGCCGCCTCGGATCTCGGCTTCAGCCGTCCCCTCGCCTACGACACCCCGTACCTGGTGTCCGTGCTGTACCGCCTGGGGATGTGGGTGTTCTCCACGCCCACCGCGGGACTGATCGGGGCCGGGCTGCCGATCCTGCTGGGCTGGCTCGCCGCGCGCCGACGCCTCCTCGACGAGCCCTGGCGGCACGTGACGGCGCTGCGCCGCATCGCCGTGGCGGGCATCGCGATCGGCTGGCTGGGCGGCATGCCCGAGGCGCTCGCGATCCTCGGCGCCTACCAGCCGCCCGACGCCGCCCCGTGGATGTTCACCGGCTTCACCTCGCTGACCGGTGTGGCCTGCGGAGTCGGCTACGCGGCGCTGTTCGGCCTGCTCGCCGCTCACTGGGAGGGCCGACGGGCCACCGGCGACGACGCCGGCTCTCCGGCGCCCGCTCGCATCGACGATGCCGGACTCAGCGCGGCCGAGCGTTCCTACGGGGTGCCGTCGGCCGCTGTCGTGCCGGAGCGGACCCGCGCCCCGGGACTGCTCGAGCGGACCCTCGCCGCGGTGGGACAGCGCTCGCTGACCTTCTACCTGTTCCAGTCGCTGCTGCTGGCGCCGCTGATGGCGTCCTGGGGGCTGGGGCTCGGCGGCTCGCTCTCCACCGCGCCGTCCCTCGCGATCGCCTTCGCGGTCTGGCTCCTCTCCCTGCCGATCGCCGCCTGGATGGGCTCGCGCGGGATGCGCGGCCCGGCCGAGCTGCTCCTGCGTCGCATGACCTACGGGAAGATCGACCCGTCCCCGACGAACGGGGCCCGCTGAGCCGAGGCGGGCGAGAACTGGCGCCCTGTGATGAGGTCCCCCGCTCTTCGAGGGGATCTCATCACAGGGCGCCACTGGGTGCTCGCCCCAGGCCAGCATCGGAGGCCCAGGCCGCCCCACGGGGCGGCCTGACCTGCGGGGCGGCCCGGCCCGCGGAGGTTGACCCGGCCCGCGGAGGTTGACCCGGCCGGCGGAGGTTGGCCCGGCCCGCGGGGGTTGGCCCGGCCCGCGCCTCAGCCCCGGCTGGTCACGCGGACCCCGAGCCGCTCTCCGTGCTGCGCGGCCTCGGCGGCGGTCTCGGTGAAGCGCGCCTCCCAGCCGGGCAGAGCGCGCAGCTGCTCGGCGAAGGCGGTCTCGGCGCCGTCGGGCCGGGCCCGCTGCAGCACCAGGGCTCTGCCGCCGAGTTCCGCGAGCAGCTCGATCACCGCCGGCACCTGGTCGAGGAGAGCGGGTGTGAGCGTCATGCGCAGCTCGTGGTCGATCCCGGCGGCCAGCAGCATCCGCAGGGACTGCGACGCCTTCACCCAGGCCCGGCCCCGGCCCACGAGCGCCTCGTACCCGGCGGGGACGGCCTTGACGTCGAAGCCCACCCAGTCCACGAGCGATGGAGCGTGGCGGACGCCGTCGAGATCGACTCCGAGCAGCTCCCGCAGGCGGGTGGGGTAGGCATCGCCGGTGTGCAGTCCCACGGCGTATCCGGCCTCGCGCACGGCCCGCGCCGCGGGGACCAGGGCGTGCTGGCTGGTGGCCTCTTCGCGAAGCGGTAGGTCGCGCCCTCGGCCGGCGTGGCCTCGAGGTTGTACATGGTCCCGGTGCACTCCTGGAACTCCACCATCCGCTCCCGCACATGGTCGAGGATCCGCAGGCACATCTCCTGCCCGGTCTCGTCCATCAGGTCATGACGATCCGCGGTGAAGTTGCGGACCATCTCGTTCATGCCGTTCACGCCCAGGGTGGAGAAGTGGTTGCCGAGGTGGCCCAGGTATCGCTTCGTGTACGGGTAGAGGCCGCCGTCCATCAGCTCCTGCACGGTCGCCCGGCGCCGCTCGAGGGTGTCCCGGCCCAGTTCCAGCAGGTGGTCCAGCTCGGCGAGCAGTCCGGCCTCGTCACCCGCGAAGCGGTGGCCGAGTCGGGCCATGTTCACGGTGACCACGCCGATCGAGCCGGTCAGCTCCGCGGAGCCGAACAGGCCGTTGCCGCGCTTGAGCAGCTCGCGCAGGTCCAGCTGCAGGCGGCAGCACATGGAGCGGATCATGCCGGGGTCGAGATCCGAGTTCAGGAAGTTCTGGAAGTAGGGCAGGCCGTACTTCGCGGTCATCGCGAACAGCCGCTCGGTGTTCTCGCTGTTCCAGTCGACGTCGGGGGTGATGTTGTAGGTGGGGATCGGGAAGGTGAAGGCGCGGCCGTCGGCATCGCCCGCGGTCATCACCTCGAGGAAGGCGCGGTTGATGAGGTCCATCTCCGCCTGCAGCTCGCCGTAGGTCATCTCCTGAGCCTCCCCGCCGATCACCGGATGCTGATCGCACAGGTCCTCGGGGCAGGTCCAGTCGAAGGTGAGGTTGGTGAAGGGGCACTGCGATCCCCAGCGGCTGGGCACGTTGAGGTTGTGGATCAGCTCCTGCATGTTCTGCAGGACGTCCCGGTACTCCATCGCATCGCGGCGCACGAACGGTGCCATGTAGGTGTCGAAGGAGCTGAAGGCCTGGGCGCCCGCCCATTCGTTCTGCAGGGTGCCCAGGAAGTTCACGATCTGCCCGCAGGCGGAGGAGAAGTGCTGCGGCGGGCGGGAGGCGATCGCGCCGCCCACCCCGTTGAAGCCCTCCTCGAGCAGGGCTCGCAGCGACCAGCCGGCGCAGTACCCGCTGAGCATGTCGAGGTCGTGGATGTGGATGTCGCCCTCGCGGTGGGCGCGCCCGGCCTCCGGGCTGAACACCTCGTCCAGCCAGTAGGTCGCCACCATCTTGCCGGCGGAGTTCAGGATCAGGCCGCCCACGGAGTAGTCCTGATTGGCGTTGGCGTTGACCCGCCAGTCCGAGCGGTCGACGTACTCGGTGAGGGTGGAGACGGGATCGAGAAGCGTGCGCAGGCGCTCCGGCGCAGTTGTCGCAGCGGACGCAGCAGGTGCAGTGGGTGCAGTGGGTGCAGTGGGTGCAGTGGGTGCAGTGGTCATGGTGATCTCCTCGGCCGCAGCGCGGCCCGGTGGGTGATGCGGGAAGCGGGGAGACGCACGGGGCACGGACCCCGGACGCGGTCGGCGTACGAGGTCCGACATCAGGCACGCTAGCCAGCGGACCACAACATGTTGTGGTCGCGACACACTGCAGACACGACAGGTTGTGGATTCGCGCCCCTCGAAACTCGGACTGGAGGACCTAGGTCCCACCGTGGGACACTCACCCAGCAGCCCCTCTGCACACACGATCACTGCACCGGGTTTGCAAACGCTAATCACTTTGCTACTGTGAATCCCGTCGGGCGGGAGCCCGTTGGACCAGAGGCGGGGCTTCCTCCCGCCGACGACGAGGAAGAGGACACCATGCGCAGGACGATCGCGAAGTTCAGCCTGGTCGCCGCTCTGGCGGCCGGGGTCACCGGATGCGGGATGATCGGCGGCTCCGAGGGGGGCGAGGAGCCCGAGCAGACCGAGCAGGGCCAGGACTCCCCCGCCGACTCCGATCAGGACGGGCCCAGCGATGGCGGCGCGGCGGAGGACGCCGGCACTGCCGACGAGGACGGCACGGACGACGAGACCGGCACCGATTCCGGCAGCGAGGCCTCTGATGCCGGTGGCGGCCAGGACTCCGGCGCCTCGGCCAGCGGGGACGAGAGCGCCTCCGCCACCTCCGTGAGCGGTGCGGAGACCCTCGCCGAGAACTCCATCGAGCTGGGCGGCACCACCCTCCTGTTCGAGCTGAAGTCGGTGAGCAGCGGCGAGGGCGGCATGGTCGTCCAGGGCATCCTCTCCAACACCGGGGAGGCGGACGTGAGCCTGCGCGGCGAGTTCCACGACATCGAGCTCGTCCCCGAGGGCGTCATCTCGGTCGGGTCCGCCTCTCAGCTGAACCTGCTGCTGGTGACCGACCCGACCACCGGGAACGTGCACTCCCCCGGCTACCTCGCGGACGGCACCTGCCTGTGCACCGACGCCGGCATCTCCCAGTTCAAGGCCGGCGAGACGATGGTCGTGAACACCCAGTACGCGGCCCTGCCCGCAGATGTCGAGGCGGTCACCGTCTCCTTCGGCCAGCTGGGCTCCTTCGAGAACGTCCCGGTGACCCAGTCATGAGCGCGTCCCGCAGCCGCCGCCGCCCGTGGCTGACCTCGGTGCTGGCCGCCTCCGCGATCGCGCTCGGCGCCGCGCTGCAGCCGCTGCCCGTGGCGCAGGCAGATCCATCGGCCCCGGAGCCGCTGCCGGACGGGGCGATCACCCCGGTGTGGTCCGAGACGGAGGAGTCCTCTCGGCTGTTCCTGCCGGTGCACACCCCGATCGCCCCGGTGACCAGCGCGGGCGGGGAGTGGACCCGGCAGTCGACCGCGGAGGGCGACCAGCAGATCACCCTCAGCGGCGAGGTCCACTTCGAGAAGCACGAGGCGATCCTCAGCCCCACCGCGACCGGCATCCTCGACGACGTCGCCGCGAGCTGGGCGGACGCTCCCCCGCAGGGCGTCACGATCGTGGGCCACACCGACACCGACGGCGAGACCGATTACAACCAGGACCTCTCGGAGCGCCGTGCACAGGCCGTCGCGGACTACCTCACCTCGAAGGTCTCGGGGGCGACCTTCGAGGTCTCCGGCAAGGGCGAGAGCGAACCGGTGGCCGATGAGACCGCCGGCAGCGCGGAGGAGCAGGCTGCGGCGAAGGACGCCAACCGGCGCGTGGTGATCACCGTCCCGCGCTGAGGAACGGCAGTAGAACCGTCAGGGGGCGGTGGGAAGGCCCGGTGGGTGCTCAGCAGGGGATCCGTGCACCCACCGGGCCGCTCGTGGCCGCCGATGGGTCCCGAGCGCTGCTGCCACCTCATCGCGCCGCGTCCTGCGGCCGATCTCGCACAGCGCGCACGAGACGAGGGCGACCCTCGCTGGTGCGGTACGCGAGGACGAAGGTCCTCGGGATCGCCCCGTCGACCCGGATACGGTGATGCACATCACCTCGCGAAGCGGGGCGGGGCATTCAGGGCCTCAGGGTCCAGCGTTCATCGATGGCCCCTCGCAGGGGGTCGTCGGCAGGCCCGGACCGCACCGCTCCCCGCCCCGCCCCCGCAGGTGATGAGGCCCCGCACGCCGCACGAGAAGGAGAAGGCCATGACAGGACGGCTCGACGGGAAGATCGCACTGGTAACCGGAGGCGCCTCCGGCATCGGAGAGGCAATCGCCGCAAAGTTCGCGCGGGAGGGCGCGACCGTCGTGGTCGCCGACGTCTCCGAGCGCCGCGACGAGGTGGCCGAGCGCATCGGCGCCACGGCCTACGCCCTGGACGTGAACGACGACGCTGCGATCGACGCCCTGGAGAAGCATCTGCAGGTCACCTACGGCGGGATCGATGTGCTCGCCAACAACGTGGGTGTCAATGGTCCGGCGAAGCCCAGCCATGAGTACCCGATGGACGACTTCGATCGGGTGCTGCGCATCAACGTGCGTCAGCTGTTCCGCATGATGCAAGTGGGTCTGCGCCTGATGCTCGCCAAGGGTGGCGGCGCGATCGTCAACACCTCGTCCATCGGTTCGGTGCTCGCCACACCGGAGGCGGTCGCCTACATCACCTCGAAGGGCGCTGTCACGATGATGACCAAGACCGCCGCAATCGAGTACGCGCAGAAGGGCATCCGCGTCAATGCGATCGGGCCGGGCGTCACCCGTACACCGTGGCTGGACTCGCTCGGCGATGAGCTCAACGAGTTCCTCGCCGGCCAGGTGCCCCAGGGCCGCGTGGGTGAGGCCAGCGAGATGGCGAACGTCGCCGCGTTCCTCGCCAGCGATGAAGCGTCCCACGTGACCGGTCAGCTCTGGGTGGTCGACGGCGGTCGTACGGCCGGCTGATCTCACGCCCCAGAACACGAGCAGCCCGCTCCGGCACGGTGATCTCACCGTGTCGGAGCGGGCTGCGCGTCCGTTCGTCGGTCAGAGCATGCAGCTGACGCAGCCCTCGACCTCGGTGCCCTCGATGGCCATCTGCCGCAGGCGGATGTAGTAGAGGGTCTTGATGCCCTTGCGCCAGGCGTAGATCTGCGCCCGGTTGACGTCGCGCGTGGTGGCGGTGTCCTTGAAGAACAGCGTCAGCGACAGTCCCTGGTCCACGTGCTGGGTGGCCGCGGCGTAGGTGTCGATGATCTTCTCGTAGCCGATCTCGTACGCGTCCTCGTAGTACTCGAGGTTGTCGTTGGTCATGTACGGCGCGGGGTAGTACACCCGGC